>PMAL01000049.1 GCA_003152555.1 Acidimicrobiaceae bacterium | reverse complement strand
ACCTACGAGATCATCTACAAGTTGATCGAAGAGATTCAGGCCGCCATGCTCGGACTCCTGTCGCCCGTCTTCGAAGAAGTGGTCACCGGCGAAGCCGAAGTGCGTGAAGTATTCCGCGTACCACGCATTGGCGCGATCGCCGGTTGCTTCGTGCAGAACGGCGTTATCACTCGCGGCTCCAAGGTCCGCTTCCTACGCGATGGCGCCATCATCTGGAAGGGCACGATTACCTCGTTGCGCCGCTTCAAGGATGACGCGCGCGAAGTGCAGGCGGGCTTCGAATGCGGCATCGGACTATCGGACTACCAGGACTTGAAGGACGGTGACATCATCGAAACCTTCGAAGAGCGCGAGATCCCTCGCACGGCTTAACATGGCGCACTCCTCAGGAAGCCGCCACCCGTACCCGCGCACCGCGCGGATCAACCAAATCTTGCGCGAGATCATCTCCGAAGAGTTAGTACGCATCTCGGACATCGACGAACGATTGGGCCTGCTGACGGTGACCGGGGTTGACACCACGGCCGACCTCAGTCAGGCCATGGTTTTTTTCGACTCCTTAAGTGATGAGGCGCGCGCCGCATTGGACGAACGACGGGCCCAGATTCAGTCGTCGGTGAACGTGCAGACGCGACTCAAGCGCACGCCCCGATTAGCGTTCATGGCCGACCCCGCGATTGCGAGCGGTTCGGCCGTTGAGGAGATTCTGCGTCGCCACACCCATGACGACGAGTAACGGCCTCCTCCTTCTCGACAAGCCCGCCGGGCTGACCAGTCACGACGTGGTGGCCCAGGTGCGCAAAATCGTCAATGAGCAACGCGTGGGTCACGCCGGCACTTTGGACCCCATGGCGACGGGTCTCTTGGTACTCGGCATCGGACCATCGACACGACTACTGCGCTTTGCCCAGAGCGAGGTGAAACGGTACCGCGGTACGGTGCGTCTGGGCGTGGCGACTGACTCGCTCGACGCGCAGGGAACCGTGACCGCGGAAGCTCCGGTGCCGACGCTCACTGGCGAAGAGATGAACACCTACGCCGAGTCAATGCTCGGCACACAGTCTCAAGTTCCGCCCATGGTGTCGGCCCTTAAGGTCGGCGGGCGTCGACTGCACGAATTGGCGCGACAGGGGCTCGAAGTAATCCGCGAGCCGCGAGAGATCACCGTGAGCGAGTTCAGACTCAACGCGCGCGAGGACGCCGCGACGTGGGATTTCGAGGTCGAGTGCACCGTGGGCACCTACGTGCGGGTGTTGTTGAGCGACCTGGCCCAGAAGGTTGGAACCGAGGGTCACCTCACAGCCCTGCGAAGAGTTTCGAGCGGGCGCCACCACGTCGATCAGGCACTGACATTGGACGGTTTCGCCCACGAATTCGCAAATGGCCCGTCGCCGCTGCGACCGCCGGTGGATTTCGTGACGCAGTTAGAACGCGTGATCGTGAGCGACGAGCAAGAGCGTCGACTACGCATGGGTCAGCGCGTTCAGTTCGACGTCTCCTTTACCACCCTCGAAATCGCGGCCCTCAATGAGCGCGGTGCGTTGGTAGGAATACTGCACCCACGAGGAGAGCAGTGGAAGCCGGAGTTGGTCTTGCCGGCGGACGAGACCCGGCGAGAGGATTAGGTTAGCCACGATGATTGTTCTTCGCGAAGGTGAGACATCGCCTGCGAGCCAGGCCAGTGTCACCACGATTGGTGTCTTTGACGGGTTGCACCTGGGTCATCAGCAAGTGCTCGGCGAGGTGAAGGCCCTAGCCCTCGATCGCGGCGCCTTGTCGACGGTGGTCACCTTTGACCCCCATCCTGCACTGTTATTCGCGCCCGAGAGCGCACCGCTGCAGTTGGGGACGCTTGATCAACGCCTGGAAGGTTTCGCCGCGTTGGGGATCGACCAGGTGAGAATCCTAAAGTTTGACGCCGTACTGGCCCAAGAGTCGGCGCGCTCGTTCATCGAGCGAGTGTTGGTCAGTGAGCTGCGCGTTTGTGACGTGGTGGTGGGCGAAGACTTCCAATTCGGTCATGACCGTGAAGGCAATGTCGCGATGTTAAAGCGCGAGGGTTTGACGCACGCTTTCAGCGTGCATCCGGCGCCCATCTACGGCGGTAGCCAACGCTGGAGCTCGACCGCGGTGCGAAACGCCCTGGGCGGTGGCGACCTCTTTACGGCGAACGCCCTGCTGGGCCGTCCGTTCACCCTGCGCGGCACCGTGGTTCACGGCGACGCCCGTGGTGGCGAGCTGGGATACCGGACCGCGAATATGGCCCTCGAATCTCGCCAACAGTTGCCCGGGCTCGGCATCTACGCCGGTGCGGCGCACACCGCTGACGCGACGTGGCGGCCCGCCGCAATCTCGGTTGGCACGCGACCGCAGTTCTACGATGACGGCGCGGTTCTGGTCGAGGTGCACCTACCCGGCTTCGACGCAGACCTCTATCACGCGCGCCTCGACGTTGCGTTCATGTCGCGACTGCGTGGCGAAAAGGTCTTTAACACGACCGATGAATTGGTGGACCAGATCGACCACGACGTCGCGCAAACATTGGAGATTTTCAAGAGTTTTATTCCCGAGTCCTCGGCGCTGCTAGACTAGACCTCGGTCAGCGACGCTGATCACGTGGGTCGTCAAGTGGGCGGCTCGCTACGGGACACCCGATTCATAAGGCACTACACGTTATGGCTGAGAAGCAGCAAATCATTAAGGACTATCAGGCTCACGCGACGGACACCGGCTCGTCCGAAGTCCAAATCGCAATTCTGACAGACCGGATTTCTCATCTCACCGAGCACCTCAAGGTACACAAGGGTGATCATCACACCCGCCGTGGACTCATGAAGCTCATTGGTCAACGTCGCCGTCTGCTCGATTATGTGCAGCGCGGCAATGTCGAGCGCTATCGCGCTTTGATCGGTCGACTCGGCATTCGTCGCTAGCCGACATATCGCGTCGACGCCGTCGACGTTCAACATATCCGAGGCCTCGGAGGCCAGTGGAGAACAGTCGCGTAGCGCGAAGGTTGCCCACTGGGGTCCGGGCGGAGTGTTGCTAACTGCATAAGGAGCAATTCCATGACTGACGCCATTCGCGTAAGTAGCCCAATCACGGGCACCGACAAGACCCTGACCTTTGAAGCAGGTCACCTCGCTCAACTCGCCGATGGAGCCGTGCTGGCTCGCATCGGTGACACGATGCTGCTCGCCACCGTGGCCGCCGCGCGCAGTCCCCGCGAGGGCATAGATTTCTTTCCACTCACGGTGGACATCGAAGAGCGCGCGTACGCCGCGGGCAAGATACCCGGAGCCTTCTTCCGTCGCGAGGGGAAACTTTCCGACCAGGCCATCCTGATCTGCCGGCTCATCGACCGACCGCTGCGTCCTTCATTCCCGAAGGGCTTTCGCAATGAGGTCCAAGTGGTCGGCACCATTTTCAGCGCCGACCAAGAGAATCCGCACGACATCCTGGCCATCAACGCCTCGTCGGCGGCCCTCATGCTGTCGGGCATTCCGTTCGACGGCCCCATTGGCGCCGTACGCATGGCGTACACCACNNGCCGGACGGGCCCTCAGCGACTCGGTGGATAGTGACATCGCGATCATGATGGTTGAAGCCGGCGGTACCGAAGGATCCTTCGTCAAGTACGAAGATGGCGCGCCCAAGGTTAGCGAGGACGTACTCGCCGAAGGCCTCGAGCAGTCAAAGCTCTGGATTCGCGAAGCCATCAACCTGCAGCGCGATCTCGTCAAGGCCTACGTGGCCGAGCGTGGTCCCATCGAGCCCATTGCCTATCAGACCTTCGCGGACTACGAAGACGACGTCTACGCCCGCGTCGAATCGCTGGGTGAAGATGCCCTCAGCGAGGCCAATAAGTTGAGCGAAAAGCAGCCGCGCGCCGAGGCGCTCGCCGCCGCGACCGCGTCAATCATGGAGCAACTCTCGGGCGAGTTTCCCAATCGCTCGAGCGAAGTGAAGGCTGCGGTTAAGTCCATGACCAAGAAATTGGTCCGCCGACGCATTGTCGACGAGGGTCTGCGAATCGACGGGCGAAGCGTCAACGAGATCCGTCCGCTCTCGGCCGAGCTCGACCTCTTTCCCATGACCCACGGCTCCGCGCTCTTCCAGCGCGGCGAGACCCAAGTGGTCAACGTCACGACGTTGGGCATGCCGCGCATGCGCCAGCAGATTGACTCGATCACGCCCGACGAATTCCGTCGCTACATGCACCACTACAACTTCCCGCCGTACTCGACAGGTGAGACCGGTCGTGTTGGCGCTCCCAAGCGCCGCGAAGTGGGTCACGGCATGCTGGCCGAGCGTGCGCTCATCCCCGTACTGCCCAGCGAGCAGGAATTTGCCTATACCTTGCGCGTGGTCTCGGACGTCATGCAGTCCAATGGTTCGACGTCAATGGCGTCGGTCTGTGGATCAACGCTGTCGCTCATGGCCGCGGGCGTGCCGATCAAGGCGCCCGTTGCCGGTATTGCCATGGGACTGGTCTACGACGGCGGAAAGTACGTGACGTTGACCGACATCCTCGGCGCCGAAGATGCATTCGGGGACATGGACTTCAAGGTCGCCGGCACCGCCGACGCGGTCACGGCGTTGCAACTGGACACCAAGATCGACGGCCTGCCCGCCGACGTGCTGTCCAAGGCATTGCACCAGGCCAAGGAAGCCCGACTGACCATCCTCAAGGTCATTACTGACACGATTCCCGAGCCCCGCAGCCAGGTTGCCGAAGTGGCGCCAAAGATCGTGTCGATGGAGATTCCCATCGACAAGATCGGTGAGGTCATTGGACCGAAGGGCAAGGTCATCAACACCCTGCAACAAGAGACCGGTGCGGACATTGCTGTCGACGATGACGGAGTGGTGGGCACCGTAACGATTGGTGCCAAGGACGGCCGCGCCGTCGAAGAAGCCCGACGTCGCATTGCCCTTATCCTGGACCCGCCCACCGCCGAAGTCGGCGCGATCTACCAGGGCCGTGTTGTGAACATCGCCAAGTTCGGCGCCTTCATCTCGATCATGCCGGGCCGTGACGGCCTACTGCACATCTCGAAGATGGGCCCGCTCAACGATGGCAAGCGAATCGGCCAGGTTGAAGACGTCGTGGAATTGGGCCAGGCCCTTGAAGTGCGGGTCGACGACATCGATCCCCAGGGCAAGGTGTCACTGTCGTTGGCGGGCGAGTTCGCCGGCGCTGATGGAAACTCCAGCGACTCACCTCGTCCCGCCCGTGCGCCGCGTGACAACAATGACCGTGGTGGACGAGACGATCGTGGTCCACGTCCTGAACGTAGCGACCGTGGCGGCAGCGACCGACCGAGCCGCGACCACGCGCCAAACCCGGCCAAGTCGTCGGCCTTTGAGGCCGCCTTCGAAGCGGAGTTGGCCGGCGAGTTTGGTGATTTGGGTCCCGAAGGTCCCGCGTTCAGCGCTGACGATGGTGGCGCACGTCGACCGCCTCGTCCCCGTCGCCGTTAATTATTAGGGTAGTGGCCTAGTTTCGGTCAACGCAGGCCAGGGCCTGCAGGGCTCTACCGGCCCTAAGGATGTTGCGTGCGGCGTTGATGTCCGCGTGATCAGCATGACCACACGAACAACATCGAAACGCTTCCTGCGTGACGCGGTTACCGGCTTCGACGTGACCACATTCGGCACACGTCTGGCTGGTGTGGCGGGGATCTACCGTCACCACGACTCGACCGGCGCTTTCAGCCTTGTACGAGAGCAGTGACGCGAGGTTTCCCCACCCCGCGTCGTGGATAGAACGATTGAGTCGCGCCTTGGCGGCCGCTCCATTGGGTAAGAAGACGCCAGCCCGGTTGGGATCCGGCTTGGCTCGTGGTTTGCGCACCATGTTGGTGATGGCTAGGTCCTCGAGGACTATTACGTCATATTCGTTGACCAGCCGGCGGCTCAGCTGGTGGGCAGCATTTTTGCGCTGATTGGCGACTTTGCGATGGAGTCGGGCGACCACCTCAACCTGACCACGTCGTCTTCTAGATCCGCGTTGCTTGCTTGATAGTCGTTGCTGTTCCAACTTCAATCGGTTTTTTGTGTCTCCACCGAAGTGCTCGCCCACGATGAGCTCGCCGTCGCTCGTGGCCACCACATTGGTTATACCCAGGTCGATGCCCACTTCGCGACCAGAGGGAGCGAGGGGCAATGCTGGAACGTCAATGCAGCGCACACTCAACCACCACTTGGTGCCTTCACGCTTAACGGTGATGGCTTTGGGCGTGCCGCCGAGTGGGCGGTGAAAATTAGCCTTCACTTCTCCGATTCCGAGCACGTAGAGCCGGCTGACATCAAATTTGATCTTCCAGCCGGATTTGTCTTCCCACAGAAGTGAATCAAAACGCTGGGCCGATTTGAATCGAGGAAAGCCAGGCGTTCCACCGCTCTTTACCCTGCGATAGAACGCGGCGAAGGCCCNNTCGGGTCGCACTTCATCAAGGCCGGTCAAGGTCTCGCATTGGTCGAAGTATGAGACAGAACGTCTCTCCCAATCCCAGGCGCCGATGCGTTCTTCGAGCGCAGCGTTATAGAGCTCGCGTTGGAAGTTGAGTTGCGCACCGAAACCCTCTGTTTGTCGCGCGGTGGGATGCAGTCGATACCGAAACGTGCGACACCGTTGTAGGTCCGTGGCCATTGTGGAATGGTAAGCAGAGGGTTTACATCTGGGGCTCGCGGAATTTCAAACTAGGCCACTACCAATCAATGCGGGGCGTAGATCAGTATTGTCAAAATTTTGGGTCACGGTGCCCCCTCGGTCCGGTAAGATAGTTGCATGCCGAAAGCAACTACTTTGCCAGATTCGACGGCCAACGTCTCCTCGTCCGAGAACGCCATCGTGCAAATTCAGGGATATCTACAGAACATGTCTCAATCCCTGAACCAGGTCCGCGCCCACGAACACCTCCTGCAAGCGGCCGGCGTACGCATCGACAAGGCTGGAATCGCCCTGATGTTCAAGCTCCAGCGTCACGGAGAGTCTGCGCTGAGGGTCACGGATTTGGCTGACCTGCTCGGCGTCGACACACCGACCGTGACCCGCAAGGTCCAGCAACTCGAAAAACTGGATTTTGTGGATCGCGAGGCCGATGCGGAAGACGGCCGGGCCAGCCGCATCCAATTGACCCAGAACGGTCGAGACGCGTTGGAACGCGTGCTCGCGGCCCATCGCGAATTCCTCGCCCGGGTCTTCACCACCTGGGATGACGAGGACTTGACGAGCTTCGCTTCGCTATTTGAGAGATTTTCTGAAACCGTACGAATTGAAATGGAGAACAACCGTGACTGAGGAACTGACCGGCTCGATCGAGGCCCCGGCCGAGCACGAATTCTCCAAGGAAGAGCACCGCCGGATCCTGGTCATACTCTTCGCCCTGATGCTGGGCATGTTCCTGGCGGCGCTCGACCAGACCATCGTTGCGACAGCCCTGCCCACGATCGCCGGTGACCTGCACGGCCTTAACCACTTGTCATGGGTCGTCACCGCGTATTTGATTGCGTCGACAATCTCCTTGCCGCTGTGGGGCAAGTTCGGCGACCTCTACGGGCGCAAGAATTTCTTCCAGCTCTCAATCATCATCTTCCTCATCGGCTCAATGATGTCGGGCCTCTCGCACAGCATGATCGAGCTCATCACGTGCCGCGCGATACAGGGCATTGGGGCGGGCGGTCTCATGGTCGGGTCCCAAGCGATCATCGGCGACGTCATTCCCCCTCGTCAGCGGGGCCGCTACATGGGCTATTTCGGTGCCGTGTTTGGCCTCTCGAGCATCCTGGGGCCGCTCGCCGGAGGTTTCTTCACCCAACACGTCTCGTGGCGCTGGATCTTCTACATCAACGTGCCCATCGGCATCGTGGCCCTTATCGCAATCGCGATCGTGTTGCACATTCCCACGCACCGCGTACCCCACAAGATTGACTGGTGGGGAACGACGTTCCTCTCCTCTGGCGTGGTGGCCCTCATCCTGCTCACCACCTGGGGCGGCACGACGTACGGGTGGGGCTCAACCATGATCCTGTCGCTGGGCATCGGTGGCGTGGCCCTGATTGCGATCTTCTGTCTGGTTGAGTTACGGGCCGCCGAGCCGATAATTCCGCTGGTGCTCTTTAGAAACCGGACGTTCTCGGCCGCGTCATCGGTCGGGTTCGTCATTGGTTTCACCATGTTCGGCGCCATCATCTACCTGCCGCTCTACCTACAGATCGTGCACGGTGCCTCACCCACCAAGTCCGGCTTGGAGTTGCTGCCCATGGTCGCGGGCATGCTCGTCACGTTCATCATGAGCGGCCAGTTGGTTTCGCGCACGGGGCGTTACAAGATCTTCCCGATCCTGGGCTCGGCAGTGCTGGCAGTCGGCCTTGTATTCCTAGCCGGATTAGGACCGCAAACGTCCTTCGGATTCGTGGCGCTCTACATGGTGATCGTCGGGCTCGGTCTGGGCCTCGTCATGCAGGTCCTCGTGGTCGCGGTGCAGAACTCGGTGCCGTATTCGCAGCTGGGTACCGCGACCGCCACCGCAACGTTCTTTCGCACCATCGGCGGTGCCTTCGGTGTCGCGGTTCTAGGGGCCGTCTTTAACGCCCAACTCCTCGCCAAACTACGCCAGAACGCCTCGCCCGCCGTGCTGAAGCTTCTCTCTGGAGGCACGATCACTGCTAACCCGGCCGAAATCAGCCACCTACCTCCAGCGCAGCGACTACAGGTAATTGACGCCTTCAGTCACTCACTCCAGACGGTCTTCGTCGTGGCNNCACGTCACCACCGAGGGCGCACCGGACACGATGGTCTTAGACGCACCCGGAGAGTTTCCTGGTCTCTAATTAAGTGCCCTCAAGATGGGCTTGACGGCGTTGAAGAACTGAAGACGAAGACGGCCTAGGGGCCGTCGGGGCCGAACACAATCACGTCGGGCCCGCGCGTGTTCGAAGGGCCCCGGAAAATCCGTACGACGAACGTCACGATCCCGAGTCCGAAGAACTCCAGGAAGCCAATGCCGATCCAGCCAATCGTGACGAGGAAGAGACCCACGAAGAGGCCCTTTATGAAACCGTGGTGGATCATGGCGGCGATCCACAGCGGTATCCAGGCAAAGAGCCAGCTGACGAGTGGGGCAATAAATACGGCCGCCCCGCGGCGGCGCCACCCTAGGTAGATGCCAAAGAGCGCGGTCGCAATCACTCCGGCCCACACCGCATCCGGTTGCTTGTTCCGGTTCGCTTCGATAATGAAGATCACCACGGCCATCACGGTCGCCCAGAGCATCATCGGGGCGGTGACGTTGCCTCGGGCGCGTTCACGGACCTGAAATACCATGCCACTCACTCCTCCAATTTAGCGAACGGCCCGGCGACCGGTTCAGACAAGAGCGATACGATGCGATTCATGTCTAAGGGCGTTCTCGCACTACTGGGCTCGGGCGAGACGGCTCCGGGAATGACCAAAGTCCACCGTCAACTCCTCAAACGGCTCAACGAAGTGCGCGCGGTCAATCTCGACACGGCCTACGGCTTCCAAGAAAACGTCCCCCAGATGACCGAAAAACTGCTCGACTACTTCCAGACCTCCCTGCACGTCGCCTTTGCCCCCCTGCACCTCACCTCCTACGAGCGCTCGAGCGAACTCGAGCGGACCATCTTCAAGCAGCAAGTCCGCGCCGCCACCTACGTCTTTGCGGGCCCCGGAAGTCCCAGCTACGCGATGGCCCAATGGGAGCCACTTGGTCTCGTGGACGACCTCAACGAGGTATTGGCCGCCGGGGGCACGTTGTGCTTCTCATCTGCGGCAACCGCCACGGTCGGCGCGTTCTGCCCGCCGATTTACGAGATCTACAAGGTGGGCGTCGCGCCGTACTGGCTGGAAGGGCTCAACGTCATGGCGACGTTCGGCCTCAACTGCGTGGTCATTCCGCACTACGACAACCAGGAGGGCGGCAACTACGACACCAGCCGCTGCTACCTCGGTGAGCGTCGACTGGCCCTCATGGAAAAGGAGCTGGCCCCCGGGGTCGCGACCCTGGGCGTGGACGAGCACACGGCCCTTCTTCTTGATCTCGAGTCGGACACTCTCCAAGTCCTCGGCAAGTCCCACGGCTACTGGCGCCTTAATGGCCAAGTACGGGTCCTCGAAAACGGTTCCGTTACCCCACTCGAAGAATTTCGCACGTTGGAAGTGGTGCACGTCCCCGCGGAACCGAGCGCCGTGGAAATACCCGGCAGTCAACCCAGCGACCTTGCCCAAACTGTGCTTAACGGGGGGCCGGCCGCCGTGGAAGCACTGGCCCAATTGGTCCAGCTCTCCGCCACGGGTGGAGAGGGTTTCATCGATCCGACCTCTTTAGTTGAAGGGGTCCTGGCGGCCCGGGTCAACGCACGAGCCAACGGTCAGTACGAACTGGCGGACGAACTGCGCGACGCACTGGTGAAAGCCGGAATCGACGTGCAAGATACCCCTCAGGGCACAAGTTGGTCGCTGAGAGACGACAACTGACGGACCGAGAAAGTCGACTACCCACGAAGAATGCCCCCTCTCAGAGGGGGCATTCTTCAAAACTTCGTGAAACTATCTAGGCCCGTTGGATGTACTTGACCTTGGAGGTCTTGCCGTTGGCCAACCTGACCGTGAACGTG
The DNA here is from genome assembly GCA_003152555.1 of Acidimicrobiaceae bacterium. Lineage (GTDB taxonomy): Bacteria > Actinomycetota > Acidimicrobiia > Acidimicrobiales > RAAP-2 > RAAP-2. The sequence goes on along the minus strand of PMAL01000049.1, from coordinate 5,001 downwards.
TACGTACCATTCCTGGANNACCGTAGGACGGCCCGAGAACGCTGTTCCGATGATGGTAATAATCGACGTCTTGCCCGCAACAACGAAACCGACAACCCTGACGGCCTTGAACGGCTTCACAAAGGTGACCGTCGTCGGCTGTGACGAAGCCGCCAGGTTAGTGAGGGAAGCTGCCTTAGTAGCGGTCACGAGGCAAGTTCCCAAGCTCGTCACCGTCAGTGACGTGCCAGTAACCACGCATCCAAGCGCAGTTCCGGGAACCGCAGTGAAGGTCACCGCACCGGTGCCAGAACCACCAGCGGTGGTGAGGGTTAGCGGTGATCCGAGGAAACCCTTCAGCGACGAGACAGTCAGTGCCGCCTGAGCACCCTGGCTGTCGACAGAAGTACTAGTCGCCGTAGTCAGTGTGTGAGAGCTGTCTGTAGCGGTCAGAGTGCAGGAACCTTCCGACGTAATTGTCGCTGCACTGAACGTCGCGACGCCAGCTACAGCGACCGCGCTGTCGGTTCCGCCGAGGGTGCAACCTGTCGACGCAGTTAATGCCACCGTATCCGACGCATACGTTCCAGTGGTTTCCACATTGCCGAACAGGTCAGTAACTGAAACCTTGAAAGGAGCCACGACTGCGGACGCGACGACCGTGGCAGGTGGCTGAGTAGAAAAAAGAACCTTGGTAGGTGTACCAGCGTTGACCGTGATGCCCGTACTAGTGGCAGCAGCTAAAGGAGACGGCGAAGTATCTGTGGCTGTCAAAGTACAAGGACTTGTGCCACCATCAATGCTGACCAAGGTGAAATTGAACGAGCCACCGGAGAGCGTCCCAACTGTGGTTCCCGCGATGGTGCACGACGAGGTGATTGAAACGGTGTCCGTCTGACCACCAGTCACCGCATGCGCACCAGCTCCATTCTGCGCTTGGACGGTAAAGTTGAGGGTTGCTCCTGCAGTTACTGGCGTAGTCGGTTCCACGGAAAAGCCAAGCTTCGTTGCAACTGTTGAGTACACGGTCACAGAATTACTCGTGGTTGAGGGCGTCGCCAACGTATGCGAGGTATCGGTGGCCACAAGGTTACAAGTGCCTGTCTGGGTGAACACGAGGCTGAAACTCGCGACGCCCGAAGATGCTCCCTTGGCCGAAGTTCCGGTGAAAGAGCAACCCGACGTAATCGTGATGGTGTCTGACAAGTCGGTATTGGCGACGTTGCCATCAGTGCCCTCAATTGTTACCGAGAATGTAACAGGCGCCCCATTGGCTGTCGCCGTCGGCGAAGGTTGAGGAGTGAAACCGACTTGGCTTGCCGGCGTTGCGGCGGAAGCTGCAGTCGCAGTCGCGAGCAACACACCTGCAGCCAAAAGGGCCGAACATGCCCCTACCGAAAGGATCTTGCCTAGCGCGGAGCGCGAGGTTCGGCCCCCTCCACGATTATTCATTTTTTCCATCGTAAGCCCACTCCCGTGTAAAAGATTTAACTAAGGCATTGAATATGCCCTGTCCCAAGGCTAACCCTGTTTGGTGCCGTGTTACGAAAGAATGCTCTGTGATTCGTCTCAGAAATTCGGTACTTTCAGCAAAATGCTTTTACAACGAATTGATGCACTCTTTCCGTCGCGGTTGTTAGCCAATTCACATAATAGAATTCAGCCGAAAAATGCAGAAGGCCCCTCTTTCGAGGGGGCCTTCTGCGAACTTCTTAAGAGTTACAAGTTACCTCGTTGCGTAGTTGATCCTGCAAGACTTGCCATCAGCATCGCGGATGGTGAGCGTGTGCTCACCCCTCTTCGCCCTGGTCGAGATACGCACGGTCAGCAATTTTCCGCTGTCGTGTGCCACCTTGGCCGTCGTGCCAATAGCGTTGCTCGTAATCTTGGGTGCACCGTAGAAACCGGTACCCGTGATGGTGATTGTCACTGTCCTACCAGTCACCGCGAAACCATTCACGTGCGTAGCGTGAGGGACCTGTAGCGCGAGAGCGGTCACCGTGAAAATGCCGGTTCCCGCTCCTACGGCGCCACCAGGATCGGTGACCGTAACATTGCTAACTCCAAGGGTGGCCGTCGCCGTAATGGTGACGATGGCCGTCACGCTCGTTGCACTCACGAACGTCGTCGAGTTCACGGTGATGCCAGTACTCGAGAAGGCCGCAGTGGCACCGGTGGCAAAACCGGTACCGGTAATGGTGACGCTCTTGCTGACTGAGCCGCGAGCCAGTGCAGCGGGTGTGATTGCGGTTACGGTCACAGGACCGGTGACGCTAAAAACACCCGTTCCGAACGCGGCGGCGCCACCCGGGTCGGTGACCGTGACATTACGAGCGCCAACCGTAGCGGTCGCCGCAATGGTGATGTTGGCCGTGACGCTCGTTGCACTCACGAACGTCGTCGAGTTCACGGTGATGCCGCTACCCGAGAACGCCGTGGTTGCTCCCGTTGCGAAGCCAGTACCGGTGATGGTCACGTTTTGGGCAGTTGTGCCCTGGGCGAGTGATGCAGGGCTTACGGCAGTAATCGTGCCCGATCCAGTAACCGTAAAGAGGCCAGTGCCCGATGCAACCCCGCCGCCCGTATTGGTGACCGTGACGTTGCTCAAACCGAGAGTGGCGGTGGGCGCAATCGTCACGTCGGCCGTTACGTCAGTTGAACTCACGAAAGTTGTCGAAAGGACGGTGATGCCGGCGCTAGAGAAAGAGGCGACTGCCCCACTTGCGAAACCCACTCCGGTGATTGTCAAATTCTGTCCTACGGAACCCTGAGGCAGCGACGCGGGAGTCACAGCGCTTATGGTTCCTGAACCCGTGACGGTGAAGACGCCGATGCCGGTGCCCGCAGACGAATCGGGATTAGTTACCGTGATGTTGCGCGGACCAACGGTGGCATTAGCGGCGATAGTGACAGTGGCCGTCTCGCTGGTCGAGCTCACGTACGCGGATGAGTTGACCGTGATTCCGGTTCCCGAAAATGTTGCTACCGCCCCGGTCTCAAATCCTGAACCGGTGATTACAACAGCTAGATTTTGGTTTTGTGCCAATGAGGGTGGAGCCACGGAAGCTACTGTCGGCGCGGCCGTAACCGAAAAGACACCAGTGCCCGTACCAGTACCACCATCGCCATTGGTAATCGTGATGTTTCCGGCCCCCGTCGCGGCGACGCTCGAAATCGAGATAATCGCCGTAGCGTCAGTGGCACTCACGAACGCCGTCGAAGTGACGGTGATTCCGCTGTTGGAGAACGTTGCAGCAAAAGGATCAACCCCCGTATTCACGAAGCCCGTACCGGTAATCGTGACGGTTTGACTGGTAACTCCCTGTGGCAGGGTTGACGGCGATGCCGACGTGACCGTCGGAGCACTCAGTGCAAAGGCTGGAGAAGCCACAACCAAAATTGCGCCAGTGGCTAAGAGCGCAGAACATACACCTAGAGACACGACTCTGGTGAACGAGGAGCGGGCCGAGCGGCCACCCTCACGAGTTTTCATTTTTTCCATGGTTAGCCCACTTCCGTATAAAAGATTTGACTGCAACATTGAACAATGCCTTCTTTATAGGCTAACCCCGTTCAATCCATAATTAGGCAATAAAACCCTGTGAGTCGTCTGAGAAAATGAACACTTTAGGGACAATGAATTAACAACAAATAGGTGTCATCTTTGATCACTCTTTGACAGTCAATTCACGTACTTCGATCCAATTGCAGAAAGCAGAAGGCCCCCTCTTTCGAGGGGGCCTTCTGCGAACTTCTTAAAAGTTACAAATTACTTCGTTGCGTAGTTGATCCTGCACGACTTGCCATCGGGATCGGTGATCGTAAGGGTGTGCTCACCCTTCTTTCCTTTGGCACTGACCGTTATGCGGACAGTGAGCAATGTGCCCGAGTCGTGTGAAGCCGCGACCCTAACACCCGAACCGGTACTCGTAACCCTCGGCTTACCGTAGAAGCCTGTGCCCGAGATGGTCAGGGTCACGGTCTTACCAATCACGGCAGTACCATGAACCTTCGTCGCGTGAGGGTGTTTCGGAGCTGGCGGCGGTGTGACGGCGGGTGCCGACGTCGCCGAACCACCATCGAGGTTGGTCACGACCAGGCTGGAACCCGTTGCCGGAACTGCGCCAAAGGTGCAGGACACCGTAATCGACGTTGCCGACACAACGGTTGCCACGCCACAGGTGCCGCCCGCCGTCGCCGTTACCACCGCACCGGCCTTGAAGCCCGTGCCAGTGATGGTGATGGCGTTGGTCGCGTTAGCGAGTACTGGCGATGGCGACACGGCAGTCACCGTGGGGCCGGCGTCAATCGTCAGGCCAGCGGGAGCAACCGGGAACGCCTTTACGACGCCACCATCAGTGTTGGTGATCAAGTAGCCGTCAACGGTGTTCACGTCGGTAGCAGCAATCGTGACCGTCGCGGTGATCTGGGTACCCAGGTTGTTAACCGCCGTCACCGTGGCCGTCACTGCGGCGTCAGCAACGCCAGCGGCGTTGGTGAATGCCGTGAGGGTGGCACCCGCTCGGAAGCCGGTCCCGTTAATGGTGATCGGCTGCGCCGTAGCGCCAGCGCCTACACCCGTCGTTCCCGTCTTGTACGTGATGGAGCTCACCGCCGGAGCGGCGTCAACACCAAGAGCGAAGGGAGCCGAGTTCTCAGTGGCACCGTAGGCGTCAACGCTGTGAACACTCAACGTGTCACCGTTGTCCGCGATGGTTGGTGAGTGGGTCACGACGAAGTCCATCGAGGTGGCGCTCACGTATTGGAACGTGCCCGCGAGAACACCCGTACCCGGCGAGGGGTTAACTACCACCCCACCAGACGAGGTGTNNTGCGGGCCGGCAAACGAGCCAGAATTCACTTGGATCGGACACGTCAACGACGTACCGGCGCTGTTCGCGATGCAACCAGTGCCCACGAGGGCCGCGGCATCCGCCGTGTTGGCCGTGCCGAAAGTCGAAGTAGTCGGTGTCGTGAACGGGCTAAAGCCCACACCCGTAAAGGTGATTGTCGTCGACGGGG
>PMAL01000070.1:2186-5500 GCA_003152555.1 Acidimicrobiaceae bacterium | reverse complement strand
AGCGTGCTCTTGCCGGCTCCGTTGTCCCCGACGATCCCGAGCACCTCGCCCTGGCGCAGGGTGAGGTCGATGCCGCGGAGGACCACGAGCGCGCCGAAACGCTTTGTCATGCCACGCACCTCGAGCACAGGCGCGCCGGCAGCGACGGGGGCCGTGGTCTCGCCGGGCTGGGCGTCTGCGCTCATGCGCCCCTCGAGCGGGCGAGCAGCCGGTCGAACTGAGCGTTCAGCGCCATCGCGATGATGATGACCACGCCGACCCAAATGTAGAAGTCGTTGGTGCTGACACCGATCAGCGTCAGCCCGTCCTCGAGGATGCCGATGAGGATCGCGCCGATGAAGGCCCCCACCACCGTCCCGCGCCCGCCGGTCAGCGCAGTGCCGCCGATCACGCAGGCGCCGACGGCGTACAGGATGTAGTCGACTCCGAAGTTGCCGGGGTCGAGGCTCCCGTACTTGACCGCGTCGACGATTCCCACGAGACCAGCGAGGAACGAACACAGCACGAAGCACCACACCTTGACGCGCCTGATGGGCACGCCCGCCTCGGCCGCGCCTACGAGGTTGCCGCCTGTGGCGACGATCCGAACGCCGAAGCGCGAGCGCCGCAGCAGCACCGTGAGGGCGATCGTGATCGCGGCCACCCAGACGATCTCGGACCACTGCCAGACCCCCATGAACTTGCTGGCGAAGTTCGATCCCGCTGAGAGCGGGATCGGACTCGCCTCGGCGTCGCTCGAGCCGACGAGCACCACCCCGTAGAGGATGAAGTTCATGGCCAGCGTGGTGACGAACGAGGGTACGTTCAGCAGCACTGTGATCAGCCCGTTGATGGCGCCGACGCAGCAGACCATCGCGAGCGCAACCGCGATCGCGAGCACCAGCGGCACACCGCTGTTGTGGAGCCAGTACATGACCCACGGGCAGAACAGGAAGACCTGACCGACGGACAGGTCGATCTCGGCGAGCACGAGCAGCAGCACCTCTCCGACGGCGATCGCGCCGATCGGCCCCGCATAGCCGGCGGCCGAGCTGAGGCTGAGCGAGCTGGTGAACTCCGACCCGGCTCTGATCGTGAAGTACACGAACAGCCCAATCGTGATGACGACTGGGGTCAGCTCCCGCTGGTAGAGGAAGAGGCGCAGGACGCGACGGGCCACCTGCAGGGCCTTGCGCCGCTGCCCCGGCGGCGGAGCCTCCGGGGCAGCAGCGGCAGTTGGAGCGGCTGACTGCACGCTCCCGAACGACCTAGGCCGTGATCGTGGCCGGCGCCGTCAACACCTTCTGGGCCGCGCCCGTTCCCTCGAACCTGGTGGGCGTGAGATACGGCTTGACGTTCGCCTTGGTGACGATGCCGATGCCGGTGTCGGTGTCGGTCGGCCTCATCAGCCCGCCCGAGACGTTGTACAGGAAGAGCTGCATGATCGTGTCGAAGCCCTGCAGGTAGGCCTGCTGGTCGATGGTGAAATTGAGTTCGCCGCTCTTGACACCCTGCAGCACCGGGACCTCCACGTCCCAGCCCGAGCCCCCGACCTTGCCCTTCAAGTTGTACTTCTTGATCGTGTCCGCCACCGCCACCGCGTCTCCGTCGTCCACGGAGTAGAGGAACTTCACGTCCTTGTGGCCGGTGTACCAGGCCTCGACGGCGGTGATCTCGCCGGGCTCGAGGGCGCCACCGTCAACCACCGCGGTGTCCAGACCGGCCGCTTTGAAGACCGGCAGGGCGCCGTTGATCCGGGGCTGGATGTTGCCCGAACCCGGCGTCGCGATCACCATGCCGACGAGTTCGCCCTTCTTCACCAGTTTGACGATGCGCGCGGCTGCCGCCGCGCCGGCGGTGAGGTTGTTCTGGCCGATGTAAGCCAGTCGGTTGTTGCCTGGCTCGTCGGCGTTGTAGGAGATCACCGGGATGCCCTTGGAGAGGGCGTTGTCCGTTGGCCGGTTGAAGGCGACCGGGTCGATCAAACTCGAAGCGATGCCGTTCACCCCGGCGGCGATTGCCTGGTCGAACGCCGTCACCATCTGGGACACACTCGAGCTCGCCGAGCCCGTCCACAGCGGCTTAGGTATGCCGAGCAGGGTCGCTGCGTCGGCCATCCCGTACTGGGTCGGGGTGAAGAAGCTGTTGGTGGTGACGTGGTTGACGAACGTGAACTTGTACGAGGGGTGTTTTGCCAACAATGCGTGGGACTCGTCGTGGAACGTCTGAGCCCCCGCTCCACGCTCGGTCAACACTTCCATCATTCCGCCGAGCAACGGAACCATTGTCGCCGCCACGCCAGCGTTGCGCAAGAAGCGACGCCTTGACACCTCATACTGCTTTGGATCTACCTCATGTGGTTCGAACTTGCCCATCCGTTTTCTCCTTTCCAGCCTCAACTGCAACACCTGCATCTATGTCGAACATATCACCACACTCGCAAGATCGAAGGGAGAAATTATTAGGGTCTTTCGACCCTAATTCGTGTGATCAATTGCTGCTGATTGTAAAACAGATTTAAGTGCCGCGAACGAGACCATCACGACAACGGCATCGGCGATCGGACTTCGCAGTGACAGCTCTGGTTACAAAGTCCAAAATCTCTGGACTGGGCAGGTAAGCGCGATATCCGCCGCGGGCAAGATCAGCGTGAGAGTCCCCTCGGAAGGCGTGGCCCTGCTTCGCGTCACTCCTTTGGATTAAACCTCGCCGCGAGGGCACTTCTTCCGCGTTGGTCAACGGGTGTTGCAACGACCACTGAATTCCAAGCGGCGACTGGCAAGCACTACCTCTGCTCGCCCGAGGACGCCTACTCCTCACGCATCGTGGGCTACTCGATTGGCGAGAGTGGCCGGGCCCTGGGCTGAATGGTTGGAGTACTTCGCATCCGTCGGGGCGCCAAGACCTTTTCACCAAGAAATCGTGGGCAAGGCAGTTGAGGCTCGCGCCTCTTCGTGGAGGTGTCAAATGGTTACGGTCACCTACGAACAACACATCGGTCGGCGCGTCCCCGGTCAAGACGGCGGCGGCGAATTCTCGGCATCGACGAGCAAGACCCGTGCCGGGACTATGGATGAGACCATTAAGCGGTGGATCGAGGTGGTGAGCGAGCGCGAGGAGTTCTCGGGAGTTGCGATATCGCGCGGCCCGGAAGTTAGTCGCACGGATAAGTGGCGTTACTGGCGATGCGGCCTGGCCGATGGCTCTCGAGTGGTGGTCGATGTCACCGATATGACTCCAGCCAAGTCAGTCATTAGTGTCCCACACGAAAAGTTCGCGAGTCCTACCACTGCAATTGGCACCGGACGAATCACTGAGCGATCACGTACAGAACG
>PMAL01000070.1:0-2179 GCA_003152555.1 Acidimicrobiaceae bacterium | reverse complement strand
TTTGCTCAATGTGGCTAAATTTCAAGCAAAGTGGCGTAGCAACCGATTCGTGAGTGAGTCGTAGATCGACCGTGAGAAGGGCAGCGGCAAAAGAATCCGTCGGGCTCATAACCCGAAGGTCGCACGTTCAAATCTTGCCCCCGCCACCAGGTACGACACCCCCTCCCGAAAGGAAGGGGGTGTCGTTTCAACAGCCTCTTTGCACAGCCGGTTTCAAACCGTCATCGGAAATTTTCGGTAGTTGAACAACGCTGTGTTGCCGTGATTGCGGAGGTTGCTCATGGCGCGGCACGTGATCCCAGAGCAAAAGAAGATGGGAGGCGCCAGCGTTGCGTGAGCTTGGAAGCTCGTGTCCTTCCACTTCTGGAAGATCATGTGGTTGGAGTGGATGGCCAGCCTGAAGTGTTAGAGGCCTGCACTGACATTGATTTAGGGCCGATTCTGCGGCGCGTTTGTGAAGAAGATCAATCCATACCCCAAAGAAGGGTGGCCCATGTCGAGCGGTGGCGGGAGTCTAAACGGATGTTTGAACGTTGGCTAAACCCTCGCCCAACTCGAAGGTCCATTAGGTCGTTGCCGCCGAGCAGCCCTCTTCGTGCATCAGATGGTCAATGCGACACGTGCCCTTATCGATCTTCTACTTTGCGGCATCGCTTCAAATTGATGTTTAACCGGCATTCGCTGGATACTTAAGCCAGGCTAAGAAAGAGTTTCTGCAGCTTCTGAGTGATTTCGTCACTGTTGATTTCCTCGTCAATGATGCATTCCTTGAGGCTGGCCGAAATGAGCGTGAAGGCCGCTGTGTTCACCGCTTTACCAACAGCCGCCATCTGCGTGACAATGTCCTCGCACGATCGTCCTTCTTCAAGCATCCGCACTATGGCACCCATCTGGCCGTGGGCTCGCCTAATTCGCTTGGTTATTGCCGCCACCTGCGCTTCGTCTCGCAGTACATGTGAGGTTTCCTTCGTAGTCATTCCTTCTCCTTCAATGAGGCGCCGGTCAATTCATGTTAGGTATTTCCCAGGACAGTGGGAGGCGGATTCAAGCAAGGTGGACAACTACCATGCGGTACGACCGCCAGGCGTAAAAGCACCGGGATGGGCACCAATCACGCCAGGAATGCGACAAGAAGCACCGTCGCACCCGGAATGATTCGCATCTCTTTTTGGGGGAGTGGGCTCGAGCGCGCAAACGTGAAGAACACCGAAATCTTTACTGCAGCCTCCTCGGGTATCGTCAACCTGTTTGTAGTATATACCCCTGGGGGTATATACTACATGACGCCGACTGATGGTGTGTCGGCGAGCGTCGGCCGAATGCCCCGCTGAGGGATTGGAGCACGTATGGAATTCGTCAAGTTCATGTCATCGGGCGGTGGGCGACTGGCGCGCGTCATAGCTGGAGTCATCCTGATTGGCATCGGGATCGCGCTGGGGGGTGGATGGTTGGTGCTGTCCGTAGTCGGTTTAGTTCCCCTATTCGCCGGTGTCGCAAACGTATGCCTTCTCGCCCCGCTGATGGGCCAGCCCTTCAAGGGTCGATAGGTCGTATGTCCATGATCTCGATCAGCAGTTGTACGACTTGCCAATCTGCAGGATTCCAACGAAAGGAAGCCAGTGACTCTATTTGATACACCGCACACACTTCAGGACGAAGACCAGATTGCCTCGATCACAAAGCGGTTGACGCGAGCCCACGGTCAGTTAGGCGTCGTCGTACGTATGTTGGAAGACGGGAGCTTGAGCGAGGACATCGTCATTCAGATGGCGGCCGTAGGCAAGGCCATCAACACTGCTGNNAATACCGCTGCCTTCACGCTGATCTCGGCGAGCCTCAAGGAGCGCCTCGTGAATCCCGCGATCGACAGCGGTCCAATGACCGAAAAATTGCAGAAGCTCTTCTTGAGCTTGGCGTAGGGAGAAATATGAAAGTAGTCATTATCGGAGGAGTAGCCGGAGGCATGTCGGCGGCAACCAGGCTTCGTCGCCTGGACAACGAGGCCGAGATCATTGTGCTCGAAAGGAGTGGCCACGTCTCGTACGCCAACTGCGGGCTTCCATACTTCGTTGGTGGAGTGATCGGAGAGGAGGAATCGCTGCTTCTAGAAACCCCGGCATCGCTCCACGACCGGTTCCGGCTCGACGTGCGCGTTGACACCGAGGCCTTAAGCATCGAT
>PMAL01000133.1:28039-31368 GCA_003152555.1 Acidimicrobiaceae bacterium | reverse complement strand
GCGGCCAGCGCTATTTGAACGGACAGTTCGGCTCTCGCCAGATCGTCGCCCTCAAATTTTCTTGACACCAGCGCGGCGTCGGCACGGCCGATCGCTTCTTCAACCAGCCCGGCAAGCAGGACCGACTCCCCGCTGCGGGTCTTGAACATCTTGCGGTCGGGACCTAGCACGTGACCGAAGGCCACGTGTTCACATCGAACATTCTCGGGCAGCCAGCCAACCATGCGGGCAACGGCATAGACCATGTCGAGATGCTGAGCCTGAGGGGTGCCCACAACGTAGAGCAGTTCATCGGCGTGCAGATTGCTCACTCGATCGCGCACCGCGGCCAAGTCCGTCGCCGCGTAACCGTACCCGTCGTCACGTTTCTTCACGATGAGCGGCAGCGGCTCATTCTCCCGATTCGTGAACCCCGGTGGGAACACGCACAGTGCGCCATTGCTCTCAACGAGCAGTCCCGCCTTATCCAAGTCAGCGACCACGTCGTCGAGCATGTCGTTGTAATACGATTCGCCGACGGCATCATCGGCCGTCAACGTCACGTCGAGCTCTTCGTAAATGTGCGAGAGATACTGCACCGATTGGTCGACGAGAATCTTCCAGAGACGCAGCGTCTCTGGGTCGCCCGATTGCAGTGTGACGACGCGCGACCNNTTCGCCCGATTGCAGTGTGACCACGCGCAACCGACTGCGCTCTTTGAAGGCATCGTCCGCATCGAACTTCACACGAGCCGCTTGATAGAACGCGTTGAGCTCACCCATGGAGAGCGACGCAATCGCTTCATCCTCACCGAGGTCAAGCAAATGCTCGATCAACATGCCGAAAGGCGTTCCCCAATCGCCGAGGTGATTTCGCGCGACAAGGTTGTGGCCGGCAAATCGGTACATTCGCGCGAGTGCGTCGCCAATGATCGTTGAACGCAAGTTCCCCACGTGCAATTCCTTGGCGACGTTGGGTGACGAGTAGTCAATGACGACCGTTTTGGGGGTGCTCGCGGGTGCTCGGCCCACGCGTGGATCACCGAGGAGAGCACGCAACTGGTTGTTCAAGAACTCCACACTGAGCGTGAGGTTGAGGAACCCGGGGCCGGCCACTTCCACGAGGGCGACGCCAGCGAGGTCACAGACGGCCACGATCTCATTGGCGACGTCGCGGGGTGGTCGCGACACCTGCTTGGCCAGAGCCATGACACCATTGGCCTGGTAGTCACTTCGGTCCGAGGTCCTCAGCACGGGATCAGCTCCGACAGCGACCGAATCGAAGGCCGCCTGCAGGCGGGCATTCAATAGGTCATAGGTCGAAGTCATGGAGACCAGTCTCGCACTTTGGCAGTTCCCCGGCGGTCAGTGGTTGAAACGGACCGCTGCGTTACACGGCAGAATGGGTATATGACATCTCCCTCGCTGAACAGTTTCAACTCGAAGAGCACGCTCGACGTCGCGGGCCGGTCACTTGACTATTACTCGCTCAAAGCTGACGGCCTTCGAGACTTTGGTGTCGAACGATTGCCGTACTCCATCAAAGTTCTGTTAGAGAACCTGTTGCGTCACGAAGACGGCGTCAAAGTACGCGCCGCCGATATTGAAGCGTTGGCGCGCTGGGCCGACACGCCCGACCGCCACGGAGAAGCGGCCGGCGACGACGCACGCGAGATTGCGGTCACCCCCGAACGCGTACTCATGCAGGACCTCACTGGCGTGCCGTCCGTGGTCGACCTCGCGGCGATGCGCGACGCCATCATTGCGCTAGGTGGGGACGCGAACAAGATCAATCCCCTCGTACCCGTGGAAATGGTCATAGACCACTCGGTCATCCTGGAGCGCACCGGAACCCCGGAGAGCTTCGATCAGAACGTCACCATTGAATACGAACGCAACATTGAGCGCTACACATTCCTTAAGTGGGCGCAGAGTTCCTTCGAGCAATTTCGCGTCGTGCCCCCAGGCATGGGAATCTGCCACCAGGTCAACCTCGAGCATCTCGCTCGTGTGGTCTTTGAACAGGACGGAGTTGCGTATCTCGACACGGTCGTCGGCACCGACTCACACACCACGATGGTGAACGGACTGGGCGTACTCGGTTGGGGCGTCGGCGGCATCGAGGCCGAAGCCAGCATGCTGGGCCAGCCTACGTCAATGTTGATTCCACCCGTGGTTGGTCTTCGCCTCGTTGGTGCCACGCGCGAAGGGGTCACCGCGACCGACGTCGTGCTCACGGTTTCGCAGTTACTGCGCAAGCACGGCGTCGTAGGCAAGTTCGTCGAAGCCCACGGTCCGGGAGTGGCGTCGCTCTCTCTGGAAACGCGCGCGACCATCGGCAACATGTCGCCCGAATACGGGGCCACGTGCGCCATCTTCCCGATCGACCGCGTGACGATTGACTACCTCGCATTCACTGGTCGCCCCGCCGAGCAGCTCGAACTCGTCGAGGCCTACGCAAAGGCCCAAGGAATCTGGCACGACAAGAGCGTGGCCGAACCCATCTACTCCGAATACGTTGAACTGGACCTCGCCACCGTGGAGCCGAGTTTGGCCGGACCCAAGCGCCCCCAAGATCGCGTGTCGCTCTCGGGGGCCCGCGGCGCGTTTCGCGACGCGCTCGGACGCGAACCACTACAAGTGCACGGCGTCGACGCGGCGGAACACATCTTTGACGGCGCGGTCACGGTGGCGGCCATTACCTCGTGCACGAACACGTCTAATCCTGCGGTCATGATCGCTGCCGGTCTCGTGGCCAAGCGTGCGGTCGAGCGCGGGCTCAGCGTGAAACCCTGGGTGAAGACGTCGCTCGCGCCGGGTAGCCGCGTGGTCATGGACTATCTAGAGCGCGCCGACCTTGTGGTGCCACTCGACAAACTCGGCTTCTATCTCGCCGGATTCGGCTGCACGACATGCATTGGCAATACTGGGCCCCTTTTCAACGGGATCTCCGATGCCGTGAACGAGCACGACCTTTCCGTAGTGTCCGTGCTGTCGGGGAACCGCAACTTTGAAGGTCGCATACACCCCGACGTGAAGCAAAACTTCCTCGCCAGCCCTCCTCTGGTGGTGGCCTACGCGCTCGCGGGCACCATCGACATTGACCTCAGTACGGAGCCACTCGGCGTCGACCACGACGGCCAGCCGGTCTATCTCAAAGACCTCTGGCCCACCGACGCCGAAGTCGCCGACGGTGTTCGCGCCTCGTTGACCCCCGAGATGTTCAAAGAGCGCTACGCCAGCGCCTTCGGCGGCGACGAACGTTGGCAGAGTGTGCCGACAACCAACACCGTCACCTACAACTGGGACCCGGCGTCGACCTACGTGAAGCTCCCGCCATACTTTGATGG
>PMAL01000133.1:2419-28029 GCA_003152555.1 Acidimicrobiaceae bacterium | reverse complement strand
CAGGACTTCAATAGTTACGGCACTCGTCGCGGGAACCACGAGGTCATGGTGCGCGGCACCTTTGCCAACGTGCGACTGCGAAATCAGATGGCCCCGGGCACCGAGGGCGGCATCACGATCAAGCTGCCCGAGGGCACCGAGATGTCGATCTTCGACGCCGCCATGCTCTACGCCATTGAGGGGACACCGCTGGTCGTCCTCGGCGGCAAGGAGTACGGCACGGGTTCCAGTCGTGACTGGGCCGCCAAGGGCACCAAGCTGCTCGGCGTAAAGGCCGTGCTTGTTGAGAGCTTCGAGCGCATTCACCGTTCGAACCTCGTGGGCATGGGCGTGCTGCCGCTGCAGTACCTGCCCGGTGAGTCAGCCGAGACGTTCGGTCTCGAAGGCACGGAAGTCTTCGACATCGGTGGACTGGATCCACTCAACCGAGGTGAAACCGTGCATGAAGTCCCGCTGCGCGTGACCCGTGGTAGTGGTGACGTCGTTGAGTTCAACGTGCGGCTTCGCATTGATACGCCGACCGAAGCTGAGTATTACCGCCACGGCGGCGTGCTCAACTTCGTGCTCCGCCAACTCGCGACGCAATAGCCACTGGACCTTGAAGGCCCGTAGAGGCTCACTCGAGGTGCGGAGTTCCTATTGCGGAAAGGCGCTCACGGCGTCGTCCACGCTGTCGTAGATCGGGATTGAACTGAGCGACTTTTCGCCCGATCTCGCCAATTGTCCGCGTACGTCGGCACTGGCCCTCGCTATCGACACGCTCACCGAATCCTTGGTGAGGTCCTCCACTACTTGGGTCAACATTGCGAGTCCGGTGTAGTCAATGTTGGCAATGGCCGCCGCATCAATGACAATGTGACGAGTACCGGGATGCTTGGCCATGATGAGGTGCAGATCCCGACGAAAGATGCCCGCATTGGCAAAATAGATGTCGGCCGTGAAAATTACGGCCAGCACGCGATTGACTTGGTCAACGCCTCGTTCACCAGCAATTTCCCAACTTGTTGTACCATGCTGCCGTCCCAGCTCAATCATTTGCGGATGGGCTGAACGCCATGTTTGATCCAAGATCGCGAGGCCCACAGCCATCGCCAAGCCGATCTCGACGCCGAGAATCAGAACGCCAAGAACCGTCAATATCGCGAGCAAAAATTCCACGCGGCTGATGAACCAAATGGCGCGCAGTTGGCCAATCTTAATGAGTCGTCCGGCGACGAAGAGCAGGACGCCCGCTAGCGCCGCCAGGGGAATGCTGTGGGCGATCGACGCGAAGGGCGAAACAATCAACGCGCCAATCGCGGCCACCAGTCCCACCAACTTGGTGCGACCGCCCGCGAGGCGCGTGACCGTCGTGCGGGCCGGGCTGGCGTCCACCGGAAACGCGCCCGCGAGACCGGCGGCCACGTTAGCCAGACCGACGCCAACAAAGTCACGGCTCAGGTTGTCCGCGACGCCGAGTTCGTCGGCCGACGTTCGTGCGGTCGCCGCGGTTTGGCTCATGATGACAATCACCAAGGTCAGGGCCGTGGTAAAAATCACACTCCATTCGTGCATACTGAACCAACGCAGTCGCCACGTGGGCCAACCAACAATGACCGGACCCAACTCTTGGACACCATGACTGGCGAGCGAGAGCGACACACACAGGATCGTCCCCACACATACCGCCGCCAACGCCCACGGCAGGCGGGGATTTATCTTCTCGCCAATGGTCATGGCCGCCAATGTGCCCAGCGCCAACACGATTGACCACACGCTGACGTGATGAAAATTGTCGACGATNNGAAGCCAATCACGATAGGCAGCGAGAGAAAGTCGGCGAGCCATCCAAGTTTCAGGAAACCAATCGCCAGCAGTAATATTCCTGTGACCAGTGCGGTGGCGGCGACCAGCTCGTAATACTGCGTCGACGCCGGAAGCGCAATACGCAACAAGGCAACGGCGAAGAGCGGCGCGATCGTCGAATCGGCGCCGACGGACATAATCGGGTTTGAACCAACCAGCACGAAGACCAACGTCGCGGTGATGAAGGCAATCATCGCGGTGAAGGCTGGCACGCCTGCGAGTTGAGAGGTAGCAAGTTGCTCGGGTATGGCGATAGCGAGCAACGTGACGCCGGCGAGCAGTTGACCCGGCATATTGGCACGGGTGACGCCAGCAAAAATTTGATTGAGTCCGCGAGTCGCCTCTCGTTGACCTATTGGGGTGCGTTCTACGTTGGCCTTGTTCTTGTCACTGCCCATCGGGTAACCATACGACGCCACTACGCGCGACGTGGTGTCTACCTGGTATTGACGACTTTGAAACTTTCACCGAGGCGACCCTTGCCGAGCCCGGCGTTCTTCGCGTTAAGGCGGGCCCAACTCTTGAGCATCTTCTTCAGTCCCACGCGGCCCCCGACCTGACTCTGGTGGCGCTTTAAGGCGGCGTACTTGAGGTCAAAGACCTTGGTGATGTCAACCACCATCGTGGGATTCGTGCCCGATATCCACACGGTTGAGACCACGTGAGGCTCGAAGCCCTCGCGCACCAATTCGGGAAAGGCGTGCGGGTTGCGGGCGTCGGGATAGATCGCCCGCATCGTGGCTTCGCCGGTCGCGAGATGGTCGGGGTGGCTCACGCCGATTCGCTCCCAATTTCGTTCGGTGCTTTGCGTAATGACCAGATCTGGTCGGTGCGTGCGGATGACACGCGCGATCTCTCGGCGCAGTAACAGCGTGGGCTCAACTTGGCCGTCGGGCCAGTGCAGGAACGTCAGTGTGCTGACACCGACTTCGGCGGCGGCGGCGCGCTGCTCTCCCTCGCGAATCGAGGTTCGCTCGTCCTTGGAATGCGTCGAGTCGTCGCCACCGGCGTCGCCGGACGTCACGAGGCAATAGGCCACGTCGACACCGTGACCGGTGAGCGTCGCTACCGTGCCCGCGGAGCCAAAGTCAATGTCATCGGGATGGGCGACCACCACGAGGGCGCGCTTGATTTTCTTGTCGTAACTGAAAACATCAAGTTTTTTCTTCTTGCTCACCGTAATGCTTCCTCCATCGTCGGATCCCACTGCGCCAGGTTCTTGAGGTGCGGGTCGTTTGAAAAGACTTCCACAATCGGGCGCTTGAGCGCCAGACGGCGCATAATCACTTCGGCCTCAATGGTCTGATTCCACAGCAAGAGCGAGACAACCACGCCCGTTGATCCGGCCCGAGCGGTCCGCCCCGAGCGGTGCAGGTAAGCCTTGTGGTCTTCGGGCGGGTCGAAGTGCATGACGCAGTCAACGCCATCAATGTGCAACCCTCGCGCCGCCACGTCAGTCGCAACCAACACTGGCAACTTGTCGGCCGAGAAATCAGCCAAGGCCTTTTCGCGTTGACTCTGGCGCAGATCGCCGTGAATGGCCGCCGCGTTCACGCCCTCTTTTTGCAATTGCTCAACCAGACGGTCGGCCCCGCGTTTCGTTCGACAGAAAATCAAGGTCTTGCCCATTGAATTACAAATTGCCGCGGCCACCTTGACGCGGTCCATCTGGTGCACGTTAAAGAAGTGGTGGACCATCAGTGAGACCGTCTGCGTGTCGCTCGCCACTTCGTGGAAGACGGGATCAGTGAGATAGCGCTTGACCAGTCGATCGATCGCGCCATCGAGCGTTGCGGAAAAGAGCAGCGTTTGGTGCGCGTGTTCGGCGATACGCCGCAGCACCCACTCGACCTGGGGCATGAAACCCATGTCGGCCATGCGGTCGGCTTCGTCCAGGACCAACACGTCAAGGTGCTCCACGTTGAGCTCGCCGCGATCTCCAAGATCGATCAGGCGACCGGGCGTCGCGATGATGATGTCACAGCCCCGGCGAAGCGACTTGATCTGGCGCTCAATGTCGGCGCCACCATACACAGCATTCACGTGTAGTCCCAGCGCCGCGCCGAGCGGCTTCAAGACCTCGTACACCTGCACGGCAAGCTCTCTTGTTGGCAACAGCACCAACCCTCGAGGTCGGGCGGGGCCGCCTTCGCGCACCAGTTCCTTCTCGCTGTCAGCGACGCGCTGGAGCATCGGCAAACCGAATCCCAGCGTCTTGCCTGATCCGGTCTTGGCCTTGCCGCACACGTCGCGCCCAGCGAGCGCGTCATGAATGGTCAGGGCCTGAATTGGAAAGGCGGTGGTAATGCCTTGGCTGGTCAGCACAGCGCAGAGATCGGGATGAACCCCCAACTCGGCAAAGGTCACTTTGGTGGCGTATAAGTCTGGGGACGAGGCTCCAGACACTTTATTTTCACTACTCACGGGACAACGGTCGTTTCTCGGTTGGACCCGGAACCGTCGTTCGAAAGTGTGGGCCCAAGCTCACTTCAAGGAGCTTCTCCCCTAGTCTACCGGAGAGTTGGCAAATTTTGGACGAAACCTGAAAGGACCACGATGGCGCGACTTGAGGCCGGAATGAAGGCACCCGCCTTCACCTTGATGAATCAGAGCGGGAAAAAAGTCTCGTTGAAGGACTTCGCTGACACGCGCGTTGTTCTCTACTTCTATCCCGCTGACGACACACCGGGATGCACGAAAGAGGCATGCCAGTTCAATGAACAACTGGGTGCATTCAAGAATTTGCGCGTCACCGTACTCGGCATCTCTCCTGACGCTGCGATGGATCACGTGGCCTTTCGCAAAAAGTTTTCGCTGAACTTCGACCTGTTGAGTGATCCCGATAAAAAGGTGATGACGGAGTACGGCGCGTTCGGAGAAAAGATGAACTACGGCAAGAAGATTCTTGGAGTGATCCGCTCAACGTTCGTGGTGGGACCAACGGGGACAATTGAACACGCCTGGTACGCAGTCCACGCCGACGGCCACGCGGGACGAGTGCTCGGCGCCCTCACGCCTTAACTCGAGTTGTGACGTCGCACCGTGCGCACGCGGTGCCAAAATCCCGCGACTAACAACAGCACCACCAGGACAATTATCGGCAACTCGGCGGCGTGGAAATCCTTGCTGACGTGATTCCAGTTCTTGCCCGCGGCGTAGCCGAGTCCCGCGAGCAGGGCAACCCAGACCGCCGAGCCAATGGCAGTGAGCAAATCAAAGAGGCCACGCTTCATCTCGGCGATGCCGGCCGGTACGGAGATGAAGGATCGAACAACAGGTATCACCCGACTCACTAACACCGAGACAGTGCCATATTTTTCGAACCATCGCTGCGAACTGTCGAGGTCGTGGTGCGTGAGTAACAGCCACTTGCCCCATCGATCGACAATCGTTCGGCCCGCACTGCGTCCAACTTCGTAGGCAATGATTGCGCCCACGAGCGAGCCAACTGTGCCCACGACAATGACGGCCCACATTGAAAACTGTGCGTGACCGGTGATCGCGGTGGTGCACGCCGCCCCCGCAAAGCCGTAGGCCACCTCCGAGGGAATCGGAATGCACGCCGACGACAGCACGGAGAGAAGAAAGAGACCGAAGTAGCCGTAGTGCTGAATGAACGAGGACATTCATACAGTCTCGCCCATTGACGATGCTACGTTGCGCGTTACCTGAGAATCTCAGTGCTGATGGAGCGAACACCAGTAGGTCGTGCGCCCACCGATGGTCTCGCTCAACATCTGCCCCCCGTCGCGCGGGCACAGGCCTCCGGGGAATCGAGCCGGCATGTGATCGCCCAGGTGCGAACCTCCTCGGCGCTGAAGGGTTCGCATCGTCAGGTTGAATGCTCGAAACAATCGATTCTTCTGGTCTACGTTAAGTAGGCCCGTTGGAGTTCGCGGATCAATGCCGGCGCGGAAGAGAATCTCGTCGGCGAGCAGGTTGCCCACTCCCGCCACGACCGATTGGTCGAGCAACCGAGCCTTGATCGCGCGTCCCTCACCACGTGTCACGTGGACCACCTCGTCAAACTCTTTGCGGTTAAGCGTGAGCGCGTCCGGACCAAGTTCACTTAGGTCGGGATCAATCTCGAAGCGTCCCAATCGGCGCGGGTCGTGCAGTATGAGTTTTCGCCCGTCATCAAATTCCAGTCCGCCGCGGATCCAACCGGACTGGTACGAATGCGGACCGTAGAAGAGACCATCGATGCCCGCCTCGTCATCGATGAGCAATACACCGGTCATGCCGAAGCGCATGCCGAGGGTGACGCCACTGGTGTGCAGCAACAACAGTTTTCCGCGACGCGACGTGTCAGTAATCGTCAGGTTCTTTACCGCGCGCGACCACGCGCTCGGTGACGAGAGTTTCTTGGCGGCGTAGCCGTCGGCCCAACCGCGAACGACCGTCGCGCCCACGGTTCCACTGGCCAACTGGCGATACGACTCGACTTCAAGTACTTCAGGCACGCGCCGCAGCGTACCTGGACTTGAACGTCAATACGAATTACTAGGGTTGGTCTATGGCCTTAGACAAACCACATTGGCGCCAGCTCTTTAGCGAAGTGGTCACTTCGGGACTCTGTACCGGTTGCGCCGCCTGCGTCATTGCCTGTCCCCACGACGTGCTGGACTACAACTCAGAGGGCGGTGTCTACCAGCCCTGGCACCTCGATATTGACGGCGGACGCGAAGACTGCACCCACGGCGAGACCGGCTGCACCCTGTGCACGCGCGCCTGTCCGCGGTTTCGCAACTGGGAGAGCGAGATTGACACCAAGTTGTTTGCCCGAGAGCGCACCAACGACGAGGTCTACGGCATCGGCGACGTCCTGCTCGCTCGCGCGAGCGACCCAGAACTCATCGAGAACGGCCAGGACGGTGGATTCGTGTCGGCGCTGTTGATCTACGCCTTAGAAAACGACGTGATCGACGCGGCGCTCGTCAGCGGGCTTGAGGGCGACGGTTCCACGTGGGTGGCCCAGCCCCAGGTCGCGCGCACGCGCCAGGAAGTGCTCGACACCGCGAAATCTCGTTACACCTACTCGGCAAATCTCCTCGCCTACCCCGACGCCATCAAAGAAGGCGCGGAGCGCATTGCGGTGGTGGGCATGGGTTGCATGGCGTCGGCCCCCGGCGTGATGCAGTCGCGCAAGGCGGGAAAGATTGCGCGTCGCCTGAGTCTCTCGATTGGCCTCATGTGCTCAAAGACCTTCGACGACTCCATTTTTGAAGGACTCTTCGAAGCGAAGTACAACATCAAGCGCGCCGACATAAAAAAGATGAACATCAAGGGCGTGTTTCAGATTTGGACACACGACGGCGCCATGCACGAAATCCCCTTGAAGGAGGCCCACGCATTCACTCGTGAAGGGTGCAAGCTCTGCCCGGATTTCGCTGCCGAGCACGCCGACATATCCACCGGCGGCATCGGGGCCTTTGGCGACTGGACGTTGGTGATTGTGCGTACTGACAAGGGCCGCGAACTCATGAGCGCATTGAAGGAGAACGGACTTATTGAGACCCGGCCCGGTGACGATGACCCGGGCGCCGTCGCCCTACTGCACCGCTTGGCCCAG
Source organism: Acidimicrobiaceae bacterium (assembly GCA_003152555.1). Classification (GTDB taxonomy): domain Bacteria; phylum Actinomycetota; class Acidimicrobiia; order Acidimicrobiales; family RAAP-2; genus RAAP-2. The sequence goes on along the minus strand of PMAL01000133.1, from coordinate 20,612 downwards.
GTGTCGCGCAAGCGCTGGCCCGAAGACCAGGACCCCGGTCCCCGTCGACTGCCCTTCAGCGTCCCATGAGTCCTTCCTCATTCACGACGATTCTTTTGGTGCGCCATGGCGCCACCGCCACGACCGGCACAATCCTGCCGGGTCGGGCGCCAGGTCTCCATCTGTCCGAGCGGGGCATTGCCCAGGCTGAGGCGGTGGCCGTGCGCTTGGGCGAACTGACCAAGAAGCCGGTCGCGCTCTACGTCTCGCCGCTTGAACGGGCGCGCGAGACGGCCGCACCGATTGCCAAGGTGTTGAAACTTCGCCCGTTCATTGACCGAGGGCTCTTGGAATGCGATTTCGGCACGTGGACGGGAAAGAAATTGAGTCTGCTCAGTCGCAAGGCGGAATGGAAAACGGTGCAGAACTCCCCCAGCACGTTCCGTTTCCCAGACGGCGAATCCTTCGGCGAGATGCAGCAACGCGTGTGGTCGACGCTCGAAAAACTGGCCAGGACGCACCGCGGGCGCGCCATCGTCGTTGTCAGTCACGCCGATCCAATAAAGGCGGCCGTCACCTACGCTCAGGGCGTGCCGCTCGACCTCTTTCAGCGCACCGTCATCTCAACATGTTCGGTGAGCGCCATTGGCTTTACGAGTGGTGGTCCCGTGGTGCTGACCGTCAATAGCACCGCGTCGCTCAGCGAACTGACACCCTCATGAACTACGTCTTTCAAAATCCTGACCGGGTAATGGTGGGCGTTCGCGGTGAAGTGGGCAATCGGCTCTTCCTGCTCCAGGTACGCGAGGGCCGACGTCTCGTCATCGTCAAGTGCGAAAAGATGCAATTGAGCGCGCTCGCCGAATGGCTCGGCCAGGTGCTGAGCACCATGGGTCGACCCGCGCACCTGCCCGACGATTTCTCGCTGGAGCCCGAATACGAGTCGGACTTCATCGCGGGCGACATCGCCGTCGCCATCAATGAAGAAAACCAGAGCATCGAAGTCACGTTCGAGTCCGTGGACGACGGTGACAACACGTTGGAACTGACCCTCACCAAGGAATGGGCCGGTGGGCTCGCCATTGCGGTCACCCGTCTTGTTGAAGCCGGCCGGCCACTCTGTCCGCTCTGCGGCGGGCCACTCGATCCGCGGGGCCACGACTGTCCACGCACTAACGGCCACCGACCTCCCATTCGCTAGCGACCATGAACCGCGACGAACAGCGCACGCTACTGAGCAAGGGGTCAATCGAGATTGAAGGCCGGGTGTCGGGATCTTCGAATCAAGCGCTGCTCGTCACAGTGAGCCTCGACGGACGCAGCGCGCAGGCCTGTTACAAGGCCGAGGCCGGAGAACGATCGCTCTGGGACTTCGCGGACGGACTTTGGCGTCGAGAGGTCGCGGCCTACGAATTAGACGTGGCGCTCGGGACCGACCTCGTGCCCACCACGGTTGCGCGCGACGACGCGCCTTTCGGCATAGGTTCACTGCAATGGTGGGTCGACGACAATCTTGAAGACCACTACTTCACATTGCGCGACAATGGCGTTTTTTTTGCGTGGTTTGCCGCGCTGGCCGCCTTTGACGTCATTGCCAACAATGCCGATCGCAAGGCGGGCCACGTGATCTTTGATGAGACACGATGTTGGGCAATTGACAATGGCCTGTGCTTCAACGAAATCGACAAGCTCCGCACCGTGGTCTGGGAGTTCGCCGGACTCGAAGTTGAGCCCTCGCTGCGTGAGCGTGTGGAACGATTCGCCCAAGGCGAGACCGGTGAGTTGGCGCAGTACCTCAGCCCCGGTGAACTCGCGATCACGCAGTTTCGCGCGCAGCAACTGGCCGATGGTGCGCGCTACCCAATGCCCGACGCAGAGAGTGACTGGCCTCCCTACCCCTGGCCGCTCATCTAGAGCAGCGGTAGTAACTCACCTTCAAGTTCGGGCACGCCGGATTCGAGCAGCGCAAACGTCACGAGCGCACCGACGCCGAAGAAGATCGCGCACCACCAGAACGCCATTGAGTATCCGTGCAGAATCGCGTGGGTTTTGTACGCTCGCTCGGCGGCCGCCGTGAACGATGGATGACTGTGGCGTAACACACCCATCGTCGCCGACACGGCAATTGTGTTGAGCAGCGACGTGCCCATCGAGCCGCCAATTTGCTGGGTGGTGCTCACCATGGCCGAGGTTGCGCCCGCATCGCTGTGCTTAATCGAGGCCGTGGCGCTGGCCGTGGCCGGGGCGAAGATGAGACCGAGTCCGAGACCAGTAACGATGAGTCCCGGCAACACGTGTCCGATGTAATCGGGATGGGCTGTCAGTCTGGTGAACAGGACCGTGCCCAGCATGCCCAGGATCATGCCCGCGGGAACGAGCGGACGCGGACCGGTCTTGGCGAGCAGTCGCGCGCTCGCCATCGTCGCCGAAAAGGCAATGGCAGCGACGAGCGGCAGGAACGCGACGCCCGTGCGCAGTGGCGAGTAACCAAGAGTGGTCTGCAAGTAGTACGCGAGAAAAAGCGATATTCCAAAAATGCCGATGCTCGTGATAAAGAGCGCGATCAAACTTCCGCCACGCGTGCGATTCATGACGATGCGCAGCGGCAAGAGAGGGAACTTTGATCGCTGTTGCCATTTCACAAATAGCAAGAGCAGCAGCAGGCCCATTACCAAGCTGCCCCAGGTGATCACGTCGGACCAGCTGGTCGAGACGGCGTGCGACAGTCCGTAGACCACAAAGAACAGTCCACCGCTACCGAGCACTGCGCCCAGCGCGTCAAGTTTTGTGTCGTGTTCGCTCTTTCCCGGTATGACGAAGAGCAACACACCTACCAGCGCAATGGCGGCAAAGAACAGGTTGATGAACAGGCACCATCGCCATGAGGCCCACTGGGTCAACGCGCCCCCCAGCAAGAGGCCAATGGCGGCACCCGATGCGGTAATTGCGCCGTAGATGGAAAAGGCCTTGGCCCGCTCCTTGGGATCTTGGAACGTGGTAGTGAGCGTGGCCAACGCCGCCGGGGCGAGCACCGCACCAAAGGCGCCCTGTATCGCGCGTGCGGTGACCAACATTGAAAAACTGTGGGCCGCGCCGCCAATCGCGGACGCCACCGCAAAGCCGGTCAGTCCAATGTAGAGCGCATTGCGCCGCCCCCAAAGATCACTCAGGCGACCTCCAAGCAACAACAGTGAACCGAAGGCCAGGGCGTAGGCCGTGATGACCCACTGACGATTGGCGGTGGAGAATCCGAGAGACAGTTGCGCGCGCGGCAACGCGATGTTGATAACGGTCGCGTCGAGCACGACCATGAGCGACGCAGTGCTCAAAACCGCGAGTGTCCACCAACGCCGAACCATCGCGTGTTTGGGAGCGTAAGTCATATCGGTGGCCATATCCTAAGGAACGAAAGGCATTGAAACGCGCCTACCGCGTCACGGCCAACGAAAAACGCAGAATTGCCCAAGATTCTTTAGTTAACCGCGAGCTTTGAGCGCTTCTATCAGGGCCGGCAACACCTTATGCACGTCACCCACGATGCCAAGATCGGCAATCTGGAAGATCGGTGCGTCGGCATCCTTGTTGATCGCCACGATGTTCTTCGATCCCTTCATGCCCACCATGTGTTGGGTGGCACCCGAAATGCCGCACGCGATGTAGACAGTGGGCTTGACGGTCTTGCCGGTCTGGCCAACCTGATGGGAGTACGGCACCCAACCGGCGTCCACAATGGCCCGACTCGCGCCAGGCGCACCGTTGAGCAACTTCGCGATCTCTTCAATGAGCGCGTACTTGTCTGCTTCACCCAAGCCCCGTCCACCTGAGACAACGACCGCCGCTTCTTCAAGTTTTGGCCCGCTTCGTTCTTCGACATGTGACTGGACTATTTTTGCGCTTCCCGATGCGCCCGTTTCACCGGGCGGTGCGCTCACGACGCTCGCGCTTGCGCCGCCTGCAGGTTCGGCGGCGAAAGACTTAGCGCGCACGACAATGATGCCGGGCCCGTCACCGGTGAAGCGGGCATTGACCATCTGAATCCCGCCGAAGGCCGGGTGCTCGGTCACCAGTCCACCCTCGTCGGTGAGCCCCGTGACGTTCGTTAAGAGTGGTCGGTCCAAGCGCGCGGACAGGCGCCCCGCTATGTCACGCCCGTCGTAGCTCGTGGGAATGAGTATCGCGTCGGGAGCGCCCACGCTCGCAACCAGCGCCGCGATGGCCAATGCAACGGGAACACCTGGTAGCGCGTCACCCAGCGGACCCACGTCGTAGAGCGTCGTTGCTCCGTAGTCGCCCGCCTGTGCGGCGAGCGTCGACCCGTTGTCGCCCCACGTCACGGCTGAGACCGTCGCGCCAAAAGTGCGCGCGTGACTGAGCAGTTCCAATGAGGTGCTGGTGAACGAACCGTTGGCGGGCTCGGCCACGACCCAAAGTGAAGAGAGTGTCATATATCTCCTAGAGAACCTTGATTGACTCGAGGAAGGTCACGATCTTTGCCGCACCGTCACCGTCATCCACGTACTTTTCTCCCGCCTGACGCGACTCGGCCCGGACTACCGACGTGATTTCCTGGCGCGCGCCGTCGGGTCCAACCTGACCGCCAAGTTCAAGGTCGCTCACGCTCAATACCTCCACTGGCTTAGATTTCGCCGCCATGATTCCCTTAAACGACGCGTAGCGCGGTTCCACTACGCCGGCGGTGACCGTCACCACCGCGGGCAGTGGGGCCGACACTTCGTCGTAGCCCGATTCCGTCTGACGGTTCACGTCCACGTTCGTCCCGTTGATCACCACCGACTTGGCGAAGGTAATGGAGGGGAAGCCAAGTAGTTCGGCGAGTTGGACCGGTGTGGTGCCCGTATAGCCGTCTGACGACTCGGTGGCGGCCAGCACCAGATCAGGGCTCACTCGACGAATCACCGCCGCTAACACCTTGGCGGTGCCCAGCGCGTCGGTGCCGCGCAACGAGTCGTCGCTCACAATGATTGCTTTCGCGGCACCCATGGCCAGGGCATTGCGCACGCCCGCCAACTCCGAACCCGAGCCCATGGACACGACCGTTACTTCTCCCTCGCCCGCCTTGTCGACCAGCTGCAGGGCCATCTCGACGCCGTAGGTATCGGCCTCATCGAGGATCAATTTGCCCGATCGGTCCAGATAGTTCGAAGAATCAAAACTTTGCGGAGCCGCCGGGTCAGGTATCTGCTTTACGCACACAACAACGTTCATGTAGCCAATCTATTCCATTACGACATTCGATCAATCTGGCGACGTACCTCTCACCAGCGTCACGGCCCTCGCGGGATTGTCGGTGATAATGGAGTTGACATCAAGTTCGATCATCGCCCGAAGTGCGTTTCGACTATTCACTGTCCAGGTATTGACGTGGAGATCCATCTCGCGTGCCAGCGTCATTGCCGCGAGGTCGAGTTCCTTGAAATTGGGATGCACCGCGGTGAAACCCAGAATATGGGCCTGGGTAATGGCGCTGGCGAGATCGACGTTCCGCAACAACCAACCGACATCAATGTCGGCATCGAAAGAGCGGGCGTGCACGCAGGTTGCTTGGTCAAAACTGGAAATTATCACGCGACTGGACCAGTTAATTTGTTGAAGATGGCGGACGACCTGTCGAGCCAATTCTCCGGTCTCGTCATAAAACGTTTCTGACCGGTCTTGACTGTTCTTTATTTCCACGTTTACCAACATGCCTTCGCACGACTCCATTGCATCATCCAGTGTCGGCACGTACTGGGGCAACTCGCGTTGTCGCGTGTTACTGATGGCCATTCCTTCACACCGTGGATCGTGATGAACCACGAGTGCACCGTCCGCGGTGCGACGTACGTCGAGCTCCACCCCATCAACGCCTTGCGCTTTCGCCGCCAAGAACGCGGCAACCGTGTTCTCGCGTTCATGCGTGTGCAGCCCCCGGTGCGCAAAAATTTGAATCACCAAACCAGTGTGTCAGAACTCTCATGGACCGCTCACCAAAGATTGACACACCGAATTCTCTCAATTTCCTTTGGGAATCCTCGATTTTTTGGGCCAGCGTCCGCAGCGCGCGTCCGTTTCGGGTGTCACGACCACTTTCGCCGTGGCGTTTTGCACCGCACATAGGTCAATGCTGACTGACCATGTCGCGCGCTCGCTGAGCGTTCGGGCGAGCAGAACAGTCGATCGTGTCGGCGCGTGGAATCAAATCAATCGACTCGTCAGAAAGCATGACTACTCCGATGTAATTACACGAGTCGACAATTTTGACACCCTTGTTTTAGTGATTTCGAAATCCTCATCGCACGCGTGGGACTGCGTATCTGAAACGTCATCACGCGAGTTCGCATTTTTCATTTCCATCTCGAAATCGTCAAAATACCAAATTCACCCTTGTTTTTAGACAAGAACCTCTGTAACATTTTGTTTCAACCAAATCTTGTTTTTAGCTGATTATTGCTGTGGATTTGCCCATATAAAGGATTTTTAATGTCGTTGATTTGGAACCGTACCCACGCCTGGGACGACGCTGACTGGCGCGCACAAGCCGCCTGTCGCGACACCGAACCAGAGCTTTTCTTCCCCATTGGCACTACTGGCATGGCAACCGACCAAATTGAGTCGGCCAAGCGGGTCTGTGACAACTGTGACGCCCAAAAGGCCTGTCTGGAGTTCGCGTTAGCGACCAACCAGGAGTCGGGCGTGTGGGGCGGCACTACTGAAGATGAGCGTCGCAAGCTGCGCAAGCAGTGGCTGGCCGCTCGTCGTCGTTCAACGGCTAACTAGAGGCGGGCGGTCGTCGGGACCACCACTCGAACGTAGGTGCCCCCGCCTTCCTTGGCCGCCACGCTCTTCATCTCAATAGACCCATGCAATTGCGCGCGAATAAGGTCGCGCACGATCGACAGACCCAGACTGGTGGGTACCTCCAGGGAGAAATCTTCACCTAATCCCCGGCCATTGTCGCGAATCTCGGCGACGGCGTTGCCATCCTCCTGGTAGAGGTTGAGCGTCACTATCCCGACGCTCTTGTGCTCGACATCGCCAAAATCGGTAAACGCGTGTTCCACGGCATTGGTGAGCAGTTCGGCGAGGGCCACTGCCAGCGGCGTCGCGAGATCAGTCGAGAGCACCCCCAACTCCCCATTCACCACGATTTCAACCGGGTGCAGCGCCAAGACCGTGTCTTCAACCATCAGCACCAGGGACCGCACGATTTCGTCAAAAACCACCTCTTCGCCCGGTTCTCGCGACAAAACCTCGTGCACCACCGCAATGGAGCGAATCCGCCGCTCCGCTTCAAGCAGGGCCGTGCGGGTTTCGACAATTTCGCTGCGCCGAGCCTGGAGTCGAAGCAGCGACGAAATGGTCTGCAGGTTGTTCTTTACCCGGTGGTGGACCTCACGGACCGCCGCTTCCTTGTTCAGCAGCACCCGATTGAGTTTGCGCAGGTCGGACACGTCGCGCACCAGCGTGATGAGCCCGGTCACTTCGCCATTTTCGAGCAGTGGCACACAGTGAAAGACAATCGCAACGTCGTGGCCGCGGTCGATTTCGTCCATCGCAGGAATGCCATACTCCAGGGTCCGTTCGATAACGCGCACCCGCAGGCCCAGATCGTCCAATGACCGGCCCTCGGCCGGTGCGTAGATGCCGAGGCGGTGCAGCGCGTTGGTGGCGTTGGGCGTGGCGAACTCCACGAGTCCCTCGCCGTCAATCAGGATGATGCCGTCGCCCACTCGCGGCATACCCGGTCCAGCGACGTCATCCTCGCGGTACGGGAACGTCGCGTCAGAAACCATGTCACAGAGCCGCTCGAAGACCGAGAGGTAGGCCTGCTCGTAGAGCGAAGCCGGCCCGCGCAGGGGGCCCTGCAGTCGCACCAGGACCGCGACGATGACGCCCTCAAATCGCACCGGCACGCACCAGACCGGCACTCGATCCTCGACATTTTCGATCATGGCTTCACCCACGACGCGCGTCCCGCTTTCAAAGGCCTGTCGCACCAGGGGCCACGCGTCGCCGCGCTGCACGGTGCCGACCAGGTCTTCATTCATCAAGGTCGAGCGGTTATTGGGCCGCATCTGACCGAGTACGACAAAATTGTCGTCGCCGGGATTAGCCAGTTCGTCAACCTTGGTCATGAGCAACATGTCCGAAAAGGAGAGGTCCGAGAGCAGCGACCACGAGACCGTCAGGCGCAACAGATGGTCAACCGAAGGCTGGGCCAGTGACGTGTGCTCCGCGGTCAGTTCCGCGAGCGTGGCCATTAAATGGACCGGATCGGGACGAGCTCGCGGCGGCGGTTGCTAAATGACGCGAGCTGGGTGACGCCGCGCGCTTCGAGCAGGTCCGCGAGGTCGCCCGCGCGTTCGCCGACCCGCTCGAGCGAATGGGCATCGCTGGCCGTGGTGAAGGTGACGCCCTGGGCAATCAGTCGATCGAGGAAGCCAACCGACGGATACTGCTCGCCCACGGGCTTTTTCCAACCGGCTGACGAGCACTCGACCGAAAGGTCGGCACCGGCGGCGGCGCTCGCCATCAAGTCCCAAAACTCAGATGGATCCGACGCCTGGAATCCGGCGACCTTGATGAGGTCGGGGTGGGCCAGCACGTCAACCGAATTAGATGCAGCCAGTTCTTCAATGGCAATCGTGTAGTCGGCCCAGCACTGGTCGACGTCACGCACGGTCCATTCATGGAATTGGGTCGGCACCTCGTAGTCGTCGAACTGCCACGTCCCGAGCCAGTGGACAGATCCGATCAACACGTCGAAGGGATACTGGGCGAGGATCGGCGACACAATGTCCATTTGGTCTTGGTAGTAATCGACTTCGAGGCCAATTTTCACCGGCAGCCCCTCGTCCTTGGCCCGTTGGGCGAGGTTCACGTACCGCTCTAAGGAATTGCGCGCGTGCCAATTGAGGTAGCGCTCCAAGACCGGGCTCGTGGGTTCGTGGCCGTATTTGAGCCAAAACGGTCCCACCGCCGAGACCACGTCGACAAAACGACTGGTGTGTTCCGTGAGCGCGAGCTCGCTCACGCCGTGGACGGCCGCCTCGTCGCAGTAGGCCGCAATCTGGTCGAGTTGAAACCAGACGGAGGATTCCTCGTGGGGCCAGAGGTGCAGATGGTAGTCAATCACGCTGGCGCGGGTTTCTGGCGATCAGGCCGTGCCGAAGCCGACGATGCGGTCACTCGCCGGCGTGCCGAACTCGACATAGGCAATTCGTGCCGCCGGTACGCCCACGCGCCGACCCTTGCGATCCGTGAGCCAGAGCACTTTGTCACCGCCCAGGGCGGCCTCGATCTCCTTCATGACCTTGTCGCGATTCGCGCCCTCGGGCAACTCGACTTCGAGCTCCTTCATTGACTGCACGATGCCAATTCGAATATCCATTACGACTCCTCTGCCCGCAGGCGACTCTCCCATGTTACGGCGTTAGGGCATGATTAAGAACGTGAGTAGTGACGCGCCCTCAGAGCACAACCGGCGCTGGGCCGCCACGATGGAGGGATTTGAGGGTTCCGCGAACGACGTGACCGTGGCCCACGAGAACTCGGTCGCGGCCATTGACATTCCGAGCCCCGACGGTGCTGACGTACTGGGAACGCTGCATCAACGTGAAGAGCAACTTGACAGGATCCTCGCGGTGGGCGCGACCCGTGGGAAGGGCGCCGGACATCGGGTAATCGAAGAAAAGCCCGATGAGTTTCGTACGTGCTTCGAACGAGACCGCGACCGAATCCTGCACTCGAGCGCCTTTCGCCGATTGGCCGGCAAGACCCAGGTCTTCGTGTTCCCCGACGACCACATGCGCACCCGGCTCACACACGCGCTCGAAGTGGCCCAGGTGGCGACGGGAATCGCGCGCGCGGTTGGTCTGAACGTGGCGCTCACCGACGCGATTGCCCTCGGCCACGACTGCGGTCACGGCCCGGGCGGACACGCGAGTGAAGAGGCGCTCGATCCCTTCGTCGTAGGCGGCTTCGACCACGCCACGTGGGGCGCCGACGTATCACTTCAACCGCTCAACCTCTGCGCAGAAACCCTCGACGGGATTCGCAACCACTCCTGGTCGCGTCCCGCGCCCGCCACCCCCGAGGGCGAAGTTGTCAGTTGGGCCGACCGCATTGCTTACGTCTGCCACGACTTCGAAGACGCCGTGTCGGCGGGCATCATGAACGCCGATCAGCTGCCCCAGATTGTTCGCGAACGATGCGGCGAGCGCCGGGGCCAGCAGCTGGGCGCGTTCATCAGCGCCATGATCCGCACCATCCGCGCCACGGGCGTCATTGGCATGGACGCCAGCCACGCCGAAGCCCTGGGCGTCTTTCGCGCGTTCGACTACGAAGCCATTTATCTTCGTAATGCCTCGCGCCAACAGGCCTCGGCCGTGGTGAGTTTGCTGCGAGCACTCGTGGAGTACTTCGCGGCGCATCCCGAACTGATACCCGACGTGGCCGAGCGCGGCGACGTCATTAGAAGTTCGTCCGACGCATTACGAGAGGCCGTGGCCTACGTTGCCGGCATGACCGACCGCTACGCCTGTAGGACTGCCGTTGCCCTGCTCGACTGGCCCGAAGACCAGCTGCCGAGCGGCATCGACCGCTAGGGCTTGGTCGCCGCTTCTAAGTTGATGTAGAGCGGCGCGCCGCCCTTCATCCATTCGAGGCGCAGTTCGGTCATTCGTAGCGCCACCCGTTCGTGCGGCAAGATCCAAAACTTGTTCGCCCGCACGGCCGCGTCCACAGCCTTGGCGACGTCGGCGGGATCGATTCCGGCCTTCACCACCGTCTCACCAATCTGGTGCGCCATCTGCATCATCGGGTCCTCGTTAAAGCTCACCAGATCATTGGGCATGTTGCGCTGGGAGTCATAAATCTTGGTGCTCACAAAACCGGGGCAGAGCACCGAGACATTCACGTTCTTGCCCGACAACGACAGTTCGTGAAAGAGCGACTCGGAGATGCCCACGACCGCGAATTTGCTGGCGCTGTAGGCGCCGGTGGCTGGCATGCCCCCGAGCCCGGCGAGCGAGGCGGTGTTGATGATGTGCCCTTCGTTCTGCTCGAGCAATAGCGGGGCGAAGGCATTGATGCCATTGATGACACCATCTACGTTCACCCCCATGACCCAGTCCCACACCTTTTTGGGCGTGCCAATGGCCGGTCCGCCCACGACGCCGGCGTTGTTAAAGACAATATGCGCGGTCCCGAATTCATCGATTGCTCCCTCGCGCAAACCAACGACGTCATCTTCTTTACTTACGTCACAGGCCAGTCCGATGACATTCGCTCCGCTCGCGCGCAGGCTTTCAACGGCCTCTTCTAGCGGACCCTCTTCAATGTCGCCGAGNNCTTGAGTTCTTGACGATAGACCCGCGCCGGGCCCTGTGCCGCGACGGTGGCCGCTAACGAACGAAATGCCTGCGCGACTTCGCTGTCGGGGTCAAATACCACCACCGGTTGACCGGCGTCACCACCCTCGCGCAGTGTGGTCTCAAGAGGAATTTGGGCCAGCAGAGAAATCCCCAGCTCTTGGGCCAAGAGTGCGCCGCCGCCAGCGCCGAAGATCTCGTAGCGCTGGCCATCGTCGCCGGTGAACCAGCTCATGTTCTCAATCACGCCGCGAACGGCGAGCTTCAACTTGCGCGCGGCGTACGCCGAACGCTGGGCTACCCGCTGGGCCGCGGCCTGGGGCGTGGTGACGACGTACATCTCAATGCGCGGCAAGACTTCCGAGAGCGTCAGCGCCACATCGCCCGTGCCGGGAGGCATGTCGATCAGCAGGAAGTCCGGCTCATCCCACCACGCTTCGGTGACTAACTGTTCAATTGCCTTATGCAGCATTGGACCGCGCCAGATGACCGGCTGTTCGTCGGGCACGAAGTAGCCCATCGACACGCAGCGCACGCCGTGGGCCAGGGTCGGAATGACGGTGTCGCCCAAGACGATCGGGTCACTCTGCGCACCGAGCATCTTGGGCACCGAGAAGCCGTAGACGTCGGCATCGAGGATGCCCACCTGGTAGCCCGCTTGCGCGAGCGCAATGGCCAGATTGACGCTGACCGAGGACTTTCCGACACCACCTTTGCCCGAGGAGATACCGAGCACTCGTGTCTTAGACAAAGTATCTAGAAATCGTGGCTTGGCCTCACCGTGCTCGTGCTCGCCGGGTCCCGCGGGCGCGGCCATGGCCCCGCGAAGATAGTTGCGCAGCCCCAGGAGTTCTTCTTCGTTCATCGAACGAACGTTGACGATCGCGCCGGGCACGACGAGCTGAATCGACGCTTCTAAAAGGGCAATATTCGGCCACTGTGTGACCGGCAATACCAGTTGCACGTGCGCTGTCTCACCGTCCATCGTCACGTCGCCGAGAAAGCCCAGGTCGCCCAACGTTCGCACGAGCTGGGGTTCAAAGATTGCGCGTACGTCGCTGCGTACTTGGTCAACGGTCAAGAGAGGTCCTTTAAAAGTGGCCTCCTGAGATTACCGGCGCGCCAGACCTGACTGACCCTAGACTTTTTATGTGTCAACAAAGCCCATAGACAACGGGGTCGACCCGGCGCTCTTCACCGCCACGGTCACGAGCCTGACGCACTCCTTTGGGGACAATACGCGCAGAAAGATCTACCTCTACCTTCGCGAAAGTCCTNNACCGCTACGGATTTGGCGATGCACTGCGACGTGCATCCCAACGTGGTGCGCCACCACTTAGAACGCCTCAGCGAGGCCGGCTACGTCACCTTTGACAACGTACGCAAGACCACCGTCGGAAGACCAGCCAAGGGATACCGCGTTGTCGACGACAGTCTGATGATGGACGGGTCGATGCGCCGAGACGCGCTGCTCGTAGCCCTGCTGGAGACGGCGCTCGAGCGATTGGGACCCGAGGCGTCCGAACTCATGGCCCACGACGTGGGTGTCGAATACGGCCGCGCGCTGGGATCTGCGGTACTGCCCCAGGAGACAACTCGAACCCTCAAGACGGCGATGACGTCCATTGCGGGGCTGCTCACCGCCCACGGTTTCGCCGCGCGAGTGGAGGAGAACGACTCCGAGCAATCAGTGGTGTCGGACAACTGCCCCTTCGGTTCGGCCGCGACGCACCACCCCGTGCTCTGCGCGGTCGATCGCGGACTCATTTCGGGGATGCTCGAGGGCCTCGGCGCCGAACGCACCAACGTCACGATGACGTCTCGAGCTCGCGGCGACGACACCTGTCGCGTTACGGCCTAAGACCCGCTGCGGCGCAGCACCATGGACGCCGAAGACTCACATAGCGCCCGGGTACCACTTCGCACCATCGCGCGCGAATGGACCCGTCTGGGAATCGTGGGATTCGGCGGACCGCCGACCCACATTGCCCTGCTACGAAAGATGTGCGTCGAGCAGCATCGTTGGTTGGACGCGCAGGAATTTGAGGACGGTCTCGCCGCCACCAATCTCCTGCCCGGTCCGGCCTCAACCCAGCTAGCTATCTTCTGCGCGTGGCGACTTCGAAAAACGGCCGGCGCGATTCTCGGCGGCGTCTGCTTCATCTTGCCGGGACTCGTAATCATCATTGGCTTGTCGGCACTGTTCTTAGAGCACGATCCACCGCTGTGGATTCTCGGCGCGGCGGCCGGTGCCGGCGCGGCAGTGCCCGCGGTCGCGCTGCACGCGGCGTCACGCCTCGTGAGGGCAAGTCAAGTACGAATTGGTCGCCAGCGTGGTGCACGGTATCGATGGTTTTTTTACGCGGCGCTCGGCGCTGCGTCGGCCGCGCTGATCGGCTCCTATGTCGTCGTGGTACTTCTTGGTTGCGGACTGGTCGAGGTACTTGTTCGCTCGCGCCAGGACTCGGCACCGGGCGCACTCGCGGTCGCACCGACCGCGTTGCACACGCTCGCCGTGGCGGGCCTGGGCGCGCTGACCCTCGAGGCGCTCAAGATCGGAGCGCTCTCTTTTGGCGGAGGGTTCGTCATCATCCCTTTGATGCAGCACGATGTTGTGAGTGTCTTTCACTGGATGACCGGCGCCCAGTTCCTGAATGCCGTCGCCCTGGGTCAAGTCACGCCCGGACCAGTGGTGTTGACCATTGCCGTCGTGGGTTACGCCGTGGCCGGCATCGGCGGTGCCCTGCTCGCGACGCTGATGGCCTTCGCGCCGTCGTTTCTCTTTGTGCTCTTTGGCGCACGACATTTTGACCAAATCCGGGCCAATAGGACCGTTTCGTCGTTCCTCGCCGGGGCCAGTCCGGCCGTGATCGGTGCAATTGCCGGATCGGCAATCCCGCTCGGTCGCTCCCTGCATCAGGTATGGCATGTACCCGTACTCGTCGGTGCGCTGGTGTGGCTCCTGGTGGTCCGCCGTGGTGTGGTGAGCACACTGCTACTGGCCGGCGCCGTCGGCATCATCCTCGCGCTCGTGGGCGTGACGGTTTAGGAGCTCGGTAGTCCTAGTTTCTTCAACAACGGCGCCGCCACCAGAAGCTGCGCCCGCGAGGGCTTCAGCGCTAAGAAAATCTCAAACTCCTTCTTCGCAAGTGCTCGATTACCAGGCGTCGAATCAGCGACGATCGCGTAGTAGAGCCGCGGCGCCGGATTACGCGGTGCCAGGGCGACCGCGCGGCGCAGGTCCTTGATGCCGAGGTTGATGGCCGCCACGTCCTGATCCGAACTTCCCGCAGAGAAGTCGAGCCAGCCAGTTTGCGTGAGGGCCGGCACGTTGGTGTCGTCGAGCTTCAGAACTTGCTCGTACGCGCTGAGTGCGGTCACGACGTTGCCATCGGCAATGTCGGCCTGCGCCTCGATGAGGAGTTGCTGGATCTCTTGGGCGTGACCGAGTGAGGGCGATCCCGTAATTGAATTTCCGGCCTGTCGCGGGCCGAGTGAGGACCACAGCAACAGTCCCAGAGCGACCGCAAAACAGAGGCTCGCTAGAACCAGCAAACGGCCGCGCCGACGTCGACCACTTTTTGGAGCTTCGGGTGACTGTCGCGACAACGCCGCCAACTTTTCTTGGGCTTCGCTGATGGCGGCATGTTCCCTCATCGAGATGGCCGCAAATGACGCCGCGGAGAGTTCTCCGGCGCCTACTTCGCGTTGCGCGTCGGCGAGCGAGGCTTCGCGCAGCTCAATCTCGTCACGTAGCAGCGATTCGTCCCGGTTCATCGTCGCCGCCTCGCGAGGCGCAACCCAATAGCGACGCCAAGTAACAACACGCCAACCGGCACCGCCCAGAGCAGTGTCCCGAGCCCCGTAGTCGGCGGACTCAACAGGATCGACGCGCCGTACGTGGCCTCGAGCGACGTGAGAATTGTGTTGTCCGAATCTCCGCGATGGACGTCGCGCGCTATTTCGTGGCGTACGGCAATGGCCGACGTGGCGTCGCTGACTGCGACCGAGATATCCTCGCACGCGGGGCAGCGCACCAGGGTCTCGAGGTGGTTGATCCGCGACTGACTCGTCGGTGCGCTGGGCGCGGTTGCGACGATGACAACGACCACGACGNNAGGCTTAAAACAACCCGACCCTTCGAATTGATCACGAACGTGGTGGGCGGTGCGGTCACGCCGTAACTGTTGGCAATCTGACCGCCCGGATCGATGATCGAGGGGTAGAGCGATCCGTAGTACTTCTCGAAACCCGTGGCCGCCGATACCGTGTCGCTAAACACCACACCGATCACCTTCACGCCGTCGTGACGTTCCTGCCACGCAAAGGTCGACAAATTTGGCGCCTCTTCCACGCACGGCCCACACCACGAGGCCCAGAAGTTGAGAATGACGATGTCTCCGCGGTCACTCTTGAGACTAAGGTGTCCACCGCTTAGCTCCTGGCCCGAAAAGGACGGCGCGAGTTTGCCCTGCAACGGTGTCTGGACGGCGGACGCGGGACCCACGGGTTGGCGAGTACCCAGAAAGATCGAAAAAGCGATCACGATCACGAGCGCGACCAGCGACGAGATCATCACGGTGCGCTTCACGCGAGTTCCTCGTTGTGGCGTCGACGCATGAATGACAACGCACTGCCCAGTCCCACGATGAGTCCGCCGATCCACAGCCACGCGAGCAGGGGCTCGACGGTAACGCCCAAGACCACTGACCCGGCCGGTAGTTTGTCCTGCACCTGCGCACCTGACACCGCACCGTTGGCGCCGATGGCGTCGAAGGTGACGTACACGTCGCGCCAGAGGTTCGAGTCAATCGCCGGTGTGCCCACGGTGGTGCCGCCGCGTCCGTTGAAGATCGTGATCGCCGGGCGAAGTTGGTCCCGGCCCACGCTCACGAGTAGTTGGGTCGAAGTATCCAACGAGTCCTTCACCTGATGGAATCCGGCGAACGAGACGTACTGACCGTTCACCACGGTGCTTTGTCCCTGGGCGAGCGCCACTTCGGCCCGGGTGGTGTACGAGGTCGAGGTCACAATGCCCAGGGCCAGGATCACGATGCCCAGGTGCACGACCATGCCGCCAGTACTGGGAGCACGAAGGGCCGACAACAACTTGCCCCGGCGGTGGGCCGCGACAACAACGCCCTTCAACGTGCGCAACGCCGCGCCCGCGGCGCCCGCGGCCAAGAAGTACGCCAGCAAGACCGTCGGACGCCGCACGCCCGACGCTGCCAATATCACGACGAGCGCGATTGCGCACCACGCACTCACACGAAGTCGAGACCAGAGAACCTTTGCGTCGACGCTACGCCAACTGACCAGGGGCGCGACCGCCATCAGCGCCAACAAGATGACACTGAGCGGCGCGGCGATGGAGGCGAAGTAGGGAGTGCCAACGGTGACTTGGGCTCCGTTGACCGCCTGATAGAGCAAAGGGAACACGGTGCCCAGCAACACCACGATGGCAAAGCCCACGAAGAGTACGTTGTTCGCGACAAAGAGTCCCTCGCGAGAGAGCGGGTGATCAACACCCACGGCCGATCGCAGTCGGTCCCCTCGCCAGGCAAGCAACACCACGCCGAGCACCACCGTGACAAAAAAGAAACCAATGAGCAGTGGACCCAAAGTGCTCGAAGAAAACGCGTGCACACTCTGCAGCACACCCGAGCGCGTGAAGAAGGTGCCCAGCACCGTCAGTGAGAACGTCGCGATCGCGAGCGAGAGGTTCCAGACCCGGAACAGTCCGCGTCGATCCTGGACAATCACCGAGTGAATGTAGGCGGTCGCCGTCAACCACGGCAGCAGCGCCGCGTTCTCGACGGGGTCCCAACCCCAGAACCCTCCCCAGCCGAGCACCTGGTAACTCCACCACGCGCCCAGCACAATGCCCAGCGATAACGCGCCCCATGCCAGCACCGTCCAGCGACGCTGCTCGAGCGGCCAGCGGTCCTGGACCCGTCCGGTGATGAGCATGGCAATGGCGAAGGCGAAGGGCACGGTGAAGCCCACGAAACCGGCGTAGAGCAACGGCGGGTGCACCGCGACGAGCGGATTATTTTGTAACAGCGCATTCGGTCCCGCGCCTTGCAGCACGTGCTCGGGATTATGCACGAAGGGGCTGGCGGGGGCGACCAACAGATAGGTGAAGAACGCGCCCACGCCGAAGAGCACGACGGTCGCCCAGCCCACCACCGCGTCCGCAGCCTCTCGGCGGTAGTAGAAGATGACACTGACGGTCACCACCGTGAGCAGTAGCGACCAGAGCAGCAGTGAGCCTTCCAACGCCGACCACATACCGGTGATTGAGTACAGCAGCGGCGTGAAGGTGGCGTTGTTCTCGGCCACGTAGGCGAGCGAGAAATTGTGTGTGACGAGGGCGACTTCCATGGCGCCCACCGCGCCCAAGATGCCGACGAGTGCACCGAGCGCCCACCAGAGTGCGTGGCCCGCGCGGCTCGCGCGAATCGCCAGCACCTGATCAATGACCCCGCCGACCAGACAGGCGAACGCCACGTAGAGGGAGATGCGGCCGAGCCATATAAGGATCATCGNNCGTCAAAGTCCAGTGAGGTCTTGGTCGTGAAGTGGCCCACCACGACGACCGGGATGTCCGCTTGGAAGAGCTCCGGTGGTGAACCGTGCGCGTCGACAAAGACGTGGTTGTGGCCCGAGCCTTCAAGTACGAAGGAAGCGCCGCTCGACGTGCGCTCAATCGTGCCGGGCTTCACGACGCCCTCGAGGCGCATCACTTCGGTCCCGAAGGACGCGCGCTTGGCTAACACCTGGTTGACCGTTTCGAAGTAGTTGAGCGAATGCAGCAGTCCCTGGCTGAGCAGGGCCAGGAT
>PMAL01000133.1:0-2405 GCA_003152555.1 Acidimicrobiaceae bacterium | reverse complement strand
AGCGCCAATCCCCCAAAGGCGAACCCGTACCCCGCGTAGACGTAGCTCACTGCAGTGCTCCCTCGCGCCGGCGCGCCTCAAGCGCCTCGTCGAGCGTGACGCTCGACGCCATTTCGCGCCTCACTTCGAGGCGGTAGCGCGCGCGCAAGATCCAGAAGAACAACATCGTGAAGCCAACGAAACTAATGAAGAGCGTCAGCGCCATCGGTCCGTGAATCTTTATGCTGCGGTCTGGCCCAAAGACGGTCGCCCCCTGGTGCAGCGTCTTCCACCAGTCAACCGAGAAGTGGACGATCGGCACGTCGACGAACGCGATGNNTAATGAGGGTGATCGCAATGAAGACCACACTGACTTCCATCGCGCAGTAGGCAACCCGGTCCATCACCATGGATCGGGTCCGCTTCCAGAGGTACAACACGCTGGCGATAGTTGCGGTGCCAAAGGACACGTACAGCGCGACCCAGGCCACGGAAGGGTGGACATAGACCAGGCGCACGAGGTTGCCCTGAATCTTGTCCTGAGGCGTCACCCACAGACCGAGCCAGATCGTGAGCGCGAGCAGGACCAACGTGACCGGTCCAAGCAGCCGTAAGAGGAGTTGTTTCGCCATCATTCGTCCAACACACCGTAAAGGAGAATTCCAATGGCCACATACGCAACCAGTGCCACGACCACGATGACCCACCATCCCAGCAGCTCTCCACCGTGCAGCGCGTCGTAAAAGGAGCGCTCCCCCGCGATCAACAGCGGCGCAAAGGCCGGCAGCGCCAGCACCGGCAGCAGGGTCGCCGAGGTCTCGCCACCGGCCGTTAAAGCGCCGTAGAGGGTGCCCGCGCACGCCAATGCGCCCAGAGTCACCACGATGCTGGGCAGGGCAATCAGCGCCCCGTGGAGGGCAGTATGGAGCACGAGAACCGCGCCCGCGAGCAGCACGAGCCCGGTCAGCCACAGCTCAACAGCGAGCGCCAAAGACTTGCCCAAAAAGACCCCCGCCGGGTCCAGTCCGAGCGTAGCGATCGACGATTTTGTGCCGGGCGCGCGCTCAACAACATGGGAGCGATTGATCATCAAGAGCGTGACGAGCAACGTGACCAAGTAGTAGAGACCCGGACCGGCCGAGGAACTACCGGCGTGCGCCGGGCCCAGGGCCAAACCGCACAACAACAGCGCGATCACGCCAAAGGGCACGACCTGCCAGAGCAGCACGCGGCTGCGCACCTCAATGCGCAGGTCCTTTCCCGCAACAAGCAGCGCGGTGCGTATCACGTTGACTCTTCAACAATTGATCCGCCGGACATGAGAATCGTCCGCGGGTTAAGGGCACTACTGCGTAGCGGGTCGTGCGCCGAGATGACGACGGTCGCGCCCGCCGCCACCACGTCTGCGAGCAGGTGATCGAAAAACGTTCGGCCTTCATCGTCGAGCGACGCGTACGGCTCATCGAGCAGCCACAGTTCGGGGCGGCGCAACAACAACCACGCGAGCCCGAGTCGGCGCCGTTGACCGGCACTGAGTTGCTTGGCGGACGTGTTAATCCGGCCCGAAAGTCCAACGCGCGCCACGACTGATTCAATTTCATCGAGTGGCCGACCCAGCGCCCTGGCCGCAAAGGTGAGGTTCTCCTTCACGCTGAGGTCGTCGTAGAACGAACCCTCGTGGCCGAGCCAGCCAATTCGTCGTCGCAACAGTCGAAGATCGCCATCGCGCAGGTCAATACCCGCCACAGTGCCCGATCCCGACGTAAGTGAGTCCAGTCCCGCTAACAGTCGAAGCAGGCTCGTCTTACCGGCGCCGTTGGCTCCAGTGACGACGCTCAGCGAACTCGGCCACAGTTGAAGGGTGACACCGCTTAAGAGGGGAAAGCCACTCGAAATGACGACCGCGTCGTCCAGTGCCACGACGGGGGTTGCACCGTTGTTCATCGACGTGATTTAACGCTGCAGCGCCTTCACGTCGGCGGCCACCATCATCTCAATCAAGCCGTAAAAATCAACTTCGGTTCGCCAGTCCAATACCCGGTCAGCCTTCGACGAGTCGCCCACGAGGAGGTCAACTTCTGCGGGGCGAATGAATGCGGAGTCAATGACGACGTGGTCCTCGTAGTTGAGTCCCACTTGGGAGAATGCCGCATCACACAGATCGCGCACCGAGTGCGTTTCACCCGACGCAATCACGTAGTCGTCGGCCTCATCTTGCTGGAGCATCAACCACATGGCCCGCACGTAGTCGGCGGCGTAGCCCCAGTCGCGCTGGGATTCAAGATTGCCAAGGCGAAGTTCCGTGTCCAGTCCGGCCGCAATTCGAGCCGCCCCGTTGGTCACCTTGCGCGTCACGAACTCGAGGCCGCGACGCGGGCTCTCGTGATTGAAGAGCATCCCCGACGAGGCGTGGAGGCCGTAGCTCT
>PMAL01000102.1 GCA_003152555.1 Acidimicrobiaceae bacterium | reverse complement strand
CTGTCGGTCATCCTGGTCGGCGTTGGGACTCTGATCTTCACCAACCTCGTCGCTGTGTTACCGGGTCGCAGCGCCGCTCGCACGTCAACAGCATTCGTGTTGCGTGCCGAATGATGCTCGACATGGGTCTTGACTGAGGTGCGCCATGCGTAGCGTCCGAATGTTGTTTCGAACTGAGTGGCGTCGGCGTTGGGCGTCGTGGATGTCGCTGGCCCTGCTCATTGCGCTCGTTGGCGGGACCGTGCTTGCCGGCGTTTCGGCCGCGAATCGTACGGCCTCGGCCTTCCCTCGCTATGCCGGACAGTACGGCTTCGACGCGGGCGTGTTCGGATTAAAGCCCTTTCCCAAGGACTTTGACCATATTTCCCACGTCGAGACCGTGGCCGAGAGCCATTATTACTTCAACGGCAACATAATCGCCGGCGGACACTTTGTCCCTGCCGAAGATACCAATGTGGTCGGATTGCCATCGACGAACCTTGGCCGCACGATCAAGTTACTTTCGGGACACTTGCCGGTGGGCGCGCACGACGTGTTGGTTGGCTATTCAATGCAACAGCAATTCGGACTCCACGTTGGTTCGTTCATTACGGTGCCGTTTTATGCGCCGAGCCAGCACCAAGAAGTGATCAACGCCAATTCGCCACCTCCCGCGCATGGCCCCAGAGTGAGATTTCGCGTGGTGGGAGTTGAGGTCAGCTTGGTTGACTTTCCCTCGAGCACTCCCGTGTATTCGCTCTACGTGAGCAATGCGTTCGACAAGGGCGAGGGCCAGCAGGTTGTGTCGGCGTACTTCGCCCAAGTGCGGCTGTTCAATGGGCAACTCAACATGCCGCGTTACCAGTACTACATCAACAACCTAGGCAAGACCGGCAACTACTTCGTACAAAATGAGGACACCGTGATTACGGCCATCGAAGGGTCCGTTCATCCCCAATCAGTCGGATGGTGGCTCTTCGCTCTGTTTGCGGCGTTAGCGGGATTCGCGCTCATTGGCCAAGCACTCTCCCGTCAGAATCTGGCAGAGAAGGAGTCCTACCCAACCCTGGTCGCGCTCGGACTTCGTCCGAATCAGCTCTTCGGGCTCGGCATGCTTCGTGCTGGCGCGATTGGCGCCGTGGGCGCGATTATGGCCCTAGGGATAACTATTGCGTTATCACCGCTCACGCCCGTAGGCGAGGCACGCGCCGCCGAGCTCACTCGAGGCCTGGTGTTTGATGGCCCGATCCTCGCGCTGGGCTTTGTCACGATTGTTTGCGTTGTCCTGGCCCTGTCAGCGGCTCCGGCCTGGCGCGCGGCGCAAGTGCAACGCGAGAGGAGTCGCCGCGACCGGCCCGTCACGAAAGGTAATTCGTCGGTCGTCAGTTTCATCGCCTCCGCCGGTTCGCCGCCGAGCGCGCTCATTGGCGTGCGCAATGCGCTCGAACGCGGTCGAGGTCGTTCCAGTGTCCCGGTGGTGACTGCATTCGTCGCGACCGTGCTGGCCGTTGCCGCCCTGGTGGCGTCCTCGATTTTTGGCGCCAGTCTGTCGAACTTGCTCAATACCCCGCGCCTCTACGGCGCGAATTGGCAAGTGGACCTAGCAAATGTATCCAATGCCAAACTCCACTCCATCGTGGCGACGTATAAGCACAACCCGCTCGTCAGCAGGATCACCTATGGCAGTGAAGGCGAGTACGTGAATATCAATGGCGTTCCGGTGCAATCGATCTACGTACACGTCGTCAAGGGCCCAATGGTGTACTCGTTGGCCTCGGGACGGTATCCGACAGGCGGCGGTCAAATGGATCTCGGACAAACGACGCTGCACCGGGTGGGGGCCCACATTGGCTCGAAGGTGTCCGTGTCGCTGGTCGACTTAAAAGGGGCTAAACGAGTGAGCACATCGCGAATCGTGGGTACGGTTGTCATCCCTCCAAGCGTGGGCATTGGCGGTCTGGGCGATGGCGCGTTAATGCTGATTGGAGGAATTGAACGGATTGCCTGCTCTACTGGCCCGGCAGCCAAGCCCTGCGTGGCGGCGATCCAAGAAAAGCTCAACAGCGCCAATTCGTGGGGCGTGGACATCGGGGTTCTTCCCAGCAGTGCGGGGCGAAGATTGGTGGCGCACTTGCAACATAAGTACGCGGCCTTCTACGACGTGCAGTCATTGCCGACAGATTTGGTGAACTTTGGCCAGGCCGTGGACTTTCCCTTGCTACTGGGCCTGACGATTGCCCTCTTCGGTGTGGCCACGCTGACACATTTGTTGTTCGTCAGTGTGACGCGACGTCGCCGCCAATTCGCGCTGTTGAAGGTGCTGGGATTTGTTCGACGTCAAGTCAGATCGGCGATTTGTTGGCAGTCAACGACGATCGCGGTCATCGGTGTGGTCTTCGGAGTTCCGCTCGGACTAGTTATTGGCAAGACCGTGTGGAGAGATTTTGCCGCCAGCCTCGGCGCGGTGCCACTGGCCGTCGTTCCTGCTCTCAGCGTTGTCCTGCTCGCGACAGCGATCATCGTCGGTGCAATTCTCCTTGCGCTGGTACCGGCAAATTTGGCGGCACGAATCCTTCCGGCGGAAGCCCTTCGAGAGGTGTAGCGACGGCCGGGCTAGCCGCCGACGAAGATTCAACTCCACTCGGTGCACGATGGGCGTCGATTTGGTTGACCTTACGAGAGATCAAAATCAGTATCCCGGGAATGAGACAGATGAGTCCCGCCACGACGAAATAACGCTGCACACCGAATCGGCTACTCAGGGCGCCTGCCAGGACTAGCCCGATTGGACTTATCCCGAGCGACACAAACCAGTCAACGGACGCGACTCGGCCGAGCAGTTCGCGCGGCACCTCACTCTG
>PMAL01000179.1:6981-14529 GCA_003152555.1 Acidimicrobiaceae bacterium | reverse complement strand
AGTCAGGGATGGGTGCGCGCGACCGTGGAGGTCGGCCAGTACCGTGCGGGCGGCGCCAAACCCGCACATTCCGTGAACGCCGCCGCCCGGGGGGGTCGACGCCGAGCAGAGGTAGAGCCCCGGCGTGCCAGTGCGGTACGAGTTCCAGCGGACGGTCGGACGAAAGAGCGTTTGACGAAGGGTGCCGGCGCCGCCGGTGATGTCGCCACCCACGTAGTTCGGGTTGTGNNCGGAAGCCCGGGGCGAAGCGCTCGATCTGTACTTCAATGCGCTCGGTCATATCGACGGTGGAGCCGTTCGGCACGTGGCAGTACGCCCACAACGTTTGCTGACCATTCGGTGCGCGGGTGTCGTCGACCACGCTCGCCTGCACGACGATGCAAAACGGACTCTCCGAGTGACGGCCCAAAGATACGTCCTTCTCCGACGCGGCAACTTCGTCGAACTCCCCGCCCACGTGGACCGTTCCCGCGCGTCGACACGACTCGGCACTCCACGGCACCGGGCCAGCGAGAGCCCAGTCAACCTTGAAGACGCCCGGACCGCGTTGAAAGCGAGCGACACCGGCCTTGTAGCGAGCGCTGAGCCGTTCGCCCGCGATGTCCACCAGTCCCCCCGCCGACGTATCAAAGAGCGTCGCGCGTGACGGTGGGAGATCGTTGAGTTGGCGGATTGCCCGATCGACGTGCACGGTCACGCCTTCGTCATGCAACGCGGTCACGAGAGCGTCGATCAAGCCGGCGCTACCGCCCTTCACGACGGGCCAGCCGCCCACGTGGGCGGTCACGTTGAGAAAGAGGCCGAAGGCCGACGTCACCGGCGCGTCGAGCGGCAGCATGGAGTGCGCACAGAGCCCCGCGATGAGCGACTTCGCTTCGGGCGTGGAGAAGCGCTTAGCCAGGTGGGTAGCGGTGGGAAGACCGTTGAGGCCGAAACGAGCCATCGTCAGCGGATTTCGCGGTGAGCGCAGGGGGGCGAGCACCGACGCGGCGAGGGCATCGGCGTCATTGACGAGCGGCGAGAACAGTCGTCGATATTTGGCGCCGTCGGCGCCGAGTGAGGTCGCGGTGTGCTCCACCGATCCCGCCACGGCGCCCGCTCGCCCACCGTCGAGCGGGTGGGCCAGGGCGACCTCCGGGGTCAACATCGTGACGGCGTCGCTCACGTCGGCGAACGCGCGAAAGAACGGCGAGAGCGTCACCATCGATTGAATGGTCGAGCACACGTCGTGGTGAAATCCCGGCAGCGTCAACTCTTCGGTGCGACACCCGCCCCCCGCACGGGACGCACCTTCGAAGACCTCGACGGAGAGTCCGGCCCGGGCGAGGGTCAACGCGGCGGCCAAACCGTTGGGACCCGACCCGACCACCACGGCGTCCGGGGACGGCCCCGGGCTCACAGTTCGAGCACGGTGTTCTGCGTCGCCACGGTGACCAACGGCGTACCGTCGAAGCGGCGGCCCAGCGCGTCGAGTTCGTCATCGACGCGGTCCGGCTTATGGTGAAAGAGCACCACCCGAGTCACGTTGGCGCGACGACCCAATTCGACCGCGTACTCCGCCGCGGCGTGACCGAAGTAACCCTCCGCCTCCAACTCTTCTCGCACCAGTTGCGCGTCGTGGATTAGTACGTCAGCCCCCTCGCACAGCGACATCGCGGTTTGGTGGTACTCGCCCAAACCGTCGGGACCCGGACCGAGCGCGCTCGGACAGTGGTCGGGCATGTAGACGACTGTCGCCGAGGAGTCGCTGACGCGCAAACCGTAGGTTCGACCTCCCTTGTGAGGGATCTCTTCGACCAAAACGGTGAATCCTTCGATCTCCAGCATCGAGGAGGAGAGCGAGACGAACGACCAGTCGCCGCGTAGTTCATCGGCCCGCACGGGAAAGTGCGGAGGCGACATGCCGCGCGAGAGCATCTCCAACGGATCCGATCCGTCGAGTTGGTCGGGTACGAAGAGCGTCACCCGTGAGTCGAGGCGATCGGTGGCGTCGCAAAAAGGCAAACCGTGGACGTGGTCCCAGTGCAGATGCGAGAGGAGGACCGAGCCCCGGAAAGGTTCGCCGTCCATCAATGAACTGGTTCGACGAATGCCGGTACCGGCGTCGAGGAGTAGGGAAGGCGCTTCGCCGTCGTGGGCGATCGCCACGCACGACGTGTGGCCGCCGTAACGAAGAAACTCCTCGCCCGGTGCGGGTGTCGAACCTCGGACTCCGAGGAAGGTGACCCGCACGCGGTTAACCCGCGTTCGAATCTTCTCGGCGGTGTCCGGTGGAGAGTTCTTGGAGTGACTCGCGATCGAGGGATTCAGCGGGCACCGAGGCCACGCGACAGTCCGTCACCGCGACCAGGGACGACGTGCGCGTGCCCCCTTCGAGGTGGGCCCGTTCCCCGAGCATCGCACCGGGTCCGTACTCGGCCATGCGCGCGCCATCGACCTCGACGCGCAAGACGCCGTCGAGGATCAGGTAGACATCCGAACTGCGATCGCCCTGGGCGACCAGCACCGTTCCGCGCTTCACCTTCCTAATCTTAGGTTTGGCCGCGCCCTTCATCAGTTTGTGCGAGAGGTTTCGTTCGAGGGCGGTTTCGACGGTCGTGACGAAGGCGTCGGAGTCTTGGTGTCCCCACGGCGTCGCTTTGCCGAAGGACTTGCGATACCAGTCGCCGAAGTCGATGAGTCCGGACTTCGCACTCAGCTGACCATGGTCGTCGTAGACCCAGTGGCGCGGGAAACGACTGGCCCCGACCAGTGAACCCTTGGCTTCACCATTGGTGTACATCGTGAGCGCCAGCGTGGTCCACGCCAGGGGTGCCTGCCACTGCACGAACGGCGCGCGCCGAACTCGTCGCGGCGCCGGCATGCCGGTGCGTCCGCCGGCGGTCTGGGTGAAACGGACCCAGCCATCGCCGTAGACGGGCTTCGTCTTGATGTCGGGCAACGCCACGGCCTCGAAGACCTTGCTCACCGGTCCGACCTTGACGGTCGTGCTGCCAATCATGCCGGCCCCGGTGTAGCTCGCCGCGGTGATCTCGCCACTGGCGTTCACTTGAATCGACGCCGAAAGTCGATTGGCGAAGCGAAATCGATCGTCGCGACGGAGTTCGTCGAGGTCGTCGATCTCGTCCGGAGGCGCGGGGTCGTAATGCGCCATGCCGACGTCGAAGGGTAAGCGGGTTCCACCCTGAATCGCCTCAGAGGGAATCCATGACAATGAAGTGACTGAACTTTGGTATCGCATGGGACCATCGTCGCGTTCGTCGAGTTCCTGGTAAATAGTGCTACCGCACTGAGTGCTGGGGGTCTAACACCCCCTCAAATTGTGGGGCCTGCCCCCTTTTGACAACCCCGGCATTGACCGAAACTTTGCTCACCATGAGTGACCCCGGCGCCGACACCACTTCGGCCATCACCGTCTTCCTCGCCGACGACAACGTGCTCGTGCGCGAAGGCGTGCGCGCGCTCATCGACCGACAGAGTGACCTGCAAATCGTGGGCGTCGCCGCAGACTACGACGAGACCGTGGCGGGCGCCACGGCGACCGCCCCCAACGTGCTGGTCACCGATATCCGCATGCCACCGTCGTTCAACCGCGAAGGCATCGACGCGGCCAAAGAGGTCCGAAAGCGCCACCCGGGCACCGGCGTCGTGATCCTCTCGCAGTACGACGACCCCGAATACGCGGTGGCGTTGCTCGCCGAAGGTTCGGCCGGTTACGGCTATCTCCTGAAAGACAACCTCGCCCAGGGCAACCAACTCATCGAGGCGATTCGCATGGTGGCGACCGGGGGCACCGCCCTCGACCCGTCGATCGTCGAATCGTTAATCCGACCGGTCACCTCGAATAGCGAACTCTCCGCCACCGAAGAGTCGCTCCTCGCCTTCGTCGCCGAAGGCAAACCGATCAAAGCCATCGCCGCCGCGCGTCGAACGACACCGGAAGCCATCGACGACCAGGTTCAGGATCTCTTTCGAAAGCTCGCCGCCGAAGTGAGTGCGGGCCACCAGGGCGCCCTCGATCGCCTGCGCAATCTCCATCGCGCGATCGTTGACCGTGAAGAGCAAGGTGAGACGCTCTCGCGACTGCTGCCGGGCGGGATCGCGGAGAAACTCCGCAAGGAGGGTCGACGGATCGGCGAAACGGAGCGACTCAACGTGACCGTCATCATGAGCGACATCCGCTCCTATTCGTCGATCGCCGAGCACGCTGACCCCAGCGAACTGGCCGGCCAACTCAACACCCATCGCGCCGCGATGAATCGCGCCATCATTGGGGAAGGGGGAACGGTCATGCAATTCGTTGGCGACGCGGTGATGGCGGTGTTCGGGGCCCCGGTGCCGAGCGACGATCACGCCGATCGCGCCGTCGTGGCGGCCGCCAGCATGCACGCGCTCCAGAACGAGATCAATGTCACCTGGGCGAACGAGGGGCTGCCGGCCTTCGGACTCGGCATCGGCCTCTCCACCGGCGAGGTCGCCGCCGCGCTTCTGGGTTCCGAAGAGCGCCTCGAATACACGCTCGTCGGTGACACGGTCAACTTGACCCAGCGACTTCAACAGCTCGCGTCGGCCGGTGAGACGGTGATCTCGGAGCCCACCAAGAGCGCGCTGTCCCTGGACATCGACACGATCGAGCTCGATGCCCAACTGGTCAAGGGCCGCGACACGCCCGTCGTTTCTTTCAAGATCCTCGCTCTTACGCGAGAAGAACCAAGTTTCAGCTCAGCCAACGAAGGAGAAGTTTCATGACCACCACCGAATCCGACACGAACCCGCGCGAGGCATCGTCGCTCCCGGCGCTCGAAGTGCGCGGCGTGCGCAAGACCTTCGAGGCGGAGTTGGCGCCCGTTCGAGCCCTGCGCGGTGTCGACCTCACGGTCGAACGGGGCACGTTCGTGGCCCTCATGGGACCGTCGGGCTGCGGGAAGTCGACGCTACTGAACCTCATCGCCGGTCTCGAAGAGGTCGACGAGGGATCGATTGACGTCGCGGGTGAATCGATGTCCGAGGGATCGGAAGACGATCACGCACTGATTCGACGTAAGCACATCGGCATCGTCTTCCAGTTCTTCAACCTGCTCGAAGGCATGACGGTATTAGAGAACGTCGCCCTTCCAGCCATCATCGCCGGTCGCAACCGCAAGTCGGCCGAGACCCGCTCACGCGACCTGCTCGACCTGTTGGGCATTGGCGACAAGGCCTCCGTCATGCCCGGGGTGCTCTCGGGTGGACAGCGTCAGCGCCTCGCCATTGCTCGCGCGCTCGCCAACGAACCGACCTTGCTGCTTGCCGACGAACCAACGGGTGCGTTGGACTCGGCCGGAGGACAAGAGGTCATAGAACTGATGAGCCGCTTGCACGCCGCTGGGCAGACCATCATCCTCGTCACGCACGACGCGAACGTGGCGGCCGCGGCCGACACCGTACTTCTGATGCGCGACGGCAGGATTCTCGACGGCACCGGCAGCGCGATTGGATCGGACGCACCGGCCACGACCATCGGGACGCTCTAGAAGTGCACGACCAAGTGACCGCAATCTCCGTGTCCGACACCGTCTCGGTCGAGCCAGCGACTGGACGCGGGCACGCCGCGTGGTCGTACCTCATTGCGGTCGCTTGCCTTGCCCTGGTCGTGGTATCCCAGGTAGCCAAACCCCACGTGGGCCACCGCGCCCTATGGATTGTGTGCGCCGTCGTGATTCTCTGCTGGGTCGCGGCCGGATTCGCGACACTGCCCAGGGCGCCGCGCATCAGTTGGCTGGTGATGGCTGGCTCGCTGTGCGCGTCCATTGCGGCCGCGTCGGCCCGATTCGCCGACGCCAATCACGGTCACGGTGCGGCCCAGGTCGTCGCCACCCTGGCGGCGCCGCTCGCGATGGCCGTCTCGGTCCACGTACTGCTCTCACTGCCCGACGGACTCTTGGGTGCGCGTCCGCGACAAGTGACGGCTGGGCTCTGGTATCTGGTCGCGCTCGGGCTCGGCAGCTACCTCGCGACCACGACGCACGTATTTGTCCCCTGGCCCGTCGCGGTGGGCTGGATCATCGCCATTGCCAGCACGCTGCCCGGTCTCTACTCGCGCTACGTCGCTGCGACCGCGGCCGGACGACAGAGCATCCAGTGCCTCGCGGTGGGCGTCGTGGGCGCCGCCATCATCGCCATCCTTGCGGTCACCTTGCACCTGCTGGTCGCGTGGCCGAAATCGCCCACCGTCACGCTGCTCGCCTGCACCGCCCTGCTCCCATTGGGACTTCTCGCGGGCACGTCGCGCTTTGCCTCGCGGGCGGACCGCCTCCTCGTGCACATGCTGACCGTCTTCGGGCTGGTGTTTGTCGTGGCGGCGGCATATCTCATTGCCCTGCGAGGTCTCGGCAAGGCGCCAAAAAATTCGACCGACCGCGAGATCCTGTGGTGGGCCATGATTGCGGGCGTCGGAGCGTCAGTGGTCTATCTCGGGGTTCGAGGCCGGTTCGCGCGCATGGCCACGGGCCTCACCTACGGCGCGCGCGAAGCGCCCGACGAAGTCGTGCGAACCTTTGGCAGTCGCCTCACCCGCGCGATTCCCATGGACGAGTTGCTGCTCCAACTGGTTGAATCCCTGCGTAAGACGCTCGTGCTCACGTCCGCCGAGATCTATACCGGCACCGGCGAAATCCTGGACCTGACGGTCTCCGTGCCCGACCAGGGCAAACGACAGTTGATCATTTCGGGCGACGAACGCGCCGTCATTGCGCGCGCCGGCGTGTCGGGTAATGCCTGGGCCTCGGTGTGGATTCCGGGGATCAGTGTGGGTCGCGCCGCGGGCCCGCTGCGCGTCGCGCCCATCAGCCACGCCGGAGAACTGTTGGGTGTGATTGTGGTCAATCGTCGAGAGGGCGCGGTGGCCTTTCGTGAAGAGGACGACCGCGTGTTGACCGAACTGACTCGCCAGGTCGCACTGGCGATGCACAACGCCCAACTGGACTCGGCGCTGCAAGGTTCGCTCGATGAACTGCGCCGCCAGGCCGACGAGCTGCGCGCCTCGCGAGCCCGTGTGGTCGCCAGCGGCGACGCCGAACGGCGCAAGGTGGAGCGCAACCTGCACGACGGCGCCCAGCAGCACCTGGTCGCGCTCGCGATCAACCTGCGTCTGGCCAAGGACGTCGTCGAAGAAGATCCCAAGGCGGCGGTCGAGATGCTCGAGGACTTGGGCATCGCGGTCCAGGACACCATCAAGGAACTGCGTGAGTTGGCCCACGGGATCTATCCGCCGCTGTTGGTCGACAGTGGCCTTACCGAAGCCCTCAAGGCAGTGGCCAACCGCAGTCCTCTCGACGTGGAACTGACAACCGAGGGCATTGGACGCTACGGGCGCGACATCGAAGCGGCCATCTACTTCTGCTGTCTCGAAGCACTGCAGAACGCGGGAAAGCATGCACCCGAGTCACGAGTCGAGTTAAGAATCTGGGAAGAGTCCGGCGGATTGCTCTTTGAGGTGAGCGACAACGGACCGGGCTTCGACATTGAAAAGGCGAAGCAGGGACACGGCTACGTCAACATGATGGACCG
>PMAL01000179.1:0-6956 GCA_003152555.1 Acidimicrobiaceae bacterium | reverse complement strand
TGCTCCTTGTGCACGTAGGCCCTCGCTCCGCTGGTGGCCGCTTCGGGCGGCAGGTCATTCACGCCGTAGGTGGAGCAGAGAATGACCACCGTCGCCGGCAATTCGGCGACGATCTGACGGGTGGCCTCAATACCGCCCATCTCGGGCATGTTGATATCCATCAACACGAGGTCGGGCTTGAGCGTGTCAACCAGCGTCAGGGCCTCAAGGCCATTTTCCGCTTCGCCGACGAGTTCAAATCCCTCCGTACGGCGCAGTACCGCGCGCGCTGCGAGGCGAAAGGGCGCCTGGTCATCAACAACAACCACGGAAACTGCGTTGCCGGTCATGTAATCATTCTTGCACGGCACGTTGTGAATTGATGGTGAGGTGCCTTCTAAAGCGTGGTGAGGCTAGCCTCCCGGCTGGGCGCTCAAGTAGACGAGCACCGCCTTGACACGACGATTGAGATCGCGTTCCTCAGAGAGTCCGAGCTTGGAAAAGATGGCGTTCGAGTGCTTCTCGACGGCCCGCTCGGATACGTTCAAACTCTTGGCAATTGCCCCATTGGACTTGCCCTGGGCCATCTCGGCCAGTATTTCGGACTCCCTCGGGGTGAGCCACTCGAGGTCGGACTTGTGGTGCTTGGCCCGCGCCTGAACGAGGACGTCAACGACGAGCGGATCAATAACCGATCCCCCCGACGCCACGACTCGGATTGTCTGGGTCAGTTCGTTAGCGCCCGCGACGCGCTCTTTGAGCAAGTACGCGCGGCCGGCCGATCCGTCCTCTAACAACGTCAGCGCGTACGCGGGGGCGGTGTACTGACTGAGTACCACGACGCCAACCTTGGGCTGATGTTCGCGCAGCCACGCGGCGGCCTGGATGCCCTCGTCGGTACCCGTAGGTGGCATGCGAATGTCGGTCACCACGACGTCAGGCTCGTGCTCGACCACGAGGGTAAGCAACTCGGGCAGGTTTGACGCGACGCCCACCAGTTCGAGTTCCACGTCAGCATCAATCATTCGCGAAATTCCTTCGCGCAATAACGTGTTGTCCTCAGCTAAAACCACTCGAATGGCGCACACAGGAAGGTAAGAGTACCACCCAAACGGTTCATACTCCCTTGTCAGGCCAGGTCAAGAAACTGGGCGCGGCGACGGGCCCTATTCCCCGCGCAGGACCTGGGCCGTCGAGACTCGCGCAGCTATTTGAGCGGGCAGTGCGGCCACAATGTTTACCAGTAGCAACGCGCACACCGAGACGATTATCACCGAAATAACTGGAATCGTCGGCTCGGGTACGGCGTTGATGTAGCGCGCGAAGAGTGTCCAGAGCCATCGCCCGAGCGCGATGCCCAATGGCACGCCCACCACGACGCCGGCAACGCCCGCGACCGTCGCCTGCCAGGCAATCGTCGAGCGCAACTGTCGGCCAGTGAATCCCAGGGCCCGCAACATGGCGAGTTCGCGACGACGACGACGCACCGACGCCGTCAACGTGAGACCGAGCGCCACTGACGCTCCGGCCGCCAGTCCCAGCGCCAGCACCGACGGCGTGTCACCGATGGACCGGTAGTTCTCGATTTCGGCGGGGTACTGCACGGGTAACGGCTCGACGCTGTCGCCTTTACCTTCCCCATCGGGCACCGCGTAAAGCGCCTTGTTGCCCGCTTTGTCGACGCTCTTGAGTGACTGAAGACCCGCGGCATCGGAAACACCGACACGAAAACGAACGAATACCATCTTGGCGCCATTAAGCGTGGGGTACGGCGACAGCAGGAATTTTTCCATGACCTTGGGCTCCACACCGAATGAAAGAATGGCGCCGGTGCCCATGGATGGGTGTCCACTCAATGGATTACCCACCGCGGGCATTGCGGCTGTACCCACAATGGTGAGCTGCGTTGGCGGCACGTACACCGGATAGTCCTTGGGCGATCCATATGAAATGGTCACCGTCTCGCCCAAACGCTTGTGCAGCGCTTGCATGGTCGCGGGTCCGAGCACGATTTGATTCGTTTTTTCAAGACCGTGTCCTGACAGCAGCAACGGGCTGACCTTCGCGTAGGGCCTCATGAGCAGCACCGGCGTGGCCGCACCGTCAATTTGCACGGCTGCGAAACTGACACCCGACCAGCCAGAGACGTCGTGATCCGATGTCAACAGGTTCGTCGATTGCGGCGGAATATCCGAGCCGTTGCCGGTGAGGGCGTAGTTCCAGTTCCAGCCGTACAGCGCGGGACGCGAAATTAGGGTACTGAGACCGCTGCCGAAGGTCACGGTTGCGACGACGAGCATGACGGCCATTACTGAACCTAAAAGCGCGGCTCGAACGGGAACGGCGTCACGATCCTTTCCCGGTTCTGTCGCGAATCGTACCCCCGCCACCATGGTCACGGGTATGCCAATTTCTGCGAGAAACCGTGTTAGTCGCGACGCCACCGGGGTGTCAAAGAGACGGCGTTGCGAACTATTGCGTCGGGCCCGTCGCCACGCGAGTGTGGTGGCAATCGAGGCGAGCACCAGCACAATGATGGCGAATCCAAGTCCTAAGACCAACCAATCGAAGCGAAGGCCCTTAAATGGATAAATAGGGTGTACCGGACCCAATGGTGACAGTGGCGTCAACGCCACGCCAACCACGACTGCCAGCACCGCGCCGGCGAGCACCGAGCCGAGTACGCCCAACAACACGGAACCTGCGACCATGGAGGGTGGGGCCCCGAGCGAGCGAAGTACCAGTAGATCCTCGCCATCGCTTTGCAAGACCCGGGCAATGAGACTGCTCGCAATGACAAGGGCAGCCAACGCGGCAATCAAACCGAAAATACCCAAGGCAATGGCTTCGGGCTCGATTGACTTATTC
The DNA here is from genome assembly GCA_003152555.1 of Acidimicrobiaceae bacterium. Lineage (GTDB taxonomy): Bacteria > Actinomycetota > Acidimicrobiia > Acidimicrobiales > RAAP-2 > RAAP-2. Next base: position 4,109 of record PMAL01000179.1, on the reverse strand, counting down.
ACTTGCGCCGCGACGCTCGACGAAACGTGAAAGGTGTACGTCGTACCTTTAGGAAGTGACTTGATTATTTCGCGCTCCACGGCGGGCACGTCACGAGCCCCGTGGTCGAGTTGCAGGGCGTAATCAATGTAGTTAATTCCCTTCGCGTTCAATCGCTTCGCCACGGCGGGAGTGAAAATCATGAATGCGGGGTACTTGTCAACCTCATCGGACACAACCTGCGTGTTGACGGTCACGGTACCCACCAACTTCATGTTGAGTGCCAGCGTGGGCTTCAACTTGCCAGTGCCGAAGGTGGGCAGCGACGTTTGCGGGCCAGTGTAGAGATACATGGGAATTGACTGGCCGACTCGCCATCCCATGAGTTGCGCCGCATTGGCGGTGGTAACGAATTCATCGAGCTTTTTCGGATTCGCCATGCGGCCCTGATCAACCGCGACCTTGTCTAGTGAAAAGAACTCACCGCTCAAGCTCGCCACCGTGATGACCTTGCCCGAAAGTAACGCCGGTGGAAATAAGGGCTTACCGTGTCCGCCGACCGGAAACGCTCCGTCGTACAGGGTGGCCGTACCCACATGCTTCACCAAGGGCAGGTGCGAGAGTTCACTAGTGAGATTGGGTGCCCCAATCGTCATGTCGATATCCGACGGATTCGTGCTCGCCAAAAAGACGTTGTAGGACGACGAGGTGCGTTGAGCCGCAATCACCGAGCCCATCGCTATCCCACCCACGAGGCCAATGAGTAGCGCAATCGAAAGGTAGCTAGTCAAGCGGCGAGAGAGGCTGGTGCGAAACCAGTACCAAGAAACGTTCAGCACGTGTCACGCACGGATGGCCCATTAATCTGCGCGCGCGTCGTCATCGCAGTCCACCCCCCGGGGTCAATTTCTCGGCTTTTCTTCGTAGCATTCTGGTCGAAAAATGCGTTCGATCCGAGGTAGTCAACACCCGAACGAACGTAGTGCCAGCACCACAAATTGCCTACATTTCAAGATTTTGAACCCACGACGACATGCCCATTCAACTGCAGTTGACGTCAGTCCAGACCTACTGTTTTACTGGTGCGGCGAAGGAGGCTCCACGTCCCTAAAAGATTGGCAACTGTGGCGCCAAGGAAAGTGGCAATCCGACTAATCGCGATCCCCGTTTGGACCCACTGGGATAAATCAATTCCGGTCGAAACGAACGGCCCTTCGATTCGCCAACCCGACCACCGCGTACGTCGACCCATTCCTCGCCCGTCGCCTCATTAGTGACGTACGCCACAAATTCCCACTGTTGACGCCGCTCTTTGACGCCGTCAACCACCACGGCGTCGCCAGCGCGCAGACCGGCCCATTGGCTAGTGCGCACCAGGTTCCCACGTCGAATAACAGTCGGGCGGGTCTTCACACATCATGTCTACTCCCCACATGTTCGAAAAGGGCGCGTTACAGGCGTACCGTATGGTGGAATTATGTCATTCGAACAGCCGCTACCAAAGTCCCTCTCACCATCGCGGCTCCAAGACTTCCAATCGTGTCCGCGCAAGTACCAGCACGCCTCCGTCGAGCGAATCCCCCAACCGGCGAGTTACGCCTCGGCCAAGGGTCGATTTGTCCACTACATCTTCGAGCACCTCCACCGGTTACCCGCGCCGGAGCGAACCATTGAGCGGACCCGCGATTTTGTTGATTCGGCAATTGAAGCCGTCCTCACTGTGGACGTGCGCAACGACATTGGCATGGATGACGCGATGCTCAAGAAACTCTTGCAAGAGACCCGGGCGATCATCACCACGTATTTCGAGATGGAAGATCCCACGGCCATCAACCACGAAGGCGTGGAGTTGCGCCTCGGCGTAGAGATTGACGGCACGCCACTCTTCGGGATTCTTGACCGCCTCGACCGCGACCCCGACGGTGAGCTGGTGATCGTCGACTACAAGACCGGCGGTCTGCCCAACCGGAACTACGACACCAGTACCTTCGCCAACGCCGAGCTGTACGCCGCACTGTGCGAGGCCAAGCTCGGCGAGCAGCCCAACAAGATACGACTGCTCTACGTGGCCCAGGGTGAAACCATCGAACGATCCGTGTCCGAGGTGACCATCAGAGCCCGTGCGAGCGCCGCGGCAAACGCGTGGCAGCGGATCAACCGCTACTACGACGACGGGGAGTTTCCGGCGACGCCGTCGAAGAGTTCGTGCCGATTCTGCGCCTACCGAGAAATTTGCAAGGCGGACGGCGTGCCGGTTCCGGCATAGTCATCCCTAGTCTGGAATGGTGACTTCTTTTGACCTTTCCTACGACTATCGCTGTCCCTTCGCGAAAAATATCCACCTGCACGTACTGAAAGCACTCGAAGCCGGCGCCGACTTCGACGTGAACTTTGTGCCCTGGACGATGAGCCAGGGCTACAAGGAGGATGGCGCGCCCGACGTGTGGAACGACCCTTCATTCGATGCGGATCACCTTTCACTGGCCGTCAGCGTCTCGGTGCGCGACCAGCAGCCGGCCCTTTTCTACGCGACCCACGAGGCCCTCTTTCGAGCGCGACACGAGCGGGCCGTTCGCTTGGTGACGATCGAGGAAATCGACGCAGTGCTGCGTCCGCTGGGCGTCGACATGGAACAGGTGCGCGCTGACATTGAATCGAGACGGCCCCACGAGGTCATTGGCAAGAGTTACGAGGAGTTCTCCACTTACGAAGCGTTTGGCGTGCCCACCTTTGTGGTCAACGGCGACGCCACGTTCGTGCGCTACATGGTCCCGCCGACCGACGACGGCGCGGAGTCGGCGAAGATAATTGAGTCCTTGATCACACTCATGGCCCTGCAGCCCGACCTCAACGAGTTCAAGCACACGCGCCTGCCGTATTGAAGACCTGTAGCGTGCTGTGCGTGACTGATCACCCGGCCGAGCATCACGTCACTCGAGTGGGCGTGGTGGGCGCTGGTCAATTGGCGTTCATGATGGGCGAAGCGTCACCCGGCGTCGGCGTCAGCATCACCGTGCTCGCAGCGACACCCGACGACCCGGCGGTCGCCACGTGCGACCACGCAGTCATCGGCGACGCCCACGACGTCGACGCGATCGAGCGTCTGAGTGAAGAGGTCGATGTCGTCACCTTTGATCACGAACTGGTTGACCTGGTCCACCTCGCGCAGCTGGAACGTCGGGGCGTCGTCTTACGCCCCAGTGCCTCGTCCCTACGTTTTGCCGTCGACAAGACCTTCCAGCGTCAGGCGCTGAGCGATGCCGGCCTGCCGGTGCCGCGTTTTCTCGCGGTCAATTCCTCGAGGGAGCCGCACGTCTCAGATTTCCTCGACACGCTCAATGGTCCTCCGGTTTTAAAGGCAGCACGCGGAGGCTACGACGGTCGCGGCGTACTGTTTCCCGCCAGTCGAGCCGAAACGCTCGCGATGATTGACGAACTGAGCGCCAAGGGTGAAGTACTCATCGAAGAGCGGCTTGATCTACTCGGCGAAGTGGCCCAACTTGTCGTGCGCGGAAATGATGGTTCGATCGTGCTCTATCCCCTCGTCACGACCGTGCAATCGGACGGCATGTGCGTGGAGGTTCGAATGCCAGCGGAGGTGTCCGCACAACTCGCGGACGACGCCGCGGCGCTCGGCAGAAGAATTGCCACCCTGATAGAGGTCGTCGGCATCCTTGCCATTGAGTTGTTCGTGACTACTGCTGGCCTGGTCATCAATGAAGTGGCCCTTCGCCCGCACAACTCGGGCCACTGGACGATTGAAGGATCTGTCACGAGTCAGTTCGCCAATCACTTGCGGGCCGTGAGCGGCCAACCCCTTGGCGATACTTCACCCACCCATGCCTATGCCGTCATGGTCAACCTGGTCGGTGGCGAAGAGCCCAGCTCGCTCGACGCCGCACTACGCGTCCCGGGGGCATTCGTGCACGACTACGCCAAATCCTGGCGACCGGGTCGAAAACTCGGCCACGTCACCGCGCTCGGTGACGACGCCCAGTTAGCCCACGTGACAGCATGGAAGAGTGCCCGCGCGTACGGCACGAAGACTCGGGAGACGTAATGCAGCCAGTTGTCGCCATTGTGATGGGTAGTTCATCGGACCACGAGGTCATGGCCGACGCCGCCACCAC
>PMAL01000146.1:5585-5729 GCA_003152555.1 Acidimicrobiaceae bacterium | reverse complement strand
GTCCCACATGTAGTCCGTGAGCACACCGTTCTCGATTAACACGTTGCGCGATCCCGGACGACCCTCATCGTCAACGGCCAAGTAGCCCCACTCGCCGGTGACCGTGCCGTCGTCGATGAGCGTGACCAGTGGGCTCGCGACCAG
>PMAL01000146.1:5312-5472 GCA_003152555.1 Acidimicrobiaceae bacterium | reverse complement strand
CCGGTCGCGACGCACGAGACATTAAAACGAGTACGCACTTGGTGGTCGGCGGCGAAGACACCGTCGGAGTTGGCGACCACGAAGTTACGGGTCGAGTCTCCGAGCGCGACCTGCACCTGGCTTATTGAATTGCCTTCCGACCTCGCGACGTCGTCGGCGT
>PMAL01000146.1:237-5306 GCA_003152555.1 Acidimicrobiaceae bacterium | reverse complement strand
CGGCGGCCTGTGCCGCCGCCGTGAGTCCGCGTTCAGATAGATCGGCCGTGTGCGCGAATCCCGTGGTCTCACCCACGACCACACGAATGCCGGCGCCTCGGTCGCGGCCCGAGCTCAGTTCTTCCACGCGACGTTGGTCCAGCATGGCCGAGGACGTGGTGCGGTCTTCCACAAAGACTTCGGCGAACTCGCCGCCGCGCTCTAATGCGGTGGCGAGGACGCGTTGCAGGACTTCTTGTTCGACAAGTGGTGACATGAAAACAATCGTATCGGCTGGGTATTCGGCCGCTGCCAGGCGAGAAACACCAAAACGGTAGGCTGGATAGGTGATTCTTACGTCGATTGAAAGCCCCGCCGACCTACAGGCACTGAGCTACGACGAGCTAAACCAATTGAGCGCCGAGATTCGTGAGTTCATTATCTCGACGGTCACGACGACCGGTGGACACCTCGGATCGAACCTCGGCGTCGTCGAACTCACCATCGCGCTGCACCGCGTCTTTGAGTCGCCCAAGGACATCTTGCTGTGGGATACCGGTCACCAGGCCTACGTCCACAAACTGCTCACCGGACGACGCGAAGGGTTTAGCGGTCTGCGACAGCGCGGCGGGCTCTCGGGCTATCCCAACCGCACCGAGAGCGAACACGACTGGATCGAGTCGTCGCACGCCTCCACGGCGCTCTCCTACGCCCACGGCCTTTCGGTGGCGCTTGAACAGCGCAAGGAACTCATTGGTCGCGGCGGTAACCGACACATTGTGGCCGTCGTCGGCGACGGATCGCTCACCGGCGGCATGGCGTTCGAGGCCCTCAATAACCTGGGTCACTCGAACCAACGCGTGGTCGTGATCCTCAACGACAACGGGCGCAGTTACGCGCCCACCATTTCGAAGCTCTCCGAATCACTCACCTCGCTTCGACTCAACCGCACCTACGTCCAGCTGCGCGAACGCATTCGCGGCACGGTGCCAAAGATTCCCGCCGTCGGTCAGGCGGCCTACCTCGGCATGCACGGCGTCACCTCGGTCATGCGCGAGATGGTGACGCCGCACACGTTCTTTGAGACCCTCGGGGTTCGCTACGTCGGACCTATCGACGGTCACAACATCGAATCATTGGAAACGGCACTGCGCAGCGCGGCCCTCTGGGACGGGCCAATCGTGATCCACGTCCTGACCGAAAAGGGCCGCGGCTACGCGCCCGCGGTGAATGACAACCTGAAGCTGCACGACTACAAATTGCCCCCACGCGTCAACGATGAAGTAATCGCGCCCCAGTCCTTCATCGACACCTTCGCCAACTCGCTGCTGACCATGGCCGCCGCCGATGAGCGCATTGTTGCTATCACCGCAGCGATGGCGGGGCCCATGGGGCTACTCGACTTCCAGGAACGCTTCCCGAAGCGGTTCTTTGACGTCGGCATTGCCGAGCAGCACGCCGTCACGGCGGCCGCGGGCATGGCCATGGGTGGACTTAAGCCAGTTGTGGCAATGTATTCAACATTCTTCTCACGCGCGTTCGATCAGGCCCACTTGGACGTCGGACTGCTCAACCTGCCGGTGGTATTTGCCTTTAAGAGCGCCGGCATCACCGGCGACGATGGTCCCAGTCACCACGGACTCTTGGATATCGCGCTCTGTCTCGCAATTCCCAACATGACGATTTTTGCGCCCTCGACAGCGGAAGAGATTCCCGGCATGCTCTCAACGGCGCTCTCCATGTCAACCCCCACCGCGATTCGTTTCCCCAAGACACTGCCCAAGCCCTTCGACGGACTCATTGGCGAGGGATTGCACGCGCGACGGGTCGTGCGCGGCGACGGGTCGCTGTGCGTTTTGGCCGTGGGCAAGATGGCGCCGAACGCTTACAAAGCGCTGGAATTCATTGGCGAGCAGAGTCTCAAGGTCACGCTGTACGACGTGCGCGTACTGCCGCCCGATCCGGCCATGATTGACGACGCCTTAAGCCACGAACGGGTCGTCACCGTTGAAGACGGCACTCGACACGGCGGCGCGGGCACCCTGATGGTCTCGGCCCTGCGCAATCGTGCTCAAGAGTTGGCCCAACCCTTCCCCACCACGCGCATACTCGGGGTGCCACGGGTGTTCCTCGAACACGATCATCCCGACTCGCTGTTAACTGAGCTGGGTCTCGATGCCGAAGGACTCTCAGGCGCCTTTCTGCGGCTGCTCGAAGACAAGCCGGAATTCCCGCGCGTGCTTCCCGAATCGCCCCACGCGCACTATTTGTAAGATCGACGTCGCCGTAGGTCACGGTACATTAAGGCCATGACCTACGAAATCGAAAAGTCCAAGGAGCAGTGGCGCGAGGAACTCTCGCTCGAGCGCTACGCCGTACTGCGCGAGGCGGCCACCGAAGCTCCTTTCACCGGTTCGTTATTGCACGTGGACGCGGATGGCGTCTTCTCCTGCGGCGGATGTGGGCAGCGCCTCTTTACCACGAGTCAGAAATTCGATTCCGGCTGCGGGTGGCCGAGCTTCGACGCGTGCGAACCCGGCACCATCATTGAACGCGCCGACCACTCGCTTTTTCGCAAGCGCACTGAGATTCTCTGTGCAAAGTGCGGCGGTCATCTGGGCCACGTCTTTGACGATGGGCCCACACCGACCGGACTGCGTTACTGCGTCAACTCCGCGGCGATTGACTTCAGCGAGGCGAACGACTAAACGTCAAGGAATCTGCGGATGGCGATCGCCGATCCGACCGAGCCAATGACCGCGCCCATGATCAGCACCACGGCGTTCGAACCCAGCAAGTCAGCGGTGCTCAATTTGAATTGCACCGGCAGCGGATACCACGTATGCAGCGCGGTGACTGCGCCCACGGCGACGATTGAACCCAAGAGACCCTGAATAAACCCTTCTGTGATGTAGGGGATCCGGATGAACCAGTTCGTCGCGCCCACCAACTTCATCACCGACACCTCGCGGCGCCGCGAGAAGATAGCCATGCGGATGGTGTTGAGGATCAAGACCATGGCCGAGAAGAACAACACCCCAGCCAACGCCAGGAAGATGATCTGCATCACTCGGATGACTTTGTTCATCTCTCGAATCTGCTTGTTGGGCGCCGTGACTTCGTAGATGCCGGGCTCGTTGGAGAGCGTCGAGCGCACGAGGAACGCGTCGGAGGGCACCGTGGGCACGCACTGATACGACGACGGCACTTCGGCGACCGTGAGTACCGACGATTCGGGCAGCGGCAGTAGTTTCTTGGCTTCTTGGAAGTCCTGGGCCTGCGTGAAATAGACGCAGTCCTTCACGATCGGCATGGTGGCGAGTTGGGTCTTTATGGTAGAAATCTCGCCGGTCGAGGCCGTGGGCTGCATCCAGACCGTGACCCGAGTCCCCTGTTGCCACTGGAAGGACGCCTGCGCCGCGCTCTGCTTTAAGAGCAACGCTCCACCCACGAGCGAGAGAGAGACCGCCACGGTCAGTACCGCGGCCACCGTCATCATCCGGTTGCGCCAGAGGTTGCTGAAGGTTTCCTTAAAGGCGTAGCGGAAGTACACGCGCACTAGAGCACACCCACTTCGTCAATGCCGTAGACGCCGCGCACCTGGTCGCGGATCATCTCGCCGCGGTCGAGCTCCACGACCCGGCGACGCATCCGGTCAACGAGTCCCTTGTCGTGCGTGGCCATCACGACGGTCGTGCCGGTGCGGTTGATCCGCTCGAGCAACGCCATGATCGATTCGGAGTTGGTCGGGTCCAGGTTGCCCGTCGGCTCGTCAGCGAGCAATATCAGCGGACGGTTCACGAATGCGCGCGCGATCGCCACGCGCTGTTGCTCACCACCGGAGAGTTCGTGGGGCAGGTTCTTGGATTTATCGGTCAAGCCCACGAGTTCAAGAATTTGCGGGACCTGCGATTCAACTGTCGAGCGGGGCCTGCCAATCACTTCAAGGGCGAAGGCCACGTTCTCGAAGACCGACTTATTGGGCAGCAACCGGAAGTCCTGGAAGACGCAGCCAATGTTGCGCCGTAGATACGGCACGCGCCATTTAGGAAGGTCGCCAATGTCGCGTCCCGCTTCGAGAATCCGTCCGCGGTCGGGCAACTCCTCACGCAGCAATAGGCGCAAAAATGTCGTCTTGCCCGATCCCGACGCACCGACCAAGAAGACAAATTCACCCTTGTCGATGTCGAGCGTGATGTCCTTGAGCGCCGAGGTGCCGTTCTTGTAGGTCTTAGAGACATTCTCAAATCGAATCATGGCAACACCCCCTTTGGGCTGATTGGAATCAGTGCGCAGGCGCTGACATACATAAGGGCCATTCTAGTTTGGCAACTTGTCAATACCGTGCCACCAAAACGACCGTGTTTCTCTGGCCCCGCTTAGGAACGCGCGCGCTGACGTCGAAGTTCGGCCTCCATGAATCCGTCGAGATCGCCTTCTAAGACTGCGTCGACGTTGCCCGTTTCGTAGTCGGTGCGGTGATCCTTCACCAGCTGATAGGGCGCCAGCACGTAACTGCGAATTTGCGAACCCCACGCATTGTCGCTGCGCGTTCCGCTGAGTGCGTCCATTTGTGCCTGGCGTTCCACCCGTGCCCTTTCGGCCAACTTAGCGACCAGGATTTGCATGGCGCGGGCGCGATTCTGGTGCTGGCTGCGCTCATTCTGACAACTCACCACGATGCCCGACGGAAGGTGCGTAATGCGGATTGCCGAATCGGTGGTGTTGACGTGCTGTCCTCCCGCACCCGAAGAACGGAACGTATCGATGCGCAGATCCTTCTCGTCGATCTCGACTTCCCCCGAACCCTCGTCGAGCAGCGGCGTGACGTCAATACTGGCAAAACTGGTCTGTCGCCGGGCCTGGGAGTCAAAGGGGCTCATGCGCACGAGACGGTGCACGCCGCGTTCGGTAGAGAGCCAGCCGTAGGCGTAGCGGCCCTTAACAATAAACGTGGTCGACAAGAGCCCGGCCTCTTGGCCTTCGGTCACTTCATCGATCTCGACGCCGTAGCCGCGTCGCTCGGCCCAACGTGAGTACATGCGCAGCAACATCTCGGTCCAGTCCTGCGCGTCGGTGCCGCCGGCGCC
>PMAL01000146.1:0-162 GCA_003152555.1 Acidimicrobiaceae bacterium | reverse complement strand
AAAGGCGGCGAGGTCGTTCGCCAGTCGTCCGAGCTCCGTGGTTACTTCGCGCGCCCGGTCCTGGTTGTCCCACAGGTGGGGATCGGCCGCTTCCACGCGCAGTTCCTCGTGTCGTTGTTGATTGTCGTCAATTTTTAGATAGTCACGGGCCGCACTCCAGCG
>PMAL01000128.1:5318-6466 GCA_003152555.1 Acidimicrobiaceae bacterium | reverse complement strand
TCAGCGTCACCGCCGTGGCGCAGCGCTTCCCGCTTCGAAAACTAGAAGCGTCCGTCGATCAGGCGCGCAAAGTTATCCGCGAGCGCCTCGGCGACGTGATGGCCTAGTTTCTAGCGAACCTTCCCGCGACCGGCGACAACGTACTCGTCGATAACTTCTTGACTTCGAGTGATGAACGCCGAGTCGAAAAGATTTATTACCGGACAGATATGGCTTGGTATGAGTTCTAGCGTGTCGCCAATCGAGAGTGTGATGCCGTGTTCCAGGTCGATGGAGCCAACCCCATGTTCTTCAGTGGTGAACTGCATTGTGAGATCGTCGCGACCAACAACCTGAATCCAATCCTCACGTCCCACGCCATCGGACGTGAAGCACTTTGTTCCGGCGTCGATGACAAATCGTTCGGGGGTGGGTCGTGATACGACCGTGGCCACGATGCGGGCGGCACAGGTGGCCTGGGTTGCGACACCCAAGGCAATCATCGCCGTGTCATTAAAGACGTAGGTGCCCGGCCGCACCTCGGTCACGCCATCTCGCAGCATCTCGAGTCGGGCCGACGGCGTGGAACCGACGCTGATCTCGTCGAAGTGGACGCCGATATCGGCGCACTGCTGCTTCGTCGCCACGAGGTCGGCGATCTCTCGTTCCACCACCGCATCGCGATCTTCTAGCGACGTCGCGGCGTACGCGTGGCCGGCGTGGGTGAGGAGTCCCACGATCGTGATGCCGTTCACTTGCGCCAGTTGCGAAATGAGTTCAACCGTCGGTTGACCTGGCGCACGACCCATTCGGTGGTGACCGGTGTCGACTTCAACAAACACCTCAATCGGCTCGCCACTAGCGACACCGACCTGACCGAGGCCCGAAGCAACCTCGAGCGAATCCAGGCTCACGAGTATCCGAGCCTTCTCACGCAGCGCCTGAAGTCGGGCAAGCTTCTCCTGTCCGTAGATTGGATAGGCAATCAGGATGTCGTCAAATCCAGCGGCCACCATCACTTCGGCTTCGCCGACTTTGGCGCACGTGAGGCCCGACGCACCTGCCTCCACCTGGAGTCGCGCGATCTCGGGCATCTTGTGGGTCTTTGTGTGAGGCCGCAGTCGAACACTGGAGTGGCTAGTGCGCTGGGCCATTTCGGCAACGTTGTG
>PMAL01000128.1:0-5290 GCA_003152555.1 Acidimicrobiaceae bacterium | reverse complement strand
AACTCCTCGTCGCTGTAGGCGAACGAAGCGCGAATCGTCTTTTCGAGTCGCACCGCAGCGGCGGCATCAAAGTCGCAGTCTGCGGTGGCGAGTCCGAGCCATATCGTGACGCCGCCCGGAATCAAATGCTCGAGAGAGTTCGCGCGCGTCGCCACGGTGCCCACGGCGTCAAAAATCACGTCGAACTCACCGTCGAGCTTGTCGGCGACGAAGTGCGCACCGATTTCCTGGGCAACGTTTGCTCGCTCCGCAGACAACTCAGCGCACGCGATGTAGGCGGCATCATTCGCGAGCGCGACTTCGATGCACGCGAGGCCAATGGGCCCGCCACCAATGACACCGATCCTTCGGCCACTCGGAGAACCGGCCAAGTGCCAGGCGTGCAGCGCATTGGCCACGGGTTCAATGAGTCCGGCGTGGTCCCACGCCAGGTTGTCGGGGATGTCGTGCAACAACGAGGCGGGGACGGCGGCGCGTTCGGCGAAACCGCCAGCGCGGTGCGCGCCGAGCAGCACACGTGTGCGGCACAGTTCGGCCTTGCCGCTCGTACAGAGATCGCAGGTCCCGCACGTGAGTAGGGGATTGACGGCGACTCGATGTCCATTGTCGGTGCGCCCGACAAATTCGTGCCCCATGATCAGAGGAGGGACGCGGAAACTTGGCCGACGGATGCCGTGCAGTTCACTGCCGCAGATGCCGGCGCGCTCCACGTGCACCAACACTTCGTTCTCACCAAGAATGACTTCGGGAACGTCGAGCACTTCAACAACGCTGAGCGCGGTAAAGACCAGTGCTTTCATCGTGATCTCCTTCGTGTCCGACACTCTTGCTCCGTGGCTCACGCTAGTGGTTCGTTACGAGTCGACATTTGGAATTTCTCAGCGAGTACACGCGTTCAGCACGTCAAACGTCACGCCATCTCCAGATTGGTCACGTGGACGATCGTCGCCCAAAAATTTCCGTTCCAGTAATCGGAACGACTCCACCGCATCCCTCACCTTTCACTTCCACGTGCCGTCGAAGTCGTTGAGAAAGGAATCGCGCCGAATTTTGCTGTAGTAACTGCTCGTTCGCGCCCTGCTAGGAAGCAAGATTGCTTGTTGAATTGAACCTTTCGTCGTTCATGGAGGGCGACGTGTTCCAATAGTTAGAACGGACATTACCCGTAGAATTTGCCATGGGCATGGCTCACGTGGCCGCATAATCCGCCAATGATTTCTTGGCTATGTTGTGGGTCATTCAAGTAATCACTGATGGTTCTAGGGAGAGAAATGAAATTGTCTGACCTACATGGCGGTGCTGCTTTTCCGTCGACTCGTTCCAGGTCATCGCGTGCTCGGCGCACCAAGACCCACTTGGTCTCCGCCTTCTGCGTTGTGGCGATGATGCTCGGCTTCGTCACGTTGCCCATGGCGGGTTCAGTAAGTGGCGCGTCAACGAAAACGACCATCACGTACTGGTTCTGGGGAGAAAGTGACATCCCGGGCATCACCAAGTGGATGCAGCAGAGGATCGCGACGTACGAAGCCGCTAATCCCGGCGTCAAGGTCGACCTCGTGCCGCAGTCGAACACGACGATCATTCCGAGTTTCACGCTGGCGGCGCAAAGCAAGACCGGTCCGGACCTCGACACGCAGTGGGCGACGCTGCCGACGATTCTGCCCGCCCTCGGTGGCGCAGTAACGCCGATCTCCAACTACGTCTCCAAGGCCGACACCTCGCACTGGCTCAACACCAACGAGAACACGTACCAGGGCAAGATCTACGCGATGCCGCTGTACATGATCGGTGTGCCCCTGGTCTTTAACAAGAAGCTCTTCAAGGAGGCGGGACTCGCTCCCGTGGCGCCCGCGACGTGGGCGGAGTTCCTGGCCGACTGCAAGGCGCTGAAGGCCAAGGGCATCACGCCAATCGGCATGGGTAACAAGGACGGCTACTTCGGTGCGTGGATGTTCGCCATCTACGAGAAGCAGATGCTGAACTCAATCTCCCAGCTGACCGAAGGAGTTGCCGGCAAGGGCAACGACGAGACGAAGTTGATGGCCTCGCTCAAGTCCATGTATACCAGTTTCCAGGGACTTATCAAGAGCGGGTACGTGAACTCCAACGTCGAGTCCTTGACCCTGGATCAGGGTTGGCAGTTGTTCCCGGAGGGTAAGGCCGCTATGTCCTTCACCACTGACGGCAACGTACTGTCGTGGGCCAAGACGGTTGGCGAAGCCAACGTCGGTGTGGGCAAGCCACCAATCTTGGGCAAGGGCGCGCTCGCGTCAGCCTACGACGTGACCCAGTCCTCGGACGAGTTCATCACCTCGTGGTCCAAGAACCCCAAGGCGGACGCGAAGTTCCTCGAGTGGCTGCACGAACCGGTCAACATGATCGCGCTCAACAAAGAGACTGGCGCCTTCCCCGCGGACAATCAGTTCCCGGTGTCGGACATCACCGATCCTCTGGCGCGCGCGCTCGACACGCTCGACACTTCGGGTACGTCCATCTGGCTCGAGAACTACATCCCGCCGCAGATTGACTCGGACGCGGACCTTCCGGCCGGTCAGTTGATCACGTCGGGTTCCGGTACGCCGGCAGCGGCCGTCGCCCTCTGGCAGCAGCAGCTCTCGCTCTGGCGCACCCAGCAGCCCACGCAGTTCAAGCAGTTCTCCACGTGGGCGGCGGCCTCGTGACCAAAAAATAGAACGATCATTGACATCTAGGACTTAGGCGGGATTTGATGTCGTCAATGGACGCCACGACTCCGTTGCAGGAACTCTTCGACAAAGAAGATCAGACGGCGCCAGACACGAGAAGTGTCTGGCGCCGTCATCAACTGTGGCCCTACGGATACATGGCGCCGGTGCTCGTGGCCCTGGGACTGGTCTTTGGTTACTCCTTCGTCGAGGTGGTGCGCTACAGCTTCTACGCGGGCAGTGTCGGTCAGCTGACCTACGTCGGCACGGCCAACTATAAGGAACTCTTCGCCGATCCCCAGTTCACACATTCGATGTTCAACAACTTCAAGTTGCTGGCGACGGTGCCCATTGTCACCGGGGCGTCGTTGGCGCTCGCGCTGATCATCAACACAACGTTCCGCGGCGTTCGCCATTACCGCGCGATTGTCTTCTTGCCCTATATCCTGCCCGCGACCGCGATGGGTCTGTCGTTCTCGTACTTGCTCCAGGGCAACGGTGTCCTCGACGGCTTGCTGCGATCGCTGCACATGTCATTTTTGATTCACGACTGGTTGGGCTCTCCCAGTTGGGTCATCTTCAGTATCGGTGGCGTCATTGTCTGGCAGCAGTTCGGAATTGGTGTCGTGGTCTTTTCGGCCGCCCTGCTCTCGGTGCCCGGTGAGACGGTAGAAGCGGCCAGGATCGACGGCGCGAGTTGGTGGGTGGTCCAGCGTCGGATCCTCATTCCCCAGATTCGTCGCATCATTGAGTTCTTCGTGATCCTCCAAGCGATCATCGTGCTCTCGTCGGTCTTCACCTACGTGTACGTGTTAACTGGAGGAGGACCGGCCTATTCGTCGAGCGTGATGGAGTTCTTCATCTACCAGAACGGCTTCGAGAACGGTTCGATCGGCATCGCCAGTGCGGCCGCCGTCGTGTTGTTAGCGATTGCCAGCGTCTTCATTGCCTTCTACATCTGGGTCCGAGTGCGCGCCACGAAGCAGGCCGCCTGATGCAACACTTCCGCAACGTTATGCGCCAACTCTTGTTGGTCGTGATCTCCATCGTGTCGCTCTATCCGGTGTGGTTCATGCTGTCGACGGCGCTCAAATCCACCAAGTACTACACCCTTGACCCGACCGGCTTTCCCTATCACGTCACGTTCTCGAATTTCTCGGCGGTCTTTCACAACTGGCCGATATTGGTCTGGATGCGCAATAGCCTCATCGTGACGATTGTCGCGGTGGGCGTGTCGACCGTGATCTCGATCATGGCGGCCTTCGCCATTGTCTTTGGCAAGGGTCGGGGGCGAGAATCGCTCTTCCGCTCCAACATCGCGCTTATGGCCATACCCCCTGTTGCCTTGCTCATTCCGATGTACACGTTGATGGTGACCCTCGGGCTCATCAACCAACTGCCATCGGTGATGATTTTCTACACCGGACTGCTGGTGCCGTTCTCGGTGTTCTTCTTCGTCAATTTCTTTCGCGAGATTCCTTTGGAGTTGGTGGAAGCCGCGTACATGGACGGCGCGCCGCACCGACGAATCCTGCGCAAGATCATCGTGCCGCTCTCGGGCGCGTCGACTATCACCCTGGTGATTGTCAACGCGATCTTCGTCTGGAACGAATTGCTCGTCGCGCTTGTCTTTTTGCAGTCCAACACCTCACGCACGCTGATGGCCGGACTCGCGCTCTACCAGGGCCGTTACGTCACCAACGAGCCTTTGCTGATGGCGGCGGCGTACTTTTCGATCCTGCCGCTCGTGGTGCTCTATATCTTTGGGCAGCGATTCTTCGTTCGCGGGCTCACCGCGGGCATTGGCAAGTAATAGTTGTACGGCGTGCAGGAACCTGTGCGGCGCTATTTAAGGAGGAGTAAGTGATGGCACGAATTGAAGGTCGCACCGACCAAGCACCAAAGCCGGTCGCGTCGTATTCGCAGGCAGTACGCGTGGGCTCAGTGGTCTCCGTCGCCGGCCAGGGCGGCTTTGACCCGGCAACCGGTCAATTGGCCGGGCCCGACGTGGGCGAGCAGACCATTCAGACGTTCAAGAACATCGAGGCAGCCCTGGAATCCTGTGGCGCGACGCTCGACGACGTCATCCGTATCGACGTGTTTCTCGCGGCGCTCTCGGACTTTGCTGCGATGAACGAGCGCTACGCGGACGTCTTTAGCGCGCCCTACCCAACGCGCACCACGGTTGGCGTGGAGCTTCCTCCCGGCATGAAGGTGGAAATCACTGCGTTGGCGGTGCTCGAAGACAAATGATCGCCAAACACGATCCCTACGCCGCGCTGGGCGTGCGACGCGTCATCAACGCCGCGACGACGTTGACGGCGCTGGGTGGCACGGTGCTCTGCGACGAGGTTGTTGAGGCCATGGTCGGAGCATCCAAGTCGTGCGTCTCAATCGATGAGTTACAAACTGCCGCGTCCCTCCGACTGGCGCAGCTCACGCATAACGAAGACGCGTACGTGACATCGGGGTGTGCTGCAGCGCTGACACTGGCGGTGCTCGGCGCCATCACCAAGGGTCAACCAGATCTGATTGCCCGCCTGCCCGACGACGAGACGCTCGCGCGCAATGTCATCATCCATCGCGCACACCGCATCCCCTACGAC
>PMAL01000197.1:11808-25708 GCA_003152555.1 Acidimicrobiaceae bacterium | reverse complement strand
CGCGTTCGAGATGACCATCTTGCTACTGGTGAGCATCATCACACTCATTAAGTTTCACGGCTACATCAATTTCAAGCCGTTTAACCCGCACAACATCACCAATGGATTCAGTGGGTTGTCAGCCGGCTTTCCCTTGGCTATTTACCTCTTTATTGGTTGGGAAAACTCCGCGGCGCTGGCTGAAGAAACGAGGGAACCGCGCAAGAACGTGCCCAGAGCCGTCTTCACGTCGGTCATCATCATGTTGGTCGCGTACGTGTTCTTTGCCTACTCCACGGTCGTGGGCTTCAAGGACAACGTTGGCGCCTTGACGAACTCGACGACCAATCCTGTTCCGTTCTTGTCGGTCGCCGGGGAGATCACCGCGTTCATCCTGTTCTTTGCGTTCCTCGCGGGCATGACGTCGACGCTAGGGGCGCTCATTGCCGGCACCAACTCGCAGGCTCGTCTGATCTTCAACGCCGGTCGTGAAGGACTGCTGCCGAAGTTCATGGGCAGCGTTCACGCGAAGCGACGCACCCCCATGAACGCGTTGTTCGTATTCCTTGGATGCGGTCTGCTGATCATTGGCGTCTGGGGTCTCGGCCACATCTTCGGGGGCCACGCGACGTCGGGCAGCATGAGCGCACTCAACATGTTCGTTGAGTCTTCGACCTTCGGCACGATCCTGCTGCTGCTCGTCTACGGACTCAGCAACTTGGCGTTGCCCTTCTATTACAAGAAGCACCACCCAGAACGTTTCAACACGTGGCGCCACGGGTTGCTGCCCATTCTGGGGCTGCTCACTATTTTGGTGCCGCTGTACTACCTCGCTAAGCCCGGCCAACCCACGCCGTTTAACTGGTATCCCTACATGGCTTTGGGTCTGGTTGTCCTGGCGATCATCTACGCGTCAGCGCTGGTGTCGCGTGATCCCGGCATCGCTGACAGAGTTGGTTCCATCGTCGCCGACGAATAATCACTGCGCCACGGTCTCACGGCCGAGGACTCGTTGACGTACCGGATATTGAATTTCAATCGAAGAATGCTTTGTCAGGTCACCCTTATGATCACTCGCGATCGGGTTCAGCATCGCGGTCCGAGTTCTNNTTGGCTCATCCGGATGCGGGCCGAGGGGTTAAGGAGTCAGCAATCGACTCGGCCGTGACGTGATGTTCCCTTCGCCGTGCAGTTTTGAGTTGAGCCACTCGGACACAGGGGAGTTCAAATGACATCGATTTCGAGCGCAAAAACGGAGAACCGGTCACTCGGGACGTGGAGTACGGTTCTCGCTGAGGTTGATGGTGACGGCATCGGGTGGGTGACCTTGAATCGGCCCGAAAAGCGTAATGCGATGAACCCGAAACTTAACGAGGAGATGCTTGATGTCCTAGACGTCATTGAATGTGACGATAGCGTCAGGGTGCTCGTTCTTACCGGAGCGGGCGAGTCCTTCTGCGCGGGAATGGATTTGAAAGAGTATTTCCGTGAGATTGATGCCGGTGGACCAATAGCGCGAATTCGCTCTCGTCGGGCGTCAAACGAGTGGCAGTACCGCCGTCTGATGTTCTTTGCCAAACCCACCATCGCCATGGTTAATGGGTGGTGTTTCGGCGGCGCATTCACGCCACTGGTTGCGTGCGATCTTGCGATTGCTGCCGAGGACGCGATTTTTGGTCTTTCGGAGGTTAACTGGGGCATTCCACCGGGGTCCGTGGTGTCGCGGTCGCTTGCGGAAATGATTCCAGCCCGAGACGCAATCTATTACATCATGACGGGCANNCGTTCACCGGTGCCGAGGCCGCCGCAATGCGACTGGTCAACGAGGCAGTCCCGAGCGAGCAGCTGCGAGAGCGTACGACTGAATTGGCGAAACACGTCGCGTCGATGAACCGTACAGTTCTCGAGGCTGCGAAGACCGGCTTCAAACGGGCGCGTTCAATGGAGTGGGAGACCTCGGAGGAATATCTGTACGCCAAGCTCGACCAGTCAATCGCGAACGACCCCGAGCACGGGCGTGAACAGGGAATGAGCCAGTTCCTCGACGACAAGACGTTCAGGCCGGGCCTTGGAGCCTATAAGCGTGACTAGTGCGTCGCCCGACTCGCACAAGGTTTCTCGTAAAGCGATTGAACGCCTGCTTCACCCGCGGTCCGTCGCCATTGTTGGTGCATCCGATGTGCCAGAATCAATTGGCGGTGCGCCGATTGCCCTGATTGATCGCTTCGGTTACGGTGGGGACGTTTATTGCGTTAGCCGCACTCGTACCCAGATCAACGGGCGGCCTTGCATTGATTCGATTGAGAGTCTCCCGTACGGAGTCGATGCGGTCATCCTCGCGATCCCGAGGGCCGGCGTACCAGATGCCGTCGCGGCAGCGGGACGCCGAGGGGTTGGGGGTGCTGTTGTCTTCTCTTCTGGTTATGCGGAAGCTGATTTGAACGGCGCCGTCCAGCAGTTTGAGCTAGCAACTGCGGCGATGAAATATGATCTTGCCCTCGCGGGACCGAACTGTCTGGGCCTCATAAATTTCACGGAATCCATTCCGTTGACATTTGGAGACGCGTCGCCGAATCGTCGCGTCGGTGGGCCTAGCCTCGCCGTTATTTCGCAGAGTGGTGCGATGTCGTTGGCACTTACCTATGCGGCAATGGCTCAAGACATTACGTTGAGCTACACCATCTCAACCGGCAATGAGGCGGTTCTTGGTATCGAGGATTATCTTGGCGTAATCCTTGGTGAAGAAGGCATCCGTGCGGTGGCGCTCCTCATCGAGCAGATCCGAAGACCAGCTGAGTTCATTGAGTTGGCACGAGTCGCGCGTCAGCGTGGGGTCGCATTGTGTGTTCTCCACACCGGGCGTGGTGTTCGTGCGCAGGCGGCCTCGCTCTCGCACACGGGTGCAATCGCCGGAGACCAGGAGGTTATGCGAGCAGTTCTCGCCCGAGAGGGTGTGTTGTTCATCGATTCGCTTGACGAACTCATCGATACGGTGTGCGTCTTGGTCAAGTGTCCGGTGCCAAGTGCTTATGGTGTTGGGTTCATGACTGATTCGGGTGCTGCCAAGACGTACGCCATCGACGTGAGTGACGACATCGGTCTCCTGCTCCCAGAATTGTCTCCACCCAACCTACGGAAGCTGGCGAAAGAGTTACCTGAGTACGCAATTGCCAGCAATCCAGTGGACATTACCGCAATGGGACTCAACGATCCAAGTCTTTACGGACGGGTCGCATCGTTGCTACTGAGTGACGAAGAGGTTGGTTGCCTTGTTGTCTCTTCAATGCCAGGTTCGGCGTTGCAAGGCACTCAACAAGTCGAGGCGCTGTTGCCGGTACTCGCCGCGGCCGACAAGCCGGTGATCTATACCATCATGGGAGGCCAGTCACCGTTGCCTGCGGAGAACACGCTCAAGATCCTCGATGCCGGCCTGCCCCTATTTCGCTCTCCCGAACGTGCGCTTCGCGCTGCGCGAAACGTGATGACACGTTTGCGTACGGTGAACGAAGCGGATTCTCGCGTCGCGCCTCGCCAATATGGGGCTCTCAATGTTGGTTCCAGCGAGCCGATAAGCGAACACGAAGCCAAAGAAATACTGTCGCGTGCGGGCTTGCGTGTTCCTGCGGGTGAACTGACCAACGATGCGCGCTCCGCTGAGGCAGCAGCAGCGAATCTCGGCTACCCCGTAATGTTGAAGATCGTCTCAGCGCAGATAGTCCACAAGAGCGACGTCGGCGGCGTCGCCGTCGTTGCCGACAAGAAGGAGCTCGAGCGAGTCTTCATGGAGATGTTCGCTCGGATTCGCGCGTCGTGCCCCGATGCCGTCGTAGACGGTGTTCTCGTCGAAAAGGTCGTCAGCGGGGGAGTTGAGATTATTATCGGCGCGCGCAGGGACGCCAACTGGGGCGAAACCGTTCTCATTGGCCTTGGCGGAGTCTGGGCGGAATTCGTGAAGGACGCTGTCGTGATTGCGGCGGATGCGGACCGAAACGAAATTCTCACGGCGTTCGGTTCGTTACGCGGCTCCTCCTCGATGCGCGGCGCTCGAGGGGCAGAAGCGTCTGACATTGACGCCCTCGTGAGTGCGGTCGAGCTTATTGGCGGTATTCTCCGTGCGACACCCCAGTGCGCGGAAATCGAGGTGAATCCGCTACTGGTGCTGCCCAATGGTGGAGGTGTCATTGCGCTCGACGCCCTCATCGTCATGCAGGCTTAGCGTGAATTCGCAGTGAACCACGTGCGACGGCAACGTCTCGCAAAATACTCGCGACGAACCTCCACTGGTCGTTGCCTTCGTCACGTGGAGTGCCCAACGAACGGGTAGTTCGGACCGACGGGTTAAGGCGAAGGCGTCAGATTGCGAACGCAACGATTCAATAATTGTTGCAGTTTCAACGGTTCTGTGCCGTGGAAGCCATTGAACATCTGTTCTTCGAGTTGATCGACTGCACCATCACAGGACTCAAGAAGTACTCGACCCTTCACGGTGAGATTAATTCGAAGGATCCTGCGATTGAATTGGTCGGGGATACGTTCGATATATCCCATATTTTCAAGTTCCGTAACTGTTTGATGCGCGGATTGCGGCTTAATAAATGATCGAACCGCGAGTTGCGCTGACGACATTCCCGGCCTTATCCGCAACACGCTGAGAGCGGTGTATTGGGTCGTCGACACGCCGTTTTGCCGACAGATCCTTTCAAGGCGAGCGCGAACCGCTAATTCCAGTTGTTTCACGACGTAAATGGCCCGTGGCGACAGGACGGTGGTCATGATCGTGTCAGTCCCTTCTTGGAGAACTCGAATAGTCGTTTGCCGTATATCAGTTTACCTGATACTTTGCGTCTCGGAACGACGCTGGCGGAGCGAACGCCTCGACCCGAGTGATGGACAATTGTCAGGGTGCCTTAGCCCTTATTTGGGTTCACCAGAATCCGGCCCCGGGTTTCGCCTTTTCTAACTATCTCGAGGGCGTCCGCGACGTGACCTAGCGACACCTCGCGATCGACGAGCGGCGCGAAGTCAACCTTGTGTGC
Source organism: Acidimicrobiaceae bacterium (assembly GCA_003152555.1). GTDB lineage: Bacteria > Actinomycetota > Acidimicrobiia > Acidimicrobiales > RAAP-2 > RAAP-2. Next base: position 20,693 of record PMAL01000197.1, on the reverse strand, counting down.
GATTTGACCCAGTGCCGTCCACACCCGCGAGCGAGTACTCGCGGTTGCTTCGACGGAGTCGATGCCGATCAAGCTCACCGCGCGCGTGATGAAGGGATAGATGGTAGTCGTGAGGTCGCTGCCAGCGACGAGCCCACTGGCGGCAACAGCGCCGCCGTAGCAGAGCGAACGAAGTATCTGTTGCAACGTGTCGCCGCCGATGCAGTCAATGGCGCCGGCCCAGCGTTCACTGGCGAGCACGCGATCGGGCTTGTCGCTGATCTCGTCGCGCCCGATGACGCGCGCGGCGCCGCGTTCTTCGAGCCAGGAAGACTCCTGAGGCGAGCCAGTCGAAGCAACGGGGGAGTAGCCGCGCGCCGCGAGAAAGGTGATCGCGAGCGATCCGACGCCGCCGGTCGCGCCCGTCACGAGTACCTCGACGCCCGCCACCAGGCCGTGCGCTTCGAGGGCCAGCACGCTCTCCATGGCGCTGAAGCCCGCCGTACCGATCACCATGGCGTGACGCGTGCTAATTGAGTCGGGTAGGACGTTGATGAAACGCGAAGGCGCGAACACGTACTCGGCGAACCCGCCGTCGCGCCCGACCCCGAGGTTGCCCCCGTGCACGGCCACCCTGGTCCCCACCGTGAGATTCGGATCGAGCGACTCGGCAATCACGCCGGCGGCGTCGACGCCGCCTACGAGACTCGGCACTCGTCGCACTCGACTCTTGGCCATCGCGACGAGCGCATCCTTGTAGTTGACTCCGCTTAGGTCCACCTTGACCAAGACGTCGTCGCTGTCGGTGGCGTGTGGCTCAACGTCGGTGGCGCCCAAAGTCAACTGACCGTCTTGCTCATCCACCACAAATGCCCGCATCAGCCCAGGTTACGGCGGGAAGCGGGAAGCGACTAATACCATTAGCCCATGGCCATCCTCACGCTCCAGGGACATCCCACATGGGTCCAGATCGCCAAGAAGAGCGCACCGACGATTGTTTTCTTACACGGCGGCATGAGTAGCAGCGCCAGCATGCTGCGTTCAATCGGTCCGGGACTTTCGAAGCACTACCGCATCTGCGCCTTCGACCGACGGGGTCACGGGCGAACGGCCGACACCCCCGAGCCTTTTTCCTACAACACCATGGCGGACGAAACCATTGCGTTCTTGGAGTATCTGGCGAGGCCGGCTCATTTGGTGGGCCATAGCGACGGCGGAGTGGTGGCCCTCTTGGTGGCCCTGCGCCGACCAGACCTGCTGCGCCGGGTGGTCGCCATTGGCGCCAACTATCACTTCAGCGGACTGCGAGCCTATGAGGACTTCGCACTCGAGGGGCCGGACTTTAATCGGTGGGCCGAATCGTTCGCCGCGATCTCGCCCGACGGGATCGAACACGCTCGGGCCGTGGCCGAAAAGACCGTTCGACTGATGCGCACGCAGCCCACGTTGACCCCGGCCGACTTGGCCACCATCTCGGTCCCGGTGCTTGTTATGGCGAGCGATGACGAACCCATTGAGCTTGACCACACGTGCTCGCTCTACGAGTCCATTCCGGACGCGGGGTTGGCCATCATGGCGGGTACCTCGCACGCAATGTTAAAGGAGCGCCCGAAGGCGAGTGCCAGCATCATTCACCATTTCTTGCGCTCGCCGTGGCCGCCGGTGACCCAAGATCCGATTCGGCGCGCACCCTGAGAACGATCGAGGGCTCTCAGGTCTCGGCCCGGCGACAAGGCCGCATTATTAGTTGTTACTAACTACACTGAGTGCCATGTTGGCGCGTCTCTCGAACGTGCGCACTTCCTGCGTGAACCGGTGGACGGCGCTGAGTGGGCTCAGCAGTGACGGCGTTTTATACCTACTCTCGGCCGTGTTCGCCCTCGTGCTGGGCTGGCGGTCGGACCAGGCGGCGCAGTGGCAGTGGGGCTACCTCGCTTTCGCACCATATTTGGTGGCGGCACTCCTGGCGTGGTTGTTGAGTCACCGTCGGGTGCGCCGGGTGTTGAGCGCGCGAGTTGCCATAGTCGTACTGGTCATGCTCGGCACGGTCGCCATTCCTTTGGGGCTCGAAGCCCACTGGCGTCACGCACAACCAGAAATCGGGGTCATCGCCCGCTCGGCCACCAGTGTGAGCAAGGGTAAAGACCCGTACCGCTCGTACATGCACGACGGCCACTTGGTCGATGAGATTCCCGGGAAACCGGCCTACGAGTCCTTCTTCCCCTACTTCCCGCTGATGAGCGTCTTCGGGCTGCCCACCGCACTGACGCACAAGGGCAAGGGCCTCACCGATCCGCGCATCGTCATGTCACTCATGACGCTGATGGCGAGCGCGCTGGCGCTGGGCCTGCTGCGCACGTCCAAGGAAAGGAAAATTCGCATTGCCCAAGTGCTGCTGGCGCTGCCCACCGGAGCGTTGTTTCTCTCGACCGGTGGCGACGACATGCCGATACTCGCGTTGCTGCTGTTAGGGGTGGTTGCCCTGCAACGACGCTCCAACTACTTGGCGGGCGTCAGCTTTGGCGTGGCCGCCGCGATGAAATTGACCGCGTGGCCCATGGCCGCGGGCGCACTGCTGGTCGCCAGGGAGCGAGACGGACGTCCCGCCTGGAAGAAGGTCGGTCTCATCATCGTGGTCATTGTTCTCGCCACGGTGACGCCGTTTGTATTGCACGCACCGGGCGCGTTCATTTCGAATGTCTTTGCCTTCCCACTGGGACTAGCCGGCGTCACCTCACCGGCCGCCAGTGCGCTGCCGGGTCACATTCTCGCCAACTGGTGGCATCCCTTCAAGCACATCCTCGAACCGGTCACCTTCGTGCTGGGCGGCTATTTTCTCGCACGGTACTTTAGGAAACACTGGCCGCTCACGTTGTCCCAACTGCTTGGAGTATTAAGCGTTGTCATGCTGATCTTGATGTGCGTGGCCTCGGCCACCCGCATTGGCTACGTGATCTACCCGCTCAACTTTGCGTTGTGGTCGTGGGTCTGTCAGGACAAGACCGTCAAGACTCTCGAACTGGTCTAGACCGCGCCGGAGTTTTGGTAGATCGTGTACGTCCAGTGGGCTGAGGTCTTCGTTGATGACTGGACCGTGATGCCCACCACCCAGTAGAAGCTGTCCGATCCGGCCTTTTGAAAGAGCTGCTGCGGGTCGCCGTTGGCGGCGCCCTTAGAAAACAGGTTCCAACCCCGGGCTTCTAACTGCGTCGTGTAGAAGTTGAGCAGCGCGTCGGGACTGGCTTGGGTAACGAGCGGGCGGAAACAGTCGAAGTCACCCGCGCCCTCGTTGGGCAGTTGCGTGGGCCCGGTTGATTGCGTCGTCTGGGGCACGAGCAGGGCGTCAGCAATGTTGACCGGTGGGTTGTCGGGCTGCTGGCAGTTCTCCAGGATGACGCTCGACGACTCTGCCGCCAGTCCACCCACGATGTTGGGCACGGTGGTGGTTGTGGTGACAACGCCCTGGTCCGATACCAGGTTGATGATCATGAAACTGCCGAGCACGACAATCGCCAGGATGAAGATTGAGGCCGCGGGCCAGATGCTCGTAGTCGTCGTGAGAGGCGGTTTGCTGGGATCGCTCACGAATTCCAGCCTAAGTGGTCAATGGGACCGCGCCCCTGGCCCAGCTGCCACGTACGGGCGCCGTTGAGCGCTGAGAGCACAAATGATTTGGCGTCGCGAGTCGCGTCAGGCAGCGAGCGACCGAGTCCGAGGCCGGCGCAGAGAGCCGCCGACAGCGAGCATCCAGTGCCGTGATCGTTGTTCGTGTCAACCCGGGCGGCGTCAAAGACCGTGACCTCGTTGTTACCCACCAACGCGTCGGGCGTGCGCTCGCCCAACGACGACCGCGCGAAGTGTCCGCCCTTGACGAGCACGTACTGCGGTCCCATGGCGAGCAGGGTCTGGGCGAGCGAGACCATGTCCTCTAAGTTCGTGACGTCGTGCACGTCGACGTCACACAGCACTGCGGCTTCTCGGATATTGGGGGTCACGACGTAGGCGAGCGGTAACAGCGCCTCGCGGTAGGTCTCGGCCCCGCCGTCTGCCATCAGCATCTGTCCGCTCGTTGACACGAGCACCGGATCGACCACCAGGTAGGGGAGCAGTCCGCTGCGTGCCAGTTCGGCGACCCTCACAACCGTGGACGGCTGAGCCAACATGCCCGTCTTGACCGCGACCACTGAGAAGTCATTGACCACTGACTCGACTTGGGCGACGACCAGGTCGGGGTCGAGGGCGAGCACCGCGACCACGCCGAGGGTGTTCTGTGCGGTGATGGCAGTGATGGCACACGTGCCGTGCATTTGAAAGGCGCTGAAGGTCCGTAGGTCGGCCTGGATGCCGGCCCCGCCGCCAGAGTCCGATCCGGCGATGGTGAGGGCGGTGAGGGGTTGCACTGTTTCAACCTTAATGATGAAGCCCAATTGCTTAGTACGCTTGACCTTGTGTCTGAGTCCTTTTGTGTTGGTTCACTGACGTCGCCGTCGCGTCTCGTCATGGGTACGGGCGGATTTCGTTCGATGGACATTCTGGACGCCTCGTTGATCGTGAGTGAATCGACGATCGCGACGGTGGCGTTACGCCGCGTCGACCCCAACGTGGAGGGATCGATCTACGACCTGCTGGAACGACGTCATTTTTCGTTACTGCCGAACACTGCCGGTTGTTTCAGCGCCGTCGAGGCGGTCAAGGTCGCCGAACTCGCCCGCGAAGCCTTCTCGACCAACGTCGTCAAACTCGAAGTCATTGGTGATGACGTCACGTTGCTGCCCGACACCTCCGAGACCCTGGTCGCCGCCCAACATTTAGTCGAAGACGGTTTTGAAGTGTGGGCCTACACTTCGGACGATCTCATCGTCGCCCAACGTTTGGAGCAGTTGGGTTGCGTCGCGGTGATGCCCCTGGGTTCGCCCATTGGCTCGGGGCTCGGTATCCGCAATCCGCACGCGATATCGCTCATCTGTGAGCGCATCAGCGTGCCGGTATTACTCGATGCCGGTGTGGGCACGGCTTCAGACGCGGCGCTCGCGATGGAACTGGGCTGTGACGGGGTGCTGGCGGCCTCGGCCATAAATAGGGCCCTGGACCCGGTAATGATGGCCGAAGCCATCCGCGACGCCGTGCGCGCCGGGTACCTGGCCTACCGTGCAGGCCGTATTCCGCCCCGACTTCACGCCGAAGCGTCCTCGCCGGCGCTCGGTCGCCCAGATTTATTTGTTGAGTAGCCGTTGGCGAAACTACACTCGTGTAGTACATCGCGGTAATCTGGACAAGCCTCGGTCGGGAGGGACTACGTATGGCAGATTCTCTTACTACTGGATTTAGTGGCCCTACGGTATGTCGCCTCACCGGCGTGACCTACCGTCAGTTGGACTACTGGGCGAGGACCAATTTGGTGACGCCCTCAATTACCCCCGCTACGGGCAGCGGGTCAAAACGTTCTTACAGCTACAGCGACGTCCTGGAGATAAAGGTTATTAAATCGCTGCTCAACTCCGGCCTCTCGCTCAATCGAACTCGGCAGGCCGTTGAGTGCCTGCGCAGTGCCCTGGGCGCCGATCTCGCCTCCTCGAGTCTCGTCATGAGCGATTCGGGCTCGGTGCTCGCCAAGAGCGACGGCGACCTGGTCGACCTGCTTCGTGGTGGCCAGGGTGTCTTTAATATTGTCCCGCTGGCGGGCGTGGTCGCCGAACTTACGACCATGATTCGCCAAATTCAGAACGTGACGTCGGAGAAGGAGACCCTCACGGCGTGACCAAACCGGCACCGGGCGAGGAGTCTCGCCGTCGGCACCCCAGCCTTGTTGTTTCGGAAAACGCGCAATTTGCTCACCCCAGTGAACGGGTTTTTGCGAGCCTTTTGAGCCTCTACGGGATTGAGTGGGTCTACGAGCCTATTGAGTTCCCACTGGCGTGGAACGACGACGGTCAGCCCGTGCGCGGTTTTCGACCGGACTTCTTCCTGCCCGGTCGACACCTCTTTATTGAGATGACCGTGCTCGACCAACGCTCGGTCTCGAAGAAGAACCAGAAGATCCGACAGTTCCGCGAGCTCTACCCTGAGGTCGAGCTGATCGTGGTCTACCAGCGCGACTTCAACGCGCTGATCCTGCGTCACGGCCTTCACGCCGCCGCGCCCGCAGCATAGGCTGAAACGCATGAGTGATCGGCGTCCTTTTCTCTTCGACACTCACGTCGAACTAGGCGCCAAAATCGTGCCCTTCGGCGGGTGGGAGATGCCGCTGCAGTACGCCACGGGGACGGTTAAAGAGCACCTGGCGTGTCGAAACGACGCCGTGGTCTTTGACGTGAGCCACCTGGGTACCGTGCGCTGTGACGGACCGACAATGTTCGATGCGCTGCAAGCAACGCTGACGAATGATCTCACGAAGATTGCCCCGGGTCGCGCGCAGTACACACACCTGCTCAACGACAACGGCTTTGTGGTCGACGACATCATTGTTTGGTGGGTGGGTGAAAACGAATTTGACGTCATGCCGAATGCGTCGAATACTTCGGGTGTGACCTCGGCGTTACCGGGCGTCGACGTCACACCAGAGCGGTGCGTTTTGGCTGTTCAGGGGCCCAATGCGCGCGCCAAAGTCGCCACGGTTGACGGACGCTTCGCGGAGGTTGAACGTTTTCGAGTGACCCGTTTTGACTTCGAAGGTGTTGAAGTGCGCGTGGCGGGCACCGGGTATACCGGCGAAGCAGGTCTAGAGATCGCGGCGCCCAACGAGGTGGCCGATCACCTCTTGCGGGCCCTAGTTGCGGCCGACATTACGCCGGCGGGGCTCGGCGCACGTGACACGTTGCGCCTTGAAGCAGCGCTGCCGCTCTACGGGCACGAATTGAGCCTTTCATCCACGACGCTCGAAGCACGCCTGGGCTGGGTGCTCGGTTGGGACAAGGAGACCTTTCGCGGTCGCGACAAGGTGCTGGAAGAACAGTCGCGTGGACCACGGCGCCTGCTTGCGGGCGTGTGGGTTGAGGGCCGTCAGCCGCTGCGTGACGGCGCAGAAGTCTTCGTCGACGGTTCGTCAGTTGGTCTGCTGACGTCCGGCAATTTTTCGCCGGTCCTAGAACGTGGCATTGGTATGGGACTACTCGGCGGGGAGTTTGAGGACGCGACGCCCGTCAGCGTGTCGCTGCGCGGTCGTGACATCGCGGGCACCATTACGAAACTGCCCTTCGTGCGAAAGGTGAAGTGACGTGGCTGATTACCTGCCGCACACGCCAGAAGAAGTAGACGAAATGTTGCGCTTCCTCGGCATGGACTCACTGGAACAACTCTTCGCCCACATTCCCTCGGCCGTGCGACTCTCGCAGGGACTTGATCTGCCTGCCGGTTTGAGCGAACCTGACGTGGCGGCCAATTTCACCCGTTACACCGACGCCAATCGCGCGCAGGCGAGCAAGATGCTCTGCTTCGCGGGCGCCGGGGCCTACGACCACGAAGTGCCGGCGGTGGTAAAGATGCTGAGCAGCCGTTCCGAGTTCGTGACGGCTTACACGCCGTATCAACCCGAAGTCGCCCAGGGTGTGCTGCAAGCAATCTTTGAGTACCAGACTTTGGTGTCGAGACTGAGCGGTCTGCCCGTCGCCAACGCGTCGCTCTACGACGCGGCGACCGCCATGGTCGAGGCGCTCAACATGGCCGCGGGGGCCACCGGTCGAGAGAAGATGGTCGTCTCGGCTGGCGTGCATCCCCACTGGCGCGCCGTGGTGCGCACCTTTGCGCACGGCACCGGACACGTCGTCATCGAAGTTCCACTAAAGGACGGCGTCACTGACTGGGGGAGCGTCGACTGTTCCGGTGCGGCTGCCATCGTCGCTTCCTACCCGAACTACCTGGGCATCATGGAGGACATGAGCGAGGCCCAGCGTTTGGCCGTCGCCAACGACGCACTGCTCGTCCTGGGGGCCGACCCCGTGGCGGCCGGAGTGTTAAAGACCGCCGGACAGTGGGGCGCAGACGTCTTTGTGGGTGAAGGTCAGGCGTTTGGCACGCCCCTGGCGTACGGCGGCCCGTATCTCGGACTCTTCGCTTGTACAAACGACCTCGTGCGCCGGTTGCCGGGGCGCATCGTGGGCGAGACCGTCGACTCCAATGATCGACGCGCGTTCGTGACGACATTGCGTGCTCGCGAACAAGACATCCGTCGCGAGAAGGCGACGTCGAATGTGTGCACCAACCAAACCCTGATGGCCGTCACCGCCGCCATCCAACTCGGTTGGCTCGGCACCTACGGACTTCGCGAAGTGGCGACACGCTGCGCACAGGGCGCGCATTTCCTCTTTGACGAAGTGACCAAGATCAAGGGCGTTGAACCCATCTCGACGCAGCCGTTCTTTCGCGAGTTTGCGTACCGCGTTCCCAGGAAGGCGTCAAAGGTGTTGTCGCGCATGGCTGATAACGGCATCCTGGGTGGTCTGTCAACGCAGGCGCTTAACAGCGACGGCCCCATTGATGCGCGGTGCGAGAGCGATCGCGTAATCCTGGTCACTGCGACCGAACGTCGCACGAAGGCGGACATCGATCTCTACGTAAAGACCTTGACCAAGGCGATCAGCTGATGGCGACGAGGGCCCATCCGGGCGGTCGCGCGGCTTCCGCGCCCTTGCTGGGCCACGAAGTCGAGCCGACGATATTCGAGATGTCCGTTGCGGGTCGTGCGGCGTATCAACTGCGCACGACCGGCATCCCCGCGACGCCGCTGGATCAGTTGTTCGCCGCGAGCCACCTCAACCCCGACGTGGTGCCGCTCGCGGAGGTCTCGGAGCGCGACCTCGTGGCTCACTTCACGCGTCTGTCGCACCGGCAATTCTCGGTGGACCTCGGTGCCTACCCGTTGGGCTCATGCACCATGAAGTACAACCCGAAGTTCTGTGACGCGGTGGCGG
>PMAL01000197.1:9970-11734 GCA_003152555.1 Acidimicrobiaceae bacterium | reverse complement strand
GATCCTCGCAAGCGGATCTTGATTCCCGACTCGGCCCACGGCACGAATCCGGCCTCAGTGACGCTCGGTGGTTACGAAGTGACGACCATTCCTTCTAACGATCGAGGTCTCGTGGACCTCGACAAATTGAAGGCCGCACTCGGCCCGGACGTGGCGGGCATCATGTTGACCAATCCCAACACGGTCGGGCTCTTCGAAGAAGAGATCACTGAGATTGCAACGGCGGTCCATGATGTTGGTGGATTGTTGTACTACGACGGAGCCAATCTCAACGCAATTCTTGGAGTCGTTCGTCCGGGCGATATGGGCTTTGACATTGTGCACATGAACTTGCACAAGACCTTTGCGACGCCCCATGGTGGGGGAGGTCCCGGTGCCGGTCCCGTAGCCGTGTCCGCGCGCCTCGCGCAATTCCTTCCCGGTCCGAAGGCCACGCGGATGGGCAATGGATCTTTCGACTGGGTCAAGCCAGAAAAGTCAATCGGACGAGTACACGGTTGGCACGGCAACTCCATGGTCTTAGCTCGGGCACTCGCGTACATTGACGTGCATGGTGGTGATGGTCTGACTCGGGTGGCACAGCACGCAGTTCTCAACGCCAACTGGTTGCGACAGCGCCTGCGCGCGACGCTGCCCGCCGCCTACGACCGTGTCTGCATGCACGAGTGTGTGCTGACAGCCGTGCCGTTGAAAGCGAAATACGGTGTGCGCGGACTCGACGTCGCCAAGGCCCTGCTTGAAGAAGGCTTTCACTCACCGACGGTCTATTTCCCGCTCATCGTCGAAGAAGCCCTTATGTTCGAACCAACCGAAACCGAGAGCTTACAGACCTTAGAGTCGCTGGCCGAAGCAGTTGAAAGAATTGCCCAGCGCGCAATAGATGATCCAGATTCCTTGCATCGGGCACCGCAGACGACGCCGGTATCACGAGTCGACGAGGCCCGAGCCGCTCGTCATCTGATTGCTACCGAAGACGCAGCCAATCGTCTTGACCCTCGAGAAGTCTCAAGGTCGGCATAGTTAGATAAAAATGGCGACGGGGGCGACGTTCACGATGCCGATCGGCATCGACGTCCCGCCCCAGTCCACGACGGAAGTCCCGCGACCACCGGTTGATCTCCAGTCGTGGCCCGCTGGGCCACTTGCGCCTTCCCGGCTTCCCGCGCCGAGTGTGAGCCAGAGTTCTTGAGAGGCGACGTGAGTCTCTACGACCACATTTTGAACTCCTGCGCGGGTGCGTTTTTGACGTCTGCCCTGATTCGTTGTATTACAGATCCGACGCGTCCACGGTGCTGATGCCACCGAGAACAAGTCGAAGCAGTCGGGCCAACTCCAACTGTTCATTGTGAGAAAGCGCGCTAACGGCGAAGGTTTCGTGCTCGTTGAATTGAGGAAAGACTTCCGCGATCAGACGTTCACCAGCTTTTGTCAGATTGATTGAAACGCGGCGACGATCGTCAAGATGGGGTATGCGCCGAAGCAACTTTCGCCCTTGCAGCGTCTTGATGACCCCGGTCAATGTGCCCTTCGTGACGCCGGTTTCCGCGGCCACGTGTCCGGTCTCTTGTTCGCCCCAAATCCACAGGACCCACAACACTGTGAAGGCAACCCAACTGAGGTCGTAGTCACTGAGGATTGAACGCTCCATATGGTTGCGAACCGCAGAGCCAGACCGGTAGATATTTGAGACGGCGCTCATCGCCGTGAAGTCGAGTTCCTGACCGCTCAGTCGACTTCGAATATCACGTTCGGCGCTGGAAACTA
>PMAL01000197.1:0-9915 GCA_003152555.1 Acidimicrobiaceae bacterium | reverse complement strand
GACCGAGGTCCACGTCGACTCCCGACATCGTCACCACTTCGGCGAGGCTGTCGCGGCCGTCAAGCTCAATGCTGGGGAACCACCGGTGGTGCAGCATCGCGTGACCATTGACAAAACCGCTCGAGGGCGACGGGCCGCTCAGCGTCACCGTTGCTTGGGCGAGGCGGCGATCGTTGGCCGCGAGCGTCATGCCGAAGGCGCCACCGGCTTCGAGACGGGGTCCGGCTCTGCCCTGGGTAACTGGCCGAGTCTGATGAATGGAGCCCATCTTTTTGGGATAACCCTGCAGGTGACCGCGCACGAGGGCGAAGTCCTTGTCGACCCAGATGAAGAGGCAGCGGCTGAAGAGCTCCTCACGGTAGCGACAGCGCACCACTACAAATGCCTCGCGGTACTGGGACCTGATCGGATCGAGCAACTCCGCGCCGTCAGCGCCGCAGCTCTGCCAGTCGGCCCAAATGAAGGCGACGGCGCCGGGGTCCTCGTCGTCGTGAGCGAGGGTGACGCCGTCGGGGAGCAGGGAGCGTATCGCACCGGGATCGGTGCGATATTCAACCGTCAGTAGGTCACCGGAGTAGTGCCACGGCGCCGGAGGCAGCAGCGACGCGCGCCCAGTGGGGGTACGCGGAAACGGCAGCCCCGACAGACTCATGCGCTCTCCTTCGTCCAACCGTTCGCTGGCTGGTCAAACCATACGTGGATTTGTCCGGTGCCAATGGCATTCTCGTACTCAGAGAAGAGTCGCCCCGGAGCCACGCACCCCTTGCCACCAAGTGCGGCCACCATTATTTGGTAGTGGCCGAAGTGGGCCTCGGGCCGCACGGCGAGGAAATCGTAAAACTCGTTGACTACCGTTGCGTGGTCCCCGCGCTGCCACGCGTCGATGACGCGATGGTCGGCGTCACGAGCTTGCTGGGAATAGATGTGTTCTTCGCCCGCCGCTTCGTGATCACGCAACGTACGCAAATGGTGAAACGTGTGGCTGAGGGCGCCTGAGGCGATGAGCACTACGCGCAGGTCGCTTTCGGTCACTGCTTGGGCAATGACCTGGCCTACGGTTTCGAAGTCGACAGCTTCTGCAGTTTGACAGATGCTCACCGAGATCCAGGCTTCGTCGCCCTGCAAGAACGGCATGAAATTGGTGGTCGCGTAGGTTATGGGCAGGTGCTCATTGTCAATGGGAGTGATCCAGCAGTTGGGTGTCTCGTCCGCGATTCGACCGACCAGTTTGGCGAACTCGGGATTGCCCACGATGTCGTAGGGCACACTCGACATCCCTCGGGGCAGCTCATCGGAGGTGAANNGTCGGGCAGGACAATCGTTGGCACATGTGCGAGCACTGCCGCTCCAATAATTTCACCCATGAGTCGTGTCCTCTTTCACTTGATACGTCTTCACTTCGCTGTAGAAATCAAGGGCGTAGTCGCCGCCCTCGCGTCCAATGCCACTGATGCCGGCTCCGCCAAATGGGGCTGTCAAGTCGCGGACAAGGAAGCAATTGACCCAAATCGTGCCGGCGCGTACGCCTTCACCAAATCGGTTGGCCTTGCCCTGGTCGCTGGTAAAGACCATGGCCGAGAGTCCGTAGGGCGTGGAGTTGGCCAGATTAATGGCCTCGGCCTCGGTATTGAATGTCTGCATTGTCAGCACCGGGCCGAAGACCTCGTGCTGGACAATCTCCGCGTCGTTCGATCTTGGCTCGATCAGCGTCGGCAGGTACCAGAGACCGTCGTTCTTAAGTTTGTGTCCGCCATAGACCAGCGTGTCGCCGCTCGCCACCGAGCGCTCGACAAATCCCTCGACGCGTTTTAAGTGTTCGGGATGGATCATCGGCGACACCGTCGTCTTAGGGTCGCGACTGTCGCCCAACACGTGCCGGTTCGCCGCGTCCGTGAGTTTTTGGAGAAATGCGTCGCGACACGAAGCCTCGACTAACAAGCGCGTGCCGGCGAGGCAGATCTGTCCGGCGTCGTCGTACATCAGGGCGGCTTTCTCGGCCGCTAGATCGAGGTCAGCGTCAGCGAAAACAACGAACGGACCCTTGCCACCTAACTCGGCGGTGAAGGGGACCAGATTTTTGGCGGCCGCAACGCCTATGAGTCGACCGGTCTCGGGAGAGCCAGTGAAGGAAATACGTCGAACCCGAGGGTCGCTTACGAGGGCGGCGCCGACCTCTTCGCCGAGACCTTGAACCATGTTGAAGACGCCCGGTGGGAACCCCGCCTCGTCAACGAGGTCCATCAAGAGTGAACAACTGAGTGGCGACCACTCCGCAGGCTTGAGGACAACGGTGTTGCCCGCCGCCAAGGCCGGCGCGCACTTCCACGTCGAGAGCATGAAGGGCGCGTTCCACGGGGTGATGACGACAGTCGGACCGGCCGGCATCCTAAGTACCGAATTGTGCGTACCGTTGGAGTCCCAGCGACGCGGCTCGTAGGCAACGGCCAAATCGGCGTAGGCGCGAAAATTACGGGCGCCGCGACCAATGACACGTAGTCGCAGGCTCTCGAGCAGCATCGCCATGTCGAGGCACTCCACCGTGGCAATTCGCTCGATATTGGCGTCAATGAGACCGGCCAACCGGTGCAGGTAGACCTGACGTTCTTGGGTTGTGAGGGCCGCCCAGGCGGGAAAGGCGTTGACCGCGGCCGTCACAGCTATCTCCGCTTCGAGTGCGCCTCCACGTGCAACTTCTGCCAACTTCACGTTCCAGTCAAGCGGAGAACGATCTTCAAACGTGGTGGCCGATCCAACGCGCTCTCCATTGATGAAGTGCCCCGTGGCGACGTCGACGCCGCCTACCGAGACTCGATCGTTAGTCATGACTCGAACTTCGGGTGAACGCGGGGATAGGGGAGCGCTGATCGGTCTGTCGGCAACGGGCGTCGCTGGCCGCGAAACTCCCAGTCTCCGCCGAGGGCGGTCGAAAGAACCTCTTCCGTGGCTGTTGGTTGCGCCCCGACTTCATCGCTCACCGCGTCGGAAGAGCCCACGATGTAGTTGGTGAGCGCGCCGAGGCCCTCAACTTCTACGCTCACCACGTCACCGGGCTCGACGGGACGCGAAAATGCTGGCGTGCCCGAGAGAATGATGTCGCCCGGCACCAACGTGATGAGCCTCGCCATGTCAGTGACCAGATAGTGCATATCCCACGCCATCTCATCGGTCGATCCGTCTTGGTGGACTTCGCCGTTGACGAGCGTACGCATGGCCTTGTGATGAAAATCCCAGTCAGTGGTGACGCCCGGGCCAACGGGACACAGGGTGTCGGCGCCCTTCACGCGCAACATTGATCCAGCGTCAGTATCGCGAAAATCGTGCAGGCCGAAGTCATTGGCAATTGAGTAGCCCGCAATGTAGTGAGGGGCGTCGGCGAGCGATATGTTGCGCGCCGTCGCGCCAATGACGATCGCAATTTCCCCTTCGTAGTTGAGGTAGTGACAGTTGGCGGGTCGCACCACGTCGCCGCCGTGCGCGTTGAGTGCCGAGACCGGCTTTTGAAACCACGTGGGGGCCGGTGGCAACTCAATGCCGAACTCGCGAACTCGAGAAACGTGGTTGAGATGACAGCAGAGAATCTTGCTGGGCGAAACCGGAGGAAGATGGACGGCCGTGGCCGCCTCAACCCTTCGGCCATCGCTCGCGACGAGCGTGTCGCCGTCCACGGTGACGTCAACGGGCGCGTCATCGAGAAGGATTCTTCGGTACTCCACGGTCCCCCAGATAGTCGTTTGCTATCAAATGATTCTTCCACCTTACAAAGTTATGCTCATAGGGCGTGCTATTTTTCGCCCAGGTTACCGTGGAGGCAAATATGAGTGAATCCTTCGACCGGGTGCGGGTTCTATGGCCCGATCACTTGGGTCTCGCTCGGGGCAAATACGTGCCGGCCAGTCTGGCCGACCGGGGGACACGCCACTGCACCGGCACCTGGTCACTCGGTTACGACCGCGTCATGACACCCGGCACCGTAGGCAGTTTCTGGGATGAAGGATTACCCGACTTTGACGCCACCTACGAAATGGCCGACTTGCGCCCCAGTTGGGAAGCGGGCACGCGAGTTGTGGTCGCCAACGTCGAGCGCCACGGAGAGCTGTTCTCGGTTTCTCCACGCACCGCCCTGGTGAAGGCGGTCGCTGACTGGAGAGCGCTGGGCTACGAGCCGTACGTCGGACTCGAATTCGAGGCCTACATTTTCGCGCCCGACGGCAACGGTGGTTGGAAACCTCTAGAAACTCCCGGCGCCTTCGTCTACGGCACCGGTCCGAGTGTTGACCCGCTCGGTCTGATCGACGCCATCTGGGCCGCGTGCCACGAGTCGGAGATTCCCCTGGAGTCCGTTAACTCTGAATACGACTCGCCTCAGTTCGAGTTCACATTGCGCTACACCGATGCCCTGAAGGCGGCCGACGAAGGATTCCTTTTCAAGGTGCTGGCTCGCGAAGTTGCGCACCGCTTCGGACTGCTGCTCACGTTCATGGGCAAGCCCATGTCAGATCGCGGCGGTTCGGGTCTGCACTTCAACTTCTCCTTTCAAGACAAGGATCAGGAGAACGTGATTAACGATGCGAGCACCAAGGACGGTCTCTCCGAGTTGGCCAAGCATTCGATTGGTGGGATGCTCGCTCATCACCAGTCCCTGGCGGGACTTTGTGCGCCGACCGTTAATGCCTACAAGCGCCTGCGGCCCGCGTCGCTCTCGGGCTACTGGGCGAACTGGGGCTACGACCACCGGGGTGCGACCATTCGTGTGCCCGGCGAACGTGGCGCTGCGGCTCGACTGGAGCATCGCTTGAGTGACGGCGCCGCGGTCGTGCACACGGCGATGGCCGCTGTGCTGCAGGCAGCACTGTTGGGAGTGAAGGCAAAGACCGATCCCGGCCCCGCGGAGAGTGGCAACGGTCTGGACACCATTGACGCGACCGTGGGCGTGCCGCACTCGTTGGCCGAGGCCCTCGACGCGTTAGAGGCGGACCAGGAATTGGTCGACGCAGTGGGCGTCGACCTGGTGGCCCAGCACATTGGCGTGAAGCGAACCGAGTGGGAACGTTTCCAGGGCGCGACGACTGACTGGGAACTGCGCGAGTATTTGCCGTTCCTCTAGATCCACGTCACGCGTATCGGAAGCTGCTTGGTGCCACCGATGAAATTGGAGCGTAGTCGCTCGGGTTCGCCCGCGAGTTCAATTGACGACCAGCGCTTGACAATCTCTTCGAACACCACGCGCATCTCTAGGCGGGCGAGGTGGGCGCCGAGGCAGAGGTGAGGGCTGCGTAGACCAAAGGCCACGTGATCATTAGGCGTGCGGTCGGCACGAAATTCGTACGGGCTATCGAAGTGATCCTCGTCGTAGTTGGCCGACGAGAACCACAGCACCACCTTGTCGCCCGCCTTNNGACCATCGCAACATTTCTTCGACGAGGGCTTTACGTCCCTCAAGACTCATCGTGGGAATCTGCGCGAACAACTCCGGCCGGTCAATTAGCACTTGCAGACCCGAGGTAAGTGAGTATCGCGTCGTGTCGTTGCCGGCCGCGACCATCAGCGTGAAGAAATTCTTTAGGGCGAGATCGTCCAGCGTGTCGCCATCGATAGTGGGCTCGAGCAGGGCCGAGAGCACGTCGTGCGTTGGCTCTAGTCGGCGATCGGCGAGTGCCTGGCTGGCGTATTCAAATAGCTCCACGGCCACGGGACTGCGGAAGGGGAGCAGTCGGTACTCCGACGTGTCCACTTGGTCGACGACGTAGTCGGTGAAATCGGGATCGGTGTTGCCAATGAGCGCGTCGCCGCGCTGGACGAGCCACTCGAGATCATCATCGGGTAGCCCCAAGAGCCGGCCGAGCATGCGCATAGGTAACTCGCGGGCGACCGTGGCGACGAAGTCGAACTCGGTTTGACCCTGCAGCGCGTCGAGGACCTCGGCCGCGAGTTCGCGAACGGCATCTTCGTAACCGTTGATCGACTTAGGAGCGAATGGACGACTAACGAGGCGACGCAGACGCGTGTGTTCGGGCGAATCCATCTCCATCATCGTGCGGCGCGCTTCGGTCTCTTCGGGGTCCATGTCCTCAATGCGAATGCCGAGTCGACTCGAGAAGATTTCGGCGTTGCTGCTCGCGAAGAGCACGTCGTCGTATTTGGTGAGACTCCAGAATCCCCGTCCGCCGTCGCTCTCTTCAGTCCAGTGCACCGGGTCATTGGCTCGCAAGAACGCCAGCGTGTCGTGGGGCACGCCGGTGACGTAGGTGTCGTGCGAGGTGAGATCAGCGAGAGGAGTCGTCATAGTATTCCTTAAATTCCAGCATTTGTTTGTGACCAAACGNNAAGCCCCTGATTGGCATCACCGGACGTCGGTGGCCGGCAACGGTCCTGGGTTCTCACGTGCCCCAGGCCATGAGCGGTCTGCGCTTTGACCTGCACTTTTCGGACTATCCGCGGTCGGTAGCCGCCGCGGGAGGAGTGCCCGTGGAGCTCACTCGCGACGCCGACGTGGAGGAGATGATCGATCACCTCGACGGCCTGGTCTTGAGCGGGGGAGCGGACCTCGATCCTGCGCTCTACGGGCAAGAGCCTGACGAGAATTTGCAGTCGTTAGAGACCGATCGCGACGAGTGGGAGATGGAACTCTTCGCGGCCGCACGCAAGCGCGACATCCCGGTATTGGCGATTTGTCGAGGATTTCAATTGGTCAACGTGGCCTTTGGCGGCACGCTGGTCCAGCACGTGGAACTTGACGAAGGTTCGGGCCATCCCCAGTGGAACGTTGACGGACACACGGCGACCCACGAAGTCATTGTCGTCCCCGACACGATGATCTCGACGCTGTTGCCGGCGCGGTGGTCGGTGAACTCACTGCATCACCAGACGGTAGAACGATTAGGCGAGGGTCTCACGGTCTCGGCGTCGGCGCCCGACGGTGTCGTCGAGGCGTTCGAAACGCCCGAAGGTGACCTGCTCGCGGTGCAGTGGCACCCCGAACTTCTGAGCGCACCGGACCCCACATTTGTGTGGTTGGTCGGACAGGCAACAAAACGTCTCGATTAGTTACTTGACAGAAGTCGTTTGTCCCCGTACGGTTTGCCATGGCTAATCAGCCGTAGTGAACTAAGTACTCATCGGGGGAAGCATGGCGACGGACAATACGGCAAAGACTTTGCTGGGCGGAAAAAGAAAACTGAAGCTGATCGATACGATCGCGCAGTCCGTCGGTTTGATGGGACCGGTCTTCTCGATTGCCTTCTTGGTGCCGCTCATCGTGGGCATTGGCTCCGCGTCCGGCAACGGCGCCGGCGGGGCGGCGTCACTCGCGGTGCTCATCGCCGCCATTGGTGTCATTGGACTCGGATGGATTGTGGCGGAGTACACGCGCAAGATCCAGGCTGCCGGATCGCTCTACGACTACGTGACCGATGGACTCGGCAGCCGAGTGGGCACGTCGGCGGGCTGGCTCTACTACGCCGGCATCCTGGCGCTAGGCGCGGGCATCCTGCCCATGATCGGCGGCACGATTCACGACACGATTCTGGGCGAGTTCAACCGGCAACCATTGCCCTACTGGGCCTGGGACGTGCTCTTGCTGCTGCTCGTCGCCCTCGTCATGTTCTTTGGTGTGGTGCTTTCGACACGCATGCAATTGACGCTGGCCATGATCTCGGTNNCTTGTTCGGCGTGCTCTACGGTGTGCTGCTGTTCACTGGCTTTGAAACCTCGGCCAATCTCGCAGAAGAGACCGAAAACCCCAAGAGAAATATTCCCCGCGCGGTGCTCATCTCGGTACTCGTCATCGCCGGCTTCTACGTCATTGGTACGTACGCGCAGGTGGCCGGCTATCACTTCAGCTTGCACTTGTTGGGCAAGAACGATTTGGCGCCGCTCTTTGGTTTAGCGGGTCCGTCATCAGCCGGTGGGTACGCCTCGGTTGCTATCCGCCGACTCGTAGAACTCGTCGTCATCTTTGACATGATTGCGGTGCTGATCGGATGTGCGACGTCGGCCTCGCGAGGCATATTCGCACTTTCTCGCGATCGCCGTCTCCCTTCTCCATTGACCAAGATCTCGCGACACGGCACGCCCATCGGTGCGAGCAACTTCGTGCTCTTTGTCTACGCGATCATTATCGTGCTCGTTATCAACACGTCGGTGTTTGTGCTGCCCGGAGGAACTCCCGAGTACGTGTCGATGTTCAGTTGGATGTCCACGTTCGGTGGATTCGCTATTGCCTGCATCTATTTGCTGATATCGATTGGCGCACTTCGCGGTTTGCGGCTTTCCGATAAGAAGTTCCAGCTCTACGCTGCCTGCCTGGTTGGTGGTGTCGTCACGGCCGCGGCGATCTTTGGCGCGATTTACAAAGTCACGAAGCCAACGGTCTATGCCCCCTACACCGCGTTGGTTGTTCTCGTGATCGGTCTCATTGTCGCTGGTTTGATGCCCAAGACCACATCAGGCTTGGCGGATTTCTCTGGATTGTCAGAGGCCGAGCAGGGACCACTGAAGGTCTAACGCCACTTCACACTTTGCGGAGAGTGGTGGGGGAGTGGTGGTTAGAGAGTAATTGAGAAGTGCGCTCGTAGTATGAGCACATGGATCTAGAACTTAAAGACCGTTCTTTTCTCATTACTGGTGGCACCGACGGACTCGGGCTGGCGCTCGCGAAGAGGCTGGTTGATGAAGGAGCACGGGTCGCCGTATGCGGACGTGATCCTGATCGACTCTCGAGGGCTCGTGACATCCTCGGCGAAGATTCATTGTGCTTCAATGCGGACGTAACACATTGGCCCCAATTGGACTCGTTCCTCGACGCAACGTTGTCAAAATTCGGAGGTCTCGATGGTGCCGTTAATAATGCGGGTAAGTCGGCTGGGACATCTGTTGCGGCATCTAATGACAACGAATGGCGTGAGGACTACGAACTAAAGGTCCTTTCCGCTTTATACATTTCTCGCGCAGTGCTGCCCGCACTCGAACTCTCCAAGGGAGCAATTGTCAACGTGTTGGCCATAATGGCTCGCACGCCCGGGGCAAACTCGACGCCGACGACGGCTTCTCGCGCGGCCGGACTGGCGCTCACCAAAGCCATGTCCAATGAGGTTGCGCCGCAAGGCGTCCGAGTGAACGCAATTTTGATCGGACTCATTGAGTCTGGACAGTGGGTGCGTAAAGCAATCGATGCTGGCGTCACTGTCGAGGAATTCATGACGAATATGGCGAAGGATTCAAGAATCCCTATGGGTCGTATGGGTCGCGCCGAGGAATTCGCCGATCTCGCATCATTCCTACTTTCACCTCGGGCTAGTTACATAACTGGAGTGGGAATTAGCATCGACGGCGGTCTCTCGCCCGTCATTTAAAAAGATCACCTCCTTAGTGCTGAATTTCCTGATGAGTTTTGGTATTCTCACTTTTGAGCGATGAGGCCCGCCCTAAAAAACGCTGGGTAACACCAGTTGATGGCATCTACCAGAGACAAGGCAACTGGTAGAGCACGCTCCATACCACTGCCATGACAGGAGGTATGGATGAACGTCTATTACGTGTTGGCAATCTGGATTGGCATGGCGCTGGTTGCGTCGATGCTGAGTATTCGCATTGGCATTTCGGTAGCGCTCGTGGAAATCTTGGTTGGCGCGATCATCGGCAATATTCCCGGCATCAAGGAACACGTTCAGCAGACCGACTACACAACGTTGCTTGCGGGTGTTGGTTCGGTGCTGCTCACGTTCCTCGCCGGCGCCGAAATAGATCCGGTTTCGTTGCGTCGGCATTGGAAGGCCAGTTTGTCTATCGGCGCGGCGTCCTTCGCGCTGCCGCTGATCGGTGCGTTCTGCTTCAGCAAGTACGTGTTTGGGTGGAATTTGCACGCCTCAGAGATTGCCGGAGTGGCACTCAGCACCACGTCGGTCGCCGTGGTCTACG
>PMAL01000200.1:15361-28889 GCA_003152555.1 Acidimicrobiaceae bacterium | reverse complement strand
CGCGAACGGCACGTACCTCACCTGCCCGTGCAAGCAGCTCGTCAACACCCCAGCTGACAGGGCGTTCAGCGCCGGCTTCAAGAAGCTCTCGCACAACACACCCCCGGGCACCTACTCACCGGAGTCCTATGACGCGGCGAACACGATCATCGCGGCGATGGTCGCGATCGTGAAGGCTCACCACGCGGTGACGCGACTCAACATCGTGAAGGAACTGCGCGTGATCACCCACGTCGGCCTCACCAAGACGATTCACTTCTTGGCGAATGGCAACGTCGCGTCCAGCTTGATCTACGTGAATCAGGTCCGCGCCCTGAAGATCGTGCAGCTCGGCCTCACGTAAGCCGAACCGCAGCGCTCTCTCAACGAAGCCGGGTGCCCGTCGGGCGCCCGGCTTCGTTGCATAATGAGCACGGCCCGCCCCGACATGGGCGACGGCGTGCGCACCGCACTTGAGCAGACCTCGGGAGGGAGGGCCGGAGCAGCGTGACCAGCTTCATCGCAATCGGGCTGTTCACAGGCTTCATCTACTCGCTCGTTGCGCTGGGTTACACGCTGGTCTACGGAATCCTGCGGCTCATCAACTTCGCCCACAGCGAGATCTTCATGTGCGGCGCGTTCGGTGGCTACTTCTACCTCCGCGTCTTCGTCAACTACCAGACGCCACCCAGTGGGGCTGCCTCGGTGTTCTGGATTGGAACAGGGATCTTGGTCTCCGGTGCCATCGGAGGAATCATGGCAATCGTCCTCGAGCGCTTTGCCTACCGCCCGCTGCGGCGACGCAATGCACCGCCGCTGACCTACCTCATCTCGGCGATCGGCGCGTCGTACTTCCTGATCTACTTCGTTGGCAAGGAGTTCGGCTACTACCAGGTCGCCCTGCCGCAGCCCTACACGAACGGACCGGCGTTCACGGTGTTCGGTGCGGAGATCACGACGTACAACGTCATCGTCATGATCGCTGCCGTTGCACTGCTCGTCTTCCTCGACGTCACGATCAACCACACGAAGCTCGGACGAGGCATCCGGGCGGTCGCCCAGGACACCCAGATGGCGAGCCTCATGGGCGTGAATATCGATCGGACGATCGCAACCACGTTCTTCCTCGGTGGTGTCCTCGGGGGCGCCGCAGGCTTCCTCTTCGCGCTCTCGACGGGGGTGTCGTCCACGATGGGCTTCGTGCCCGCGCTGTACGCCTTCACCGCAGCCGTTCTCGGAGGGATCGGCAACATTCGAGGCGCGATGCTCGGCGGCCTCGTCCTTGGCATCGTCCAGACGGTTCCCATCTTCTGGCTCCAGCAGATCTGGTACACCGAGCCGATCGCGTTCGCCGTCCTGATCATGCTGCTGATCTTCAGGCCGACCGGGCTGCTCGGGGAGCGACTGGGTAGGACGGCGTGAGCGCGCCAGACGCTGGCGAAGGTCGAGATCGCTCGCCGAGGGCTGCACCCCGCTTCGCAGTCCGAATGGTTGTGCGGATCTGGGAGTTCTTCGCGACGCCCTCGATGCGACTGCTCGCGTGCTTTCTCGGCGGCAGTGTCCTGCTCGCGGTCATGACCGGGTCCCCGGGCAGCTCCGGCGCCCCGACCGCCGGCTTCAAGGCGTCGCTCGACTCGCCCCGGGTGATCGGGTTCCTTGTCTTCGGCGTGGTCGCCTGGTGGCTCCTCACGACCCTGCGTCGTGCTCGAAGTGGTGGACGATCGAGGCTCGCGGTGACCGGCCGGGCGACGGGACGCGCGCTTGCCGACATCTGGCGTCGCGCCCTCGAGCACCCCGTGCNNGGAGAGCTGGGGCCTGGACAAGGAGCGGGAGGCCGCGCTGCAGTCCCTCCTCGTCGCCGCCTTTGTCGCGGTGCTCGTCGCGGACTTCACCGGGCCGTACGCGTCGAACAAGTTGTCGTTCGGCTACCTGGGCCACCAGTTCTCGTTCAACTTTACGTACGGCTACCTTATGTTCGCGGTCCTCCTGTGGGCACTCGCGTCGAGGCGGGTGCTGGAGCAGCTCGGGCTCCGCTCTTCGGCTCGTGCACAAATGAGCACAGGTCGCGGCGCGGCACTGGTCATCGGCTGTGTGCTCGCGGCGCTCGTGTTCTCGCTCGCCGCGAATCCGTGGCTCGCACCCGACCTGCACTGGTCCGCGATCGCGCTCACGGCTCGGGGTACTTCGATCTTCTGGCAGTGGCCCACGTATCTGTGGGTCGTGGCGTCGCTCGCCATTGCTCGGCGCCTCCTTCGCACCGGCGATCACCCGTCGAGGAGTACGGGTCCAATGCGACGCGCGGCCTTCTTGACGCCCCAGATGACCCTCGCGCTGACGGTCGTGGCACTCTTCGTGGCCGTCGAGTGGCCGAAGTTCCTCGCTTCCTACTGGCAGGGGGACGTCACCCAGCAGATCGGCACCTATTGCCTGCTCGCGCTCGGGCTCAACGTGGTGGTGGGCTTCGCAGGTCTGCTCGACCTCGGGTACGTCGCGTTCTACGCCGTCGGCGCCTANNTATCTCGCCATCGTCACGCTCGGCTTCGGCGAGATCATCGAGGTCTACCTGAATAACGCGACGTCGTACACGAACGGGGCACAGGGGACAATCGGCTACCTCCCCCCATTCTCGATCCACTTCCTCGGCATCAATTACTCGTGGCAGTTCCCCAACCACGGTCAATCCAAGATTCTCGCGTACTACTACCTCTTGCTTGCATTCTTGGCGCTCGCGATCTTCGTCTTCTCGTCGCTCAACCACTCTCGAGTCGGTCGTCGGTGGTCCGCGATCCGAGAAGACGAGGTGGCGGCCGCATCGATCGGCGTGAACCCCCTCAAGTACAAGGTGATGGCATTCGCGATCGGCGCCTCGACCGCAGGATTCGCTGGGATCTTCACCGCTGCCAACATCGGGGTGCTGTACCCCCAGTCATTCGTGCTTCAGATCTCGATCCTGATCTTGGCGCTGGTCATCTTCGGTGGGATGGGATCCATCGTGGGTGTCATGGTTGGAGCGGCGCTCTTCGAGTTCCTGCTGCAATACCTGCAACTGCATCCGTTCCCTGGCTACCTCCAGCAGGACTACTACATGTACCTAGGTGCGCTCTTCATAATCCTCATGATCTACCGACCCCAGGGCCTCATCGGCTCTCGTCGCCGCGGACAGGAATTCCGACTCGCCGAGCAGGGTGTCGGCTTCGCAGATCCCGCTGGGGCCGAGAAGTCCGTGGTTAACCAATTCGAGGGGAGTTCGTTCGCCATGGAGGGCCAGGGGACGTCGGGCGAGCTATGAGCGAGGCCACTCCGCACGACAACATTCTCGAGGCCAAGGCGGTCACGCTTCGCTTCGGTGGCGTGACAAGCCTTGCTGACGTCACCCTCGAGCACCACCGAGGCGAGATCCTCTCGGTGATCGGTCCGAACGGCGCCGGCAAGACCTCGCTCTTCAACTGTCTCACCGGCGTGTACTCCCCCCAAGAAGGGTCCATACGATTCCAACCAGCCGTGGGGAAGGCCCTCTCGCTTGTCGGCAAGCGCCCGCACCGGATCAACAGGGCCGGCATCGCGCGAACGTTTCAGACCTCGCGACTCTTCAACGCGCTCAGCACGTTCGAGAACGTGAAGATCGGCGTCGAGGCTCGGACGACGACCGGTCCCCTCGGCGCGGTCCTGCACCTCCCGCACACGTCGCGCGAGGACCGGCGAGCGAACGACGAGACTGAGCGCCTTCTCTCGTTCGTGGGGTTGTCTGAGCAGGCCGGCGTCCTCGCGAGCGCGCTCGCCTACGGTGACCGTCGCCTGCTCGAGGTCGCCCGTGCCCTCGGCACGAGGCCCGAGGTCCTCCTGCTCGACGAGCCAGCCGCGGGGACGAATCCCACCGAGAAGCTCAAGCTCTCGGCGCTCATCGCGAGGATCAACGCCGAGCTCAGCGTCAGCGTGCTGCTGATCGAGCACGACATGCGGCTCGTGATGTCGGTCGCGCAGCGCATCTACGTGCTCAACTTCGGCCGGGTGATCGCTGAAGGGACCCCCGCGGAGGTCCAGCAGCACCCCGCGGTGATCGAGGCTTACCTCGGGGCGCCCAAGCACGACGCGGCGCCTTCGACGTGAGCGCGCTCCTCGAGGTTCGCGGCGTGGAGGTGCGCTACGGGGCCGTGCCCGCTGTCGTGGACCTCACCCTCGACGTGGCCGAAGGCGAGATCGTCGCGCTCCTCGGGGCGAATGGCGCGGGGAAGTCGACGACGCTTCGCGCCCTCTCCGGCCTGCACGCACCGACTGCCGGCACGATCACGTTCGACGGCACGTCGATCGAGCACCTCGCAGCCCACCGCATTGTCAAACTCGGCCTCGGCCACGTCCCCGAGGGGCGGCGGATCTTCCCAGCCATGAGCGTGACGGAGAACCTCGAGATGGGCGCCTTCCAGCGACGCGGCAGTCTGAGCCAGGATTTCGCCCGCGTCTACGACCTCTTCCCCATCCTCGGTGAGCGCAAGAAACAGCTCGGCGGCACTTTGTCCGGAGGTGAACAGCAGATGCTTGCGATCGGTCGGGCTCTCATGGGCAAGCCGCGCCTGCTCATGTTCGACGAGCCGTCGCTCGGTCTCGCGCCGATGATCGTTGAGCAGATCTTCGAGATCATCGGAGGGATCCGGAGCAGTGGGATGACGATCCTGCTCGTCGAGCAGAACGCCAACGAGGCGCTCCACCTCGCGGACCGCGGCTACGTCCTGGAGACTGGACACGTGATCATCGAGGATCGGGCCGACGTGCTGCTCGGTGACCCCCGCATTCGCGAGGCGTACCTCGGCGAGTCGCCAGCGTGACCGGTGGGGCACTCCACCCGAGTGCCCAACGCGTCGCGGACGCGCTCGTTGCGGCAGGCGTCGCGGGTCGTGTCCTGCAGTTCGAAGCGTCGACGCGAACCGCAGCAGATGCCGCCGCCGCCCTCTGCTGCGACGTCGGAGCGATCGCCAGCTGCCTTGTGTTCGTAGCCGACGACGAGGCCATCGTCGTGATCACGAGCGGTGCACACCGAGTCGACACGGCGCTGCTCGCTGGGTCGATCGGCGCGGCGGCGATTCGCATGGCCAACGCGAAGGAGGTTCGTGCCGCGACCAGCCAGCCCATCGGCGGCGTCGCCCCAGTCAACTGGCCGTCGACTCTCCCGGTTTACATCGACGCGGACCTGGAACAGTACGTCGAGATCTGGTCCGCAGCAGGCACACCCAACGCGGTGTTCCCGACGACCTACGAGGAGCTCCGCCGCCTCACGGGCGCGATCCCCAAGGCGGTCGTCGAGCACGGTTGACTCGGGACCGACCCGTAGAACCGTACGTCGGTAGGCTTGCCACGTGTCCGACCTGGTCGAGCGGCCGACCACGACGAGGGCGTCGGACGCGGACCGCGACAGAGTGCTCAAGATCCTCTCCGACGCCACCGCGGACGGGCGGCTCAGCGTCGAAGAGCATCACGATCTCATGACCCAGACGCTGCACGCCAAGACGCGCGGCGAGCTCGAGGTCATCACGACGGACCTCTGTCCCTACGAGGAGCCTGCACCCGCCCCTGCGACACATGTCGTGGCGCGGACCGCGTCGAGGCGCGGGATGCTCGCCGTCTTCGCCGCGCGGACCCGCAAGGGCAGCTGGCAGGTGCCAACCGAATTCCACGTGAACGCGATCTTCGGCGGAATCGAGCTCGACTTCCGCGACGCGCAGTTCGACGCCCCAGAGGTGCTGTGCGTGGCCAACTCCATCTTCGGCGAAATCGAGATCACGGTGCCGGACTGGGTTCGCGTGATCGACGAGGGGACCGCGATCTTCGGCGCGCGCGAGGAGTCTGGGGCATCGAGCGGGACGCCGACGGTGACCCTGCGAATGAAGGGCCTCTCGGCGTTCGGCGCGGTCGAGGTCAAGCACCGCGCGCCCAAGCTGAAGCGTGGCAGCGGACCGGCGATCGAAGAGCCCACCGGCACCTAGCCCGGCACGAGTCCCGGGGTGCCCTAGAACTCGCGTGTACTCCGTCCGTCGACCGTGCAGTACGGCTCGTCGCTCGTGAAGACGTCGAGCGTGAACGACGACGAGCCTGAGGCTCCGCCCGCTCGGCGCCGCACTCACATCTCGTCCGTGACAACGTCGAAGTCGCGGAACGAGAAGCCGTCGACGACCAGCTGCTCGAACGCCGCCTCGAGCATGTGGGTCGCGGGGAGCTCCGAGTTGTGCATGGCGTCCTCGTAGGAGTCGAAGAAGACGACCTCCATGTAGCTGTCAGTGTCGTTGCGGTCCTTCAGGAGAAGGCGCTTGCGCGCACGCCGGACGTCCTCGGTGTCGTCCAGCCAGCGCTCCACGAGCGCGTCCATCTCCTCGCGGTGATCCGTCCTGTACGTAATGACCTGGATGAACGCCATCGTGGACCCTCTCCTGCCGCGATCGAAGTGAATTGTAGGAGCACCCGACGCACTTCGTCACGGTGACGTCTGGGATCCAACCACACCGTCGCCGAGCGGGACAGGCTCTGTCCGTGGCAGAGGGGACCGCGTGATCCGATGAGCACCTGGTGGTGACCTGACCGCGTGCGCGTCGCGATCCTCGACGACTACTGCGACACGCTGCGGACGCTGCCCTGCTTCGCCACGCTTGCTGGCCACGACGTCAGCGTCTTCACCGACCACACCGACGACGTCGACGAGCTCGCGCAGCGACTGAGCGACTCTGAGGTGCTCGTGCTCATCCGCGAGCGCACCGCGATCCGCACGGCCCTGCTCGAACGACTCGTCAACCTCCAGCTCATCAGTCAACGAAGCGTCTTTCCTCACATCGACATCGACACCTGTACCCGCCTGGGAATCGTGGTGTCGTCGGATTTGCATCAAGGCACCGCCTCATACGCGACCGCGGAGCTCACGTGGGGGCTGGTAATCGCGGGCATGCGCCGGATCCCTCAACAAGTTGCTTCAATGAAGCGTGGCCAATGGCAAGATGGCGTCGGTCGTTCGCTGGTCTCTAAGGCACTCGGAATCTACGGCTACGGAAGAATCGGCAAGGTGGTCGCCGACTACGGTCGAGCATTCGGCATGAACGTCGTATTTTGGGCGAGCGAAGGGTCACGGGCGGGCGCCGTTGCCGACGGCGCCGCCGTCGCCGACAGCCGAGAAGAGTTCTTCGAACAGTCCGACGTGCTGACACTGCATATGCGCTTAGTGGACGCCACGCGAGGAATCGTTACCCCCGCAGATCTCGAACGCATGAAGTCAACTGCGCTGCTGGTCAATACCAGCCGGGCCGGACTTATCGCATCCGGCGCGTTGGTCGAAGCACTCGAATCCGGCCACCCCGGCATGGCGGCCCTCGACGTCTTTGACGTGGAGCCGCTGGTGAACGCCGACGATCCTCTGCTGAAAATGGACAATGTCATCTGCACCCCGCACGTGGGCTACGTAACCCTCGACGAATGGGAGGTCCAGTTTTCTGACATCTTCGACCAGATCACGTCATTCGCCATGGGCACGCCCACCAACGTGGTCAATCCGCTCGTGCTCGCTCACCGACGGGGCGGCTGAGTTTCGTCGCCGATCTGGCGTCAACGGGCATCCGCACGACACGCTGAGGGAATTTCAGCGCGAACGCGACGTACACTTTCGCTGTGGAAGTGATTGTGTCCGACCCCGCCAAGGAGTACGTCAACGCTCACGGCGGCGCGGTCTACGTTCGTGCCCACACCCACCGCTGCTGCTCGGGATCACTCACCATGCTCGACATCTGGACCAAGCCGCCGAAAGGTATTCACAAATTTGTGTCCGCGCCCTCGGAAGGTATTGACGTCAAATTCGCGGGCGGTTTCAGTGGTCAGCCCGATCAACTCCTCATTGAGCTGCGCGGCGTCTTCCGTCAGCGACTCGTGGCCTTCTGGGATGGCTGCTACTTCAAGATCTAAGCCGTCATCGTGGCCCGTGCCGTATCGGCGTGGCACGCACGAAGCCGCGCATATTATTTCGTCATGGATCACCTAGAGCATTGCGACTTACTCGAAGTCGAGATCGACAATTTTGCCAACACCCTCGAGGTCGCACCACCCGAAACGCGGGTGCCGTCGTGTCCGGACTGGTCGGTCGAGGAATTGGCCCAGCACTTGGGCACTATTCACCGGTGGGCCGAGCATCTCGTGCGCGTGGGCGCGAATGCGTATGAGTCCTCGGACTCAATGAACTTGGACCATGGCCCCGTGGGGGCTGACTGGATTCGCGACGGTGGCTCACGGTTGGTCGCGACCCTGCGCGCCAGTGACCCAGACGGCGCCATGTGGGCCTGGGGCCACGACCAACACGTGCGTTTCTGGTCGCGCCGGCAACTTCACGAGACCCTCATCCACCGGATGGACCTTGATCTGACAATGGGGCGCGTACCCGAAACCGAACCGCGCATTGCCGTCGACGGCATTGATGAGTTTCTCGTCAATCTCGTGTCGGCAGCGGGCTTTTCTCCCAAGGTGCGAGAGCTCCGCGGCACGGGCGAAGTGCTGCACGTGGTGGCAACCGACGCCGACGCGGAGTGGTCAATCGAGCTGTTGCCCGACGGATTTGAACTCACTGAAGATACCTCGACACCGACCGCCTCGCTGCGCGGTCCTTCAACAGACCTCCTGCTGGTCCTCTACCGCAGACTCCCTCTGGCGTCCACGAAGGTCTCGGGAACGGGACGCCGGGAACTCATTGACTTTTGGATCGCGCACTCGGCGTTGGGATAGCGACTCATCAGTCAACTCATCGCCGTCGTTAAGTCGAGAGATCGTCGAGCGACACTAATGCTCGTTCAGCGATGTCGAGCCTTCTTAGGAGGGTGGTTCGAGGGACAAAGGCCAAGTCTTCACTGCGAAATGCCGGTTTTTTGGCAGTCTCGTCAGTAGAGTTTTGTGGTGAATCAGAACGCACGCTCGGGGTCGCGTGAAACGGCCCAGGACGTTTGGGACTACCTGGAATTCGCTGGCTTTCATGTGACGCGCGACCAGCTGGTGCGCATCCACCAGCGTCGAATCTTAAATGAGCCGTTTCTTACGCCCAGTAGTTGGCGCGATCCGAGAACGACCTACGCCCCCGGCACAGCCGAACGGATACTGAGAATTGTCCAACTCAAGGCAAAATCCAAGCATTTAGACGAATTGGCGTGGCGGCTGTGGTGGGAGGGCGCGGACGTTGAGACGACACTCATTCGCGAGTTCATCGCCAAAATGGCCAAACGATGGGACGAACGGCTGACGGAATTTCGCAACGCCGCCGCGGATGCCGCCGCGGATGCCACCGTGGAGGAGCCCCAAGGTGAACGCGACGTTCTCGACGAGGTCTTCTTCAAACATCTCAAACCAGCGCCGTCGGTCGCGTCACTGCGCAAACGGCTGGGCAAGGGCTCAGATATATACGTCGAGTTCGCCGGTCTGCTGATTGACCTGCTGCGCGGCGACTTCTCGATCTTGGGAGAGGCGGGCGTCGACCTCTTTGGCATCTCGTCAATGGGGACCGTCGACAGCGAGGAGCGCTATGGCGACTTTCGTTGGGCGGGGCGCACGGCGCTCCAAGCCATGCAGCGCGACGCCAAACTGCCGTACGCTCACCTGGTCGAGGCGCTCGATGACGCCCAAATCAAAGAGGCCCGGCCCGTGGCCCTGCTGTTCACACGCATCATTGCCAGCTTTGGCGAGATCATGCACGACGGCTTTGGCGGCGCGAGCCGGGATCGCGACACCGTGGGCGACAATTTGGTCGCCCTCTCAGAAAGCCCCGAAGAGCAGGTATTGTCGTTGCTGCTGACCTCGTCGTTTCTAAAGGATGGTCGCATCCGCGCCAGCATCCCCGACACCGGACGACTCGTGATTCACTCCCCCGCCATTTCCTACGAGGACTACTTGCGCCTTCGTTACCTCGCCAAAGAGGTGCCGGGCATGGAAGTACTCGTCAGTCCCAGCAGCATGCGCGCGGCCTTCGATTCGCCCGAGGGCGCGGATCTCTGGCGCGCCCGGTTTGACGAGTTTCGACTCGAGCACTTCGAAGAGATCGAAGAGGCCATGGCGGACCGCCCGGACCTGTTCGCACTTCATTGGCCAGACCTCGAAGAATTCGAAGAAAATATAGAAGAAGAAGTGAACAGCAAAAAAAAAAATCAAAAAATGAAATCCGGACACGGGATTTGCGTCGGGCTTTCATGACATATTCATGGGCGATCTTCGATAGTTGCGCGCCATTTGGAGTGAGGAAGTTGGCCGAAAATCAGCCCGCGCCGTTCACGGCGACCAGGTTTGGCTCGTGCAACGGTTTGGGCTCTTAGTAATTCATTTCGATCGCCGATAGCAGCCAGAAAATCCGGTGGGCCGGCGAAGCGCCAAACGGAGACTACTGACCACCCCAACCTGGTACGTCTGGGTCAAGAATCCCGCTGCGTTCGCCGGCCCTTAAAAGCCCGGTCCTGAACTAACTAATACTGCGTACTTCGGTTTCGACCAACTGGGTCACATCCGGCGAGCCTTGATGGCGGGCGCTGCGGTTGGGAAGGCAGCGACAATGGCGGCGACCAGACCCACAAAGGATCCCCATGACCAGCCGACGCCACTAAATCCATAACCACCGGGCTTCAAGAGGAAGGCAAGCACTACCAGGACTGCGTTGATGCCCGTGGCAATCAATAAGAGCTGCTCTTCGGGCAGCGGGAGCTTGAACGGCATGGTCGTGTAGCTGACCTTGGCAACGAGATCAACCAAGATCGCCAGACAAAGAATGAGGACTATCCACAGATAACCGTGCCCGCTAAGTCCACTCCAGGAATACGAAACAAGTGTGAACTTGTATGTGAACCAAGGAAGGAACAATGAGATGAGCAGCACCAAGGAGGCAATCGCAGTGATGCGTTCGGCCTGGGTCCAGCGGTTCATTTCGAATTTGAATTGACCGGACGATGGTCGTGTCGGGCTTGGCGAAGGTGTTGGCGATGGCGGCGGAGCGGCGGCCTCGTAGTTCGGCTGCTGTTCGGGCGGATACCACTTACCATCGGACGCTTGCCACCATCCCGGTCCGTTCGACACATCACTCATAGTTTTCTCCCACTACGTCTTGGGCCTACGCCCCCCATAATTTTCCACATCTTAGCGATGTTGGGTCGTCCGGGTCAGATGTTGGCGACGCCTCCCCTGGGGTCACATTCCCGTTTCCGGGCCATGTAGGTTCAACTTTCATTTGGGAGACGTATCCCGAACAGTGTTTTGAATGCCGTCGGCCGACTTACTATTTGAAACCTCAACCAAGGGCTGGTTTTGACCGATGTTGGCTGATGTAATGCGACAGGTTCATACTGACGAAGCGAGGATTTTCGCGGCGCACCGCATCGCCGCAAGCGATTGTGATCAGTCAACGAGAAAAGAGTCAGCGTGGACAACGAGGAAGCACTGAAGTTTCTGAAAACGAACGGCATCGTGATGGCGTCGGCGAAGGGGCCGGTGCCCCGGATGTCCGAGGTGATTGCGGGCGAGCCAATTAAGGGCAGCTGGTGGGGGCACGCCAAAGGACACGAAATATATAGCGTCTTGAGTTTCCTCGAAGATTCGCCGGACGTGCTGGTCTGTCGTCTTATCGATGGGAAGGTGACACTGGTTCATCGCCGATTATGGCCCGCTCTCATCCGCGTCGCCGAGCACTTTGCTCCCGAGCGACTCGTCCGGGTGGATCACGAGCACACTTCATCGGGCCGTCACATCAATCACGAAACACCCTTCCCCCTGTGGGCGGACGCGTTCAGCCAGAGTGCGGCGAATGCGCTCACAGAATCTCAAGCCTTCGACGCGCTCGGTACGTGGTCGCAGCAGCCAACTGAAAGGTCAACGTGAAATGAGGACCTGTTCGTCCATTCCACCAATGAACGGTGACGAAAAATTAGGGCAACTCACGCTGCGCGCGTATGCCAGAGTCGTCGACCGCCTTTGTCACGATAATCAGGACGGCGGGGCTTACACTTATCGTCGGGTCATCAATTCTTCAGCCGGACTAGATGGGACATAATGGTTATCTTTCATTGGTTTCTTACCTTCACCGGTACGAACGACGAATCCGGGACCTGGTACGGATTTTGGTCGGGCTTTGGTGGCTCAATCCCAGACTTTTTATTGCTCGGTGCCATCGGCACCATCTACAAACGAAACAAATGTCAGAGTTGCCGACGCTTGGTGCTGAAAGGTGGGCTGGGAAAAGTCGAGGGCACCCACTACGAGACCTGCCGTAGACATACCACCACAGCGGATCACGAATCCCTGAAAGAAAAACACAAGATGCTGCATCCACAAATGCACGAACACTTGAACAAAGGAACTGAATGATTGCGTCAACGTTCTGGGATCGTTGGGTGTGGCCAGCGGGTGGATCAGGTGGCATACCCGGCGACGTAGTGGCGACTCTGATTTGGGTGATTATCGCGGCGATCGCCACTACCCTGCTCTACCCGCCCTTTCGTCGAGCTATCGAAGCCTTCGTGAAGCGACACATCGCGGCCGGCACCGCCGAACTTCACGCCAAACTTGACCACATCATTGAGCACCATCCTGATATTCCGCCCTTCATCAAGAAGGATCCGGACTGATCGCAGAAACTCGGTCCACGTCGAGCTACTGATAAAGACCTGTTGTCGAAAAGAAGCGATCCAGCGCCCGGATATCGTGTCGAGCCTGGGACTTCTGCAAGGACGTGTCGTCCGTTTCGGGCAGCGCGGCTAACTGCTTCAATTCCCCAATTGACGAGTTGTATTGGGCTACATTGCTCACCCCACGCGTCACCGCGATCGAAAGCAGCAACGCGGCCCGACTGAAATACATGGACTGCTGGAAAGACGGCGCAATCGATCCGTTCACCCACGCGCGCTGGGCCGCGTTGAACTCATGTTGCGCCGAAGGCGTGGTTATAAGCACGGTGGTTGACGTCGTCGCGCGAGGTGTTGAAGATCCAGAGATGTTGCACGCGCCTGCACCCAGTGAGCAGAGCACGACGCCGGCAATAACCAACAATATGCGTGATCGCCTTAACGTCCCTGTGAGCGAACTCGTCACGACACTAGCCCCGCGTAAGCGCAAGTCCGATTTCGCCAAGACGCTCAAAGATGAAGAAATGCCCGGCGCCGGGTAATTCGTGCAGTACGGAACCTGGTATTGCCTCGTGCATCATTCGCGCGTGTGCTAGCGGCACACTGAGATCTTCGTCGCCCTGCCAAATCTGTACGGGCACCGTGATGGCGCCCAAGTCAAAACCCCAGTCAGCCGTGAATGTTTCCAAGTCTTGGGCCACGGCTTGACCAGTGGTGCGTGACAACCTCTTGGCCTCTAACTCCATCGCCGTTCGTACGTTCGTTCGAGCGAGGATCGCATGGTCGACCGAAGCAAATTGCTTAGTCATCATGTTGAGTGTCCATGAAGGCCACTGACGGAATGCTTCCATCTGCGATATGCACGCAGCACGCATTATTCGCGATCGACGGCGCGACAGCTTCATCTGTATTTGTTCCGATTTCTTCATGCTGTCGAAGGCGTGTGG
>PMAL01000200.1:0-15333 GCA_003152555.1 Acidimicrobiaceae bacterium | reverse complement strand
TAATCGACGCCCGCGTTGAAAACTACTGAGTGCGTAACCCGGTCGGTCCACGCAGATGAAACGCAGGCCGGCGTCGCAGATTGACTCCTCATCCATGACAATCTGATATCGCGAGCCGGGAGTTCCATGGAACGCGAACACAGGCGAGCCGTTTGGGTCCCCAAATTCCATCCAACCCAGGTCTCGGCCGTCGGGGAGAACGGTCACGTGCGAGTCATTCATGGTCTGAGACTACTCAGCACTACAAGACTCGGTAACTCTTAGGAACCAATGGCATCGATGGCGAAGCGGACGACCTCCCTCGTGCGGAGTCCACCAAATACGCGTTTTAAATTGTTGCGAAACGCGAGCGCAAGGAGTGCAAAAAGAACCAGTCCGCCGAAGATCAGGCCTTCGAACTCGATGGATTCGAACTCGTTCCACTGAAGCGACCGACGTCGAGCCCACCTCTTTCAGACGAGGAGGCAGAACATCTGCAGGCGCGACATATCGCGCACTTAGTGGAGCAAACACGCTTGGGCAACATGCGCGTGGCCGGCCCAATTGATGAGCAACAGGACAAGCCCATACGTGGATTATGTCTTTATAAAGCTGGATCCTTGGAACGCGCCCGCGAATTGGCCTCGGGTGATCCGTCAGTCGTGGCCGGTCGCCTCGAGCTGGACGTCATGTACTTCTATTGTCCCACTGGCAGCATCTAGACTCATTTTTTTGCAACGCAAAGTCGTAACTGCGTTTTATCGCCCATCGAGTCGTATGGTCCAAGCGTCAATCGACTCAATGACGAGTTTGGTTTCGCTCCAGGGATCATTGGCCAACATCGAACGAACAGCCAGTTCCGACTCTGCATCGACCGCGTGCACCACGCGAACTTCGTCCCACAGTGGACCGCCGAGGCCAAGAAAGCCACTTTCCACCAAACCGTCCGTAAACGCGTCGTGTTCAGACCACTCTTGTTGACTCTCCATGGGCAACGACGCGTCCCACTCTGGACCGGAGCGAGACAGCACAACGAGGAAGATTGCCACGCCGTCATCTTATGAAAGTGAAATTCTCGTATCCAAAATTTTTTGAAAGTTGCACAGTATGACTAATGCACGTCACCACCCAGCATTCATTTCAAAACTAAATACAAATTGTTGACTATGAGCAACGATTGCGAGAAGTTCAGTTGTAGGTTTGAAACGTGTCAAGAAAAGTGATTATTTCTCTTAGTCTCCTGACTATTGCGGTCGGTGCATGGCTCATTAGCAAAGAGCACAGTGTGGCCTCGGCGTGCAGTACAACTGCGGCGACTGGTGTTGGCCTTGGCGCCCAGTGCATGAGCGCGGTATCCTCGTACTTCATTGGATTCGCATTGGTGGGCGGCGGACTCGTCATATTCATGCTGGCCTTCCTTCTCATGACCAAGCGCGATAACACGACTTATCAAAGGCAAAAGGCGACTATTTCTGAGTTGCACCGCGAGGATGCGGAGCGACGCCGAAACGCGGCATAGATCGCCATTTGGCGCTTCAATTCGTCAAATTGAATTACCAGCTCATCGCAAATGCGTTCGTTTTAGGCGACTTGTTGGCCCCAAACTCATCGGGCCCTCCTTACGTGAACAGTAACGAACCGTCCTCGAAATCGGCTGCGGGAAGAGTTTCTTTTTCCAACTCGTATGTGAGCCCATTCCTCCAAGGATCGCGACTGCCTTGTTTGGGAAAGAGATGCACGCTGCGATTCATATATCCGGGGTTGAAATCTTCCGGATTGACCCACGCCAACAGTGTCATGTCGGCATCTTCGCTACGAAGTCGTGGCGTGACCACGTCAACGCCGTGTGACTCCATGTAGTCGAACAGTCGACACGAGAAGTCTCCGATGAGATCAACACGCAAGGTCCAACTCGCGCGGAAGTAACCGAATACCTGGAGCAGATTGGGTACGTCAGTAAACATCAATCCTCTGTAGGTGATGGTCTGCGACAGGTCAAGCACCCGGCCATCGATGCTGAAAGCAATGTCACCAAGGACACTCATGTCAAATCCCGTTGCGGTGATGACGACGTCGGCGTCTAGAGTCGCGCCCGATTTCAGTTTGATCCCCGTCTTCGTAAAGGAGTCGATCTCGTCGGTGACTACCGACACTTTTCCTCTTTTTATGGCTTCAAACAAATCGCCATCGGGCACCATGGCGATTCGCTGCCGCCACGGTTTGTATTTCGGATTGAAATGAGTCTCAATGTCATAGTCGTCTCCCAGAATCTCACGAATCGGTTTCAATAATTCCTCCCGGGCGAGTTCTGGGAACTCAAGTGCCAGTTTCGTGATAGCAGCGAAGTCGAGCAAGATCTTCTGGCGCACGATCTCGTGGACCCACTCTTCGGGTATGTCGAGTTCACGCAACATGTCGGCGACCTCGTTGACGTTGCTGCGAATAAAGAAGTACGTCGGCGATCGTTGCAGCATCGTGACGTGACGACATTCCTGGGCCAGGGCCGGAATCAGCGTCGCTGCCGTGGCGCCCGAGCCAATCACGACCACGTCCTTGTCGACGTACTCGAGGTCATCGGGCCAACTCTGGGGGTGAATAATCGGACCTGCAAATTGATCCATGCCCACCCAACTTGGCGTGTGGCCCACCGAGTGACGGTAGTAACCCTGGCACATCCACAAGAAGGTGGCAGTTAACTGCACGTGTTCACCGGTGTCGCTGCGTGTCACGTTGAGCGACCAACGTTTTTCTGCGCTCGACCACGAGGCTGAGGTCACCTGGTGCTCATAGCGGATATGACGATCCAGATCCTCGTCCATGATGACTTCCGACATGTACTTGAGGATCTCGTCCTTGGTGGCGATCGGCGCTCCCGTCCAGGGCTTGAATCGGTAGCCGTAGGTGTAGAGGTCACTGTCCGAACGCGCTCCGGGGTAGCGATGCGTTTGCCACGTACCACCGAAGTTCGGTTTCGACTCGAGCACCACAAAGATCTTCTCGGGGCACTGTTCGTGGAGGTGATGGGCGGCGCCGATACCCGATATGCCCGCTCCGACGATCAATACGTCGAGGTGCTCAAGCTCCCGATGGGCACGTACGGGCTCAGTCAGCGTTTCGGTCAACTTCGTTCTCCCTTCGCCCGGGCGCACATTGCGTGACGCCAATTTTCGTGAGCATACTTGAGTGTCGGCACATTCTCCGCGTCGCTGCGGGATGACGAACGCCGCGATGTCGCGGCACCGATCACGTGATCGACGTGAACTCACACGGCGCGACACTCCTGAATGACTGCGTCAAAAGTGTGGTCGTCAATGACATCCCCATCACCGAACGGCTTCATGTGCATTCCAGCGAAACGCTGAAGCACCACGTCGATTCGGCCTCTGTCATATGAACAATCAGCCACAGCAACGTCGCGCCGCTCGCAACCAGCGATGTTCGAGCCGCGGTCTCGCTAACTCCGGACACCTTTCGAACGAGTGACTCGCGCTGATATTGCAGCAGGGTGCACAAGGTCTCGCGTTCGTCTGCGTCTGGTCGCGGTGGGCGCGTGTCGGCTACGACGTCAAATTACGACGAGGTATGACGAATGACCACTGAACTGAGATTCGAAAACGATGACGTAGCGACAAAGCTTGAGAGGACTACTGTTTTTATATCCCGCTTACTGACCTTCACGGTAGTCGTCGGTCACGTTGGGGAAAGTGAGTACTTCATGGGGTGCCTTGAAGACAATGCCGCATTGGCGCGTGACGTGCTTGAGGCATTGCCGGGCGCAATTCTCCTTCTCGACGCCGACGGTGTAATTGGCGACGCGAGCCAGCACCTCGAAGAGCTGTCCGGCTACGCATTGACAGATTTGATCGGTCAAAACATCAAGAAGCTCCTGCCCCGATTGTCGGTCGATTCAACGATATTCGCCTGCACCGATTCAGTGTTGTCGACGCCACCTCCTATTTGGACCGAGCGGGACCTAGGACTACTCCGTTGCGACGGCAGCGAACTGGTCGTTGATTTCAAATGTGCCCGGCTCAACCGCGACAAACGGTTCTCGACCGTGGTGTCCTTGGCTGAAGCCGGAGAGCCGAATGAACACACCAGCGCCGACCTGGCGAAAGAGAATCAATCAAGTGAAATCGAAGCAGCGGTGGCCGCCGCGATTGCCCAGAGCGAACAGAGATTCCGCCTGGCTTTCGAAGGCAATATGGCGCCAATGGTCTTTAGTAGTAGTGCGGGCGTATTCCTTGAAGTCAACGAGTCGTACTGCCAGATGAGCGGACGCACGCGAGAGGAACTTATTGGTCGCGACTCGAAGCATTTCACCTATCCCGAGGATATCGGCATTTCCGAAGAGGTGAACAAACGCATTGTGTCCGGCGACGCCGATCAGGTCCGCTACAGCAAACGATTTCTACACAAGAACGGTCGAATTGTCATGGCCGAAGTATCAATATGTTCGGCGCGCGACGAGAACGGCAAGACCCTCTATTTCATCTCCTCCGTGCGCGACATTACCGAAGAGCGCGCCCTGGCGACTCAGCTCTCGTATCAAGCGCTGCATGATCCGCTCACCGGACTGGCCAACCGCGCGCTCTTTGACGACCGACTCGTACAAGCCAAGTCAAGAGTTGAGCGTCACAACGAACTGGGTGCTGTGCTGCTGTTGGACCTGGACGACTTCAAGGGTGTGAACGACGTCTTTGGGCACTTGATTGGCGACCAACTGCTGGTCTCGATCGCCAAGCGGTTCGAGAAGGTAACCCGCACGTCGGACACCATCTGCCGATTCGGCGGCGATGAGTTTCTGTACCTCGCCGAGGGCCTCACCTCTCCGGACGAAGCCGAAAAGATCGCCGGACGGCTCCTCACGGCACTCGACGAACCATTCACGTTTGACGACGTGCATCTTGAGCAGCACGCCAGCGTCGGAATCGTGGTGTGGGATTCCAAGAGCACTAATACAAACGTGGAGCTCATTCAAAACGCCGACGCTTCGATGTACGAAGCAAAGCGGCGGGGCCACGGCCACCTGGTTGTCTTCACCCCGGAGATTCGCCAGGAGGCGGTCAGCCGCTTTGCCCTCGTGCTGGAACTTCGCCAAGCCCTGACGTCCGGTGAACTCCAAATGCACTACCAACCAATCATTGATCTTTCTACCTCCGAGGTCGTGGGATTCGAAGCCCTCATGCGCTGGCCCCACCCCGAGCGCGGATGGGTCCCGCCCGACGTCTTCATTCCAATCGCCGAACAGAGCGACTTAATTCTCGAACTCGGCGCCTTCGCCATGCACGAGGCGGTCACCGCCGCCAGCGCGTGGGAGTCCCAAAGCAACGTGACCAAGCTGCCCTACGTCACCGTCAATCTCTCGGCGCACCAATTTCACGACCGTGACCTCATACCAATGATTGAACGGGAACTCGAACTCAGCGGGCTTGACCCGGAGCGACTCATTCTCGAAGTCACCGAGAGTGTGGCGCTGCTCGATATCTCCGAAACCATGTACGTCATGGAGCATCTCAACCGCCTCAATATCGGGATCGCGCTCGATGATTTTGGCACGGGATATTCATCCCTGTCGTACCTCGCCGCTTTACGGCCACGGATCATCAAAATCGATCAATCCTTCGTGCGTCCCAAGCACGACCTGAAGCGCAGCAACACCTTGCTCGAAGCAATCGTGACGCTCGGCAACAAGCTGGACATGATTGTGCTTGCCGAGGGCATCGAGACGTCCGACCAATTAGAACACCTCAGCGAACTCCACTGTGATCTGGGCCAGGGTTTCTTGTGGTCGCCCGCCGTGCCCAACGATGAAGCGGTCATCATGTTAAGTGAAGTAGCCAAGAACCGCGGAGAGAAATAACACCTAGCGACGGAGACAAATCCTTATCGTGAATAACTGTCGATTGAGTGATTGGGCTGACCAGCGACCGTGAAGGACTTGTCACTCCACATGGTGGAGCGAGCATTCTTGTAAATCACGTAGAGAATGATTGCGAGAATAATGAGTCCACCGGTGGTGAGCGCAACGCCCATCAAGAGCGTGGATATGGCCTTCGTGCATCCGAAGCCAATTGCGGCCGCTCCGTACTTGTTCACGCGGGCGTTGCACGCCACGTCCAACGCGTGACCGTGCGCGAGCACCCACGACCCCACCACTGAGGTGGCCACGCCAATAAATACGGAGAACTTCAATATCACGATTCAAGCCTTATGCAAGGAATCGACTATTTCCTAAGAGTTGGGGAGAAATTGATGAAGTATGAACCAGCGTGTATCAACGAATCACCCTGTTCCCACGCAACTGCCCGCTTTGGAATAGACGAAGTCATCCATTATGACCATGGTCGCCAATAACGGGCACGCCACTTGACACGTTTTAATAGATTTACAGCGCCTTCCCATAGTGATGAGACACGAAAATCGTTACTTCATTGGTAAACTAAATGTCGTGACGGCACGAGGAGCGTTTCATGAGCATGTTTCCACCTGAAGGACCCGTGCCCAATCCAGCGACCGTAAAAGCGACTCGCACGCCCGCGAGCGGGGCCTGCGGATGTGCTCGTCGTTTGTGCTGGCACCAGCGCCAGTGCCGGTCAAGTGGTGTCGTACGCATATTGCGTGCTCCCGATCCAAAAAAGGAAACGCGCTCATCGGTTGTGCTCTGTCGCGAATGCGCGGCACCCGCGCAACGCCAGCGTGCCAGTTAACAATTTCAGAGTTCGAATCTCTACTTTCAGATTTGCTGACACTCGCGTGACTCGGATTTCTTGAGGGACATTGGTCCCCCTGATCAACGGACCAGTGGCGATCTACTGGCGACGCTAAACATCCTCATTGGTGAATGGACTATGGACGTGCAATTTCCCGGTGCGCCTCCGTCCGGGCCAATTGGCTCGACCGTCTTCAAGTGGACGCTGGATGACAAATTCGTGACACAACGAGGGACCGTCCATCATCCAGACGTGCCCGACGTCTTCGCACTTATTGGGCTCAATGCCATCGGTGGCGGATTCACTCAGCACTACTTCGATTCGCGCGGCGTCGTTCGCGTCTACGACATGACACTTAGCGAGAACGCGTGGCACCTCCATCGGGAAGCTGCCGACTTCACTCCGCTCGATTTTGCGCAGCGATTCACCGGCCTCATTAGCGACGATG
Organism: Acidimicrobiaceae bacterium; assembly: GCA_003152555.1. GTDB lineage: Bacteria > Actinomycetota > Acidimicrobiia > Acidimicrobiales > RAAP-2 > RAAP-2. The sequence continues at coordinate 8,193 of PMAL01000200.1, read as the reverse complement.
GTCTCGCGATTGAAGGAGCGTGGGAGATACGTCACGACAACTCAACGTGGAACCACGACTTTGTCCTGAAGTATCACAAGGTCAGTTGAGATTGCCCCGGTTAGCCGTACGTCAGAGACCACGACGTGACCCTGCCTCTCTTTGAACCGTTGACCGCCCGGCCCTCTTACGGCGTGGCGAAACTGAACGTGCCGGTCGCTGGCGAAGGAGCCTTCACCGCGTTGCCGCTCCCGGTTGTCTCGAACCCGTTGGCCCCCTTGGTGACGCCCTCGTTCGAATAGAAGTACAGCGGCTTTCCCGCGTACGTGAGCTGCAGCTCCCCGTCACTCAGCTTGATCGTGCCGACCTTTGACGAGGAGAGCGAGTTCATCTGTGCGGGGTCACCTGACGTCAGCACGGGTGGCCAGGCGACACTACAACTTCCCGTGCACGCACTCGTCGAGGATGTGTCCCCGCTGTAGGAGTACAGCGGGAATGCTTCCCAACCGGCCAGTGTGTTCTCCAGCGCGGCGAGCACCGTCGAGTTGTGCTCTTTCAACGTGCCGGGCCACGCCAACGCGTTGCCCGATGGTGACACGAGGTACCACAGGCCGTGCCACGGTGGAATGTCGGGCTCGTCCCAACCCTCTCCGGTGATCTCAGCGGGTGAGGTTTCGAATAGGTACAACGGGTGGCCCGCGTACGTCACCTGTTCGCCGATACCGGCGCTCTCGACTGCCGCCATGCGTACTTCGACTGGCTTTGAGGTTTCTGGCTGATCGCGCCAGTCGGCAGCGATAAATCGTCCGTAATCGGGTCGCCGGGATCCTTTAGGAATGACTTCGGCTGTCGCGGTTTCAAGCAAAGTGAAGCAGAGTTCTTCGGAATCGATCTCGGCGTCACCGTTGTCAACATCAAGGATGTCGAGATCTGATGGCGAACCATCATCTGACCTGCTCCACCACGCAACTCGGGCGAGCAGACGATCCCCCTCGAGGGCGACCCACATCCACTCGGGTCGGCGCCTACGTGCGACGAGGTCGTCCTCAAGTTCAAAGTTGAGCACGTACGGTATTTGGCAAAAAAGTTGAATCTCTTCAGGCCCGGTGAATGGTAGGTGGCCGACTCCTTACGTGATCGAGACATACTCGGTCACTGGTGGTGAAATCGAACGAACGCGAGGTTATTTAGAAGTCAATCATTCACGTATGCACGCAAAATGCTCCAAGTAAAAATGAATGCCTCTCTGGTCCAGACAAAAAAACGTCTTGCCTCACTATGCTCAAGAGAGTGCACGTTGACAAAGTCGTACTTGCCTCTCCGAGAGGCTTTTGCGCCGGCGTTGAAAAAGCTATTAAAGCCCTCGACTGGATGACGCGAATATTCGAACCGCCCGTCTACTGCTACCACGAGATTGTCCACAATCGCTTCGTCGTGGAGTATTTTGAGTCCGTCGGCGTAATTTTCGTCGACGATGTGACCGTTGTTCCTCCGGGCGCGCCGGTGATGTTAAGCGCGCACGGCTCACCCCCTCAACTTGTCGAGGCCGCCCGAAAAGACGGCCGAACGGTCATTGACGCTGTCTGTCCGCTTGTAACCAAGGTCCACCACGAACTAAAGGTTCGCGCCAACAAGGGTTACACCGTCCTCTACGTTGGTCATGAGGATCACGAAGAGGCGGTGGGTACCATGGCTGTCGCTCCCGAGTCTGTGCACCTGATACAGAACCGCGAAGACATCGACGCCGTCGCGTCATACGAAGGTCCCGTGGCGTTACTCAGCCAAACGACGCTCAGCCAAGACGAGTGGCAGGACTTGCGAGAGTACGCCGAGGAAGTGTTCCCCGACATTTGGATGCCCGGTCGCAGCGACCTTTGTTTTGCGACGACCAACCGTCAAGCGGCCTTGCGCGAGATCACCGACGGCGCTAACGCTGTCGTCGTGATTGGCTCAGCGAACTCCTCAAACACGATGGCACTGACTAGGGTCGCCGAAGCGCAGGGTTGTGCCAGAGTATTGCGCGTCAACGGTGCATCCGAACTGCCCGGCGATCTCTACGGCACGATCGCCGTCACCGCGGGCGCATCCGCGCCCGAAAGCCTCATCGACGAAGTACTTGCCTTTCTAAATCCGACCGATGGCGTCACTGTGAAATCGGTCATCGTCGAGGACGAATACTTCCCTCCTCCACCGGAACTGCGTGAAATGCTCAAGGCCATCGCCGCGTTACTCGACNNGCTCTCAAGATTTAACCGCTAGAAAAAGGTCCCGAACCACATGCGCCGTCAAACTCGATCACCAGCGTCGACATTTGGTCCGGTGAACCCTCCCTAGAGTTCGTCGAGCGCACCATCTCGAGGACGAACGCAAGATGGCCGCTTCGGCCTACAATGCGCTCGCGCTGCTCGGCGAGAAGGCAAAACTCGTTAACTTATACGACGTACGGATTCTGCCACCTGATCCTTCGATGATCGACGTCGCGCTCGGACACGAGCGCATCATGACGATGGAGGATGGCACTCGCCACGGCGGTGCCGGTACCTTGATGGTCTCGGCCACAAGAGAACGGGCCCAAGAACTCAACGCTTCATTGCCCACCACGCGCATTCTCGGCATACCACGCGCCTATGTCGAACATCACCGTCCCGATGCGTTGCTCGAAGAGCTTGGCCTCGACCCGAAAGCCTTAGCCGTGGCAATAGAACGGATGCTCGGCGACCCCCCGAGTTTCCCCGAGTCTCTCCACGAGCGCCCCGCGCGCCGTATCTTGGAGATGCTGAAGTGAGCAGCGCCGCGATGTTGTTGTAGAGACCTCTGCGCAGTTCGCCGCGTCTGCTCTTCTAGACGAACAAACGTAACGATCACATGGTGCTCACTCGCGGTGTGTCAAGTTGCCCAGACAGGAATACTGACAACAAGTTGAACACGCTAGCAAGGCTGGTAGGTTAACGAACATCAGAACTGCGCAAAAGGGGCCGCCGTTAGTGTCACGCAAATTAACGCAAACGATGAGTAATTTGTTTGGTGCGAAAGACGACATCACGGCCAGGGCGAGCCATGAGAATTTTCCCGTGGCCTCTCGATTTCTTCCCCGGGACATCCGCTCTCGTCTCATGGCGATCTACGCGTTTGCCCGTCTCACCGACGACATCGGCGATGAGGCGCAAGGAGACCGCCTGGCCCTGCTCGACTGGCTCGACGACGAGCTCACTTTGGCCAGCGAAGGACGCGCGATTCATCCCGTCTTTCAGCGGCTCACCCCCGTGATGCAGGACCTGAATCTCAATCTTCAGCCATTTCGAAGCCTGATCGAGGCCAATCGGGTGGACCAACGCGTGACACGTTATTCAACCTTCGACGATTTGGTGGACTACTGCATGCTCTCGGCAGCGCCAATTGGACACCTGGTGCTCGCGGTCTTCAAACTCTCCTCAACACAACGAATCGAATGGTCCGACCAAGTGTGCATCGCCCTACAGCTCGTTGAGCATCTTCAAGATATTGGTGAGGATGCCCGGCGCGGACGCATTTATTTGCCAATTGAGGACCTCAACGAATTCCGCTGCAGCGAAGAGGATTTGTTGCGTCCCTCGGCAAGTGTCGCGTTACGAGATCTGATCGCCATGGAATCACGTCGAACTCGAGCGTTGTTGACCGCGGGTTCGCCACTCGCCTCGTCGCTGCCGATGCGCGCGCGCTTTGCCGTTTCGGGATTCGTCGCTGGTGGCGTGGCGGCGGTGGAGTCAATCGAGCGCGAGCACTACGACGTGCTGTCGGTGCACTGTCGGCCACGCAAGCTTGACGTCGCTACACAGCTGGCGCGCAAATTCACCAAGGCGACCCTTCAGAAGAGTGCCGCGTGAACATCGATGACGCCTATGAATGGTGCGAGGGCATAACTCGTCGAGAAGCAAAGAACTTTGCCTACGGCATCCGCCTCTTGCGCACGCCCGAGCGCCAGGCAATGTCAGCGGTCTATGCGCTCGCGCGGCGCATCGACGATATTGGTGACGGCAACGAAGCCCCTGATGAGAAGTTCGCAGGCCTGCAACTCGCGCGCAAGGAAATCGATGCTCTTGATCCGAAGACGAATGACCCCGTTCTGGCAGCGGTCGCCGACGCGCAGCGCCGCTACCAGCTTCCGATGGAGTGCTTCGGCGAGATCATTGACGGCTGCATGATGGACGTGATCGGAACTTCATACGAAACAATTGACGACCTCGTCAAATATTGTCGCAACGTAGCTGGCTCAGTCGGCCGACTGTCACTCGCAATCTTCGGAACTGATCAACCAAGCGTCGCGGTGCCGCTCGCAGACTCTCTCGGCGTCGCACTGCAACTTACAAATATATTGCGCGACGTCTTAGAGGATCGTTCCCTCGGGCGCGTTTATCTACCCACACAAGACGCCCTGCGCGTGAGTTGTGCTCCGGATCTGTCGGGTCCTGGACCTGAGATTGCCCGACTCGTGGCCCTCGAGTGCGGTCGAGCCGAACAGTGGTTTGCCGAAGGGCTGCAGCTTTTGCCGCTGCTCAACCCGAGAAGTCGAGCCTGCGTTGGGGCGATGTCGGGAATCTACCGGCGTTTACTCGTACGCATCGAACGCAACCCTCTCGCCGTAACGCAAGGGCGCGTGACGGTCCCGACCATCGAGAAAATATCGATAGCGATCAGCAGCCTCGTAGCAGCACGATCGTGAGGCCCACTCGTGTCGGCGTAATCGGAGGAGGTCTCGCCGGAGTAGCGGCCGCGCTCGCGCTGGCTGACGCAAGCATTGACGTCACGCTCCTGGAGCGACGCCCTCATTTAGGTGGCCTTACGACTTCCATCGAAAGAGACGGACTCTCCTTCGACAACGGTCAGCACGTGTTTCTCGGTTGCTGTACGGCCTATCAAGCGTTCATCGAGCGAATCGGGGCGACGGAACAGGTCTATCTGCAATCTCGCCTCAACATGCCGGTGCTGACACCTGGAGGGACCGTTAGCTCGATTAGCCGCTCGAGGCTTCCCGCCCCACTGCATCTTGTCTCGTCGCTCGCGCGCTACCGGTTCCTGTCGATCAAGGAGCGGGCTCTTCTCGTGCGAGCAGTGCTCGCGCTGCGACGCCTCGACCTGAGCGATCCCTCGCTCGACACCATGACCTTCGGCGACTGGCTCAGGCAACATGGCCAGTCCCAACGCGCGATCGATCGACTCTGGAATCTCATCATCCAACCCACGCTCAATTTGGGGGCCAACCAGTCGTCACTCGCGCTCGCCGCAATGGTGTTTCGCGTGGGTTTCCTCGAACAGTCCAACGGCGCTGACGTCGGATGGTCTGTCGTGCCCCTCACCACCCTGCACGGGAGCAATGCGCTGAGAACCCTGCACCAAGCGGGGGCCGAGGTACTACTCAACACATCAGCAAGCTCCGTGACTCCACAACCCAATGGTGGGTTCACCGTACACGTCGACGGCGAAGTGCTCGCATTCGACGCACTTATCGTGGCCACGGCGCCTAAGGTGGCCGAGACACTCGGAGTGCTGAACAGCGAGCTCCATCTCGCAGAGCGGTTGGGAACTTCGCCAATTGTTAATATTCACTTCGTTCTTGATCGAAGGGTGACCGATTTGGCGATGGTGGCGTGCCTGGACTCACCGATCGAGTTCCTCTTTGATCGATCCGATGCTTGCGGGCTGGCGAGCGGCCAATGTCTTGTCATATCGCTCTCCGCCGCCGACAAGTACATAGGAGTCGGTACAAGTGAGTTGGCGCCACTGTTCTTTGAAGCGCTGTGCGAACTCTTTCCTCGAGCGCGTGACGCCAAACTTCTTGCATCGGTAGTCACACGCGAACACGCCGCCACATTTCGGGCGTCCCCGGGAATTGAAACACTACGCCCGTCAACGACGACACCCGTGCCGGGGCTGTTTCTCGCGGGTGCCTGGTGCAATATGGGCTGGCCGGCAACCATGGAGGGCGCCGTGCGAAGCGGGAACGAAGCGGCGGTAGGAGTATTAAATCTTCTTTCAGGCTCAGGTAGTACCGACGCGCTCCATCGCGAGAGGGCAAAAACGTGACGTTGGCAAATTCGCTCTCAGAGCCCGAGAACGAACTCACCGCGCTGGAAATCCTGTCGAGAACCAAAGCGTTAGTTGTACCGGCCCTCGAGGCGGCGTCACAACGTTTAGGCCTCGAAGTTCAGCCTGTGGTGAGCCACCATTTCGCCGCGGGAGGAAAATACGTGCGCGCGTGCCTCGCGCTACTGTCGGCCAACGCTGCAGACGCTGACGATCAAGTAGGCCTCGTGGGAGCGCTCGCGATTGAGTTCGTGCACAACTTCTCGCTCATTCACGACGACATCATCGATGGCGATACAACCCGGCGCCACGAACCGACCGTGTGGGCGAAGTACGGGGTCGGTCCAGCGCTCATCGCCGGCGACGCGCTATCGGCCCTTGCGTTTCAGTTACTCCTCGAAGAGCCGACCGCTGAGCGCGTATGGGCGGCCCGGCGCCTCGCCGACGCTGTCCAGGCAATGATTGTCGGGCAAGCTCAGGACATTGCCTCAGAACACCAACCGTCGCTGTCGCTCGAGGAATGCCTGCGCATGGAGGCGGGAAAGACCGGTGCCCTGCTTGCATGCGCGGCATCGATCGGGGCGGTCCTCGCCGGAGCCAACGACGCAGTCGTCAACGCACTGTCGGAGTACGGCGATCACCTCGGCCTCGCGTTTCAAGCAACCGATGACATGCTCGGTGTCTGGGGCGAGCCCAGTGTCACCGGCAAGCCGGTGGGAAACGACCTTCGACTACGCAAGAAGACACTGCCAATTTCAATCGCGAACGCAAAGGGTTTCGACGTTTTCGCCGAAACCACCTCATCCGTGGAAGGAGATCTCTCCGAAGCCGAGGTCGCCGCAGCGATAGTGCTGCTCGAAGAGTGCGGCGCACAGTATGAGACATTGGAGTTGGCCGAGAAAGAGCTTGGCGCGGCGCTCATGGCGCTCGAGAATGCGCCTATGGCGAACACGGCGCGCACCGAACTCGCGGTGATTGCTCGTTACGTGATTGGTAGAGATAAGTGAACGATTTCGATCGCTCCAGCTCCGCTAACACTTGTGATGCGCAACGTTCCGAGCCGCCATCACCGTCGTTCGACCGAGACGTCAAGAACACGCTGAAGAATGCGATGGACGCACTCATTTCTCTTCAAGACCCGAACGGTTGGTGGAAGGGTGAACTCGAAACCAACGTCGCGATTGACGCCGAGGATCTTCTCTTGCGCGAATTCTTGGGTATTCGTACCGAAGAACAGACCACCAGCACCGCAAAATGGATTCGCTCGCGACAGCGCGAGGATGGCACGTGGGCCAATTTCTTCGGTGGGCCCGCGGACCTCTCAACGACCATTGAGGCCTACGTAGCACTGCGCCTTGCCGGAGACGCCGCCGATGACGAACACCTACAGCGCGCCCAACACTTCATCTTCGCGGCGGGTGGGATTGAAAACAGCCGCGTCTTCACCAGAATATGGCTCGCTCTGTTTAACTTGTGGTCGTGGAATGACCTTCCCGTGTTGCCGCCGGAACTTATGTACCTCGGCCGTCGCCTGCCTTTGAACATATACGACTTTGGCTGCTGGGCTCGCCAGACGATAGTGGCTCTCACCGTCGTGAGCGCGCATCGCCCCACGCGTCAACTTAACTTCACGGTCGAAGAGCTCAAGACGGGTGCCCAAACCCCACCACGCGGTCCGCTCACCACGTGGTCGGGGCGATTTGCGGCGCTCGACAGGCTATTGCACCTATACGAACGCCACGCCATAAGGTTCCTGCGTCGAGCGGCGCTTCGCCGAGCCGAACGTTGGATCGTGCAACGTCAAGAGGCCGACGGTTCTTGGGGCGGCATTCAGCCGCCATGGGTCTACTCACTGATTGCGCTTCGCCTGCAGGGCTACGCCCTTGATCATCCCGTCATGCACGCGGGCATCGTGGGACTTGACAACTTCACGATCGAAGATGACGCGGGACGACGTCTCGAAGCCTGCCAGTCTCCGGTGTGGGACACCGCCCTGGCCGTGACGGCACTCGCTGACGCGGGACTTTCGGCCGAAGACCCCGTCTTGCGCTCGGCTTCGCGCTACTTGCTGAGCCAGGAAATCACCGTCCAAGGTGACTGGTCCATTCGCCGACCGAACCTACAGCCGAGCGGATGGGCGTTCGAGTTCGAAAA
>PMAL01000183.1:1008-15917 GCA_003152555.1 Acidimicrobiaceae bacterium | reverse complement strand
TCGCGCCCGACGAGCTCGAATCGTGTGACCCGCGACAAAGTCGGCGTCGTAGGGGTGCGTTGGTTGGCCCAGTTCGAGCATGACGTAGTTGGACGCGTCGACCACGTTCGAGATCGCTCGCATGCCCGCGCTCTCGAGGCGCTGGACCAGCCACGCCGGTGAGGGTCGAACCACCACGTGACGCAACACCGACACCGTCAATCGCCCGCATAGGTCAGGTGCGTCAATGCCGGCCGACGCGAACGCTTCGCTCGGGTCGTTGACGTTGGGCGTGGCGAGCGCGGGCGAGCGCAAGGTTCGACCGAGTCGGGTCGCCAGGTCACGCGCGACCCCTTCGACCGACCAGGCGTCGGGTCGGTTGCCCTCCACAGAAATGTCGAATATCTCGTCAGGAGAAATGCTGAGCGCCTCGAGGAGACCCATGCCGACCTGCGGCGTCGTCATCCCGTCGAGTATCAGGAGACCGCGATGGTCGTCACTGAGGCCAAGCTCGCGGCCCGAGCAGAGCATGCCGTTCGAGGTGACCCCGCGCATGGTTCGCTGCGTGATCTCGAATCCACCCGGTAACGTCGCGCCGACCGGGGCGAGCGGCACGTGATTGCCCAACGCAAAATTGGTGGCGCCGCACACAATCTCAAGCGGACCGTTGCCGGCGTCGACCACCACGAGGCGCACCCGGTCCGCGCCGTTTATCGCGCGGATCTCGTCGATGCGCGCCACGACCACGTCCTCCAGGCCCTCGCCCACCGTGTCGATTCCCTCGACGACCAGCCCGAGGTCGTCGAGCGTCGGCCGCAGGGTCGCGGCCGACTCGGGCAGATCAACGAACTCGCGCAACCACGACAGCGGGATCCTCACGAGAACTGTCTCAAGAATCTGGTGTCATTTTCTATGAGCGCGCGCATGTCGCCGACCTGGTAGCGCATCTGCGCGCACCGGTCGATACCGAAGCCGAACGCGAATCCGCTCCACTCGTTGCCATCAATACCCACGGCGTCGAACACCGCGGGGTCCAACATGCCCGAGCCGCCCAATTCCAGCCATCCGGTCTGGGAGCACGTGCGGCACCCCTCACCACGACAGATCGTGCAGGTGATCTCGAATTCGGCGGATGGTTCGGTGAAGGGGAAGTATCCGGGACGCAGGCGAGCGGCAATGTCCGCACCGAAGTACGACTTGGTGAAGGTCTCAATGACGCCCGCGAGGTCGGCGAAGGTGATGCCGCGGTCGACCACGAGTCCTTCAATCTGGTGGAAGGTTGGCAGGTGGCTCGAGTCAGGTGTGTCGCGCCGGTGGCAACGACCGGGCATGACTGAATGAATCGGCAGCGAGTTGTTCGCGACGGCTGTTTCCATCAAGTGAATCTGCGTGGGCGACGTGTGCGTTCGCAGCACGACGGTTTCGGGTTCCCCGAGATCGACGTAGAACGTGTCCCATAGTCCGCGTGCCGGGTGGGCCGGTGGGATGTTGAGCGCTTCGAAGTTGTACCAGTCGCTCTCAACCTCGGGACCATCGGCGACCGTAAAGCCCATGCCCACGAAGACGTCCTCGAGTTCTCGTTGGGTGCTCGCCACCAGATTGGGATGTCCCATCGACACCGGCACGCGAACGGCACTCACCACGACGTCGCCGAGGTCGAGACGGTCGGCCCCCAGCGACTCGGCGCGCTGCGCGTGTGCCAACTCCTCGCGGCGACGCAACAGCGCATCCTCCACTTCACGCCGGGCCTCTTGTAATTGGGCGCCGGCATCACGACGCGCCTCGGGCTCGAGTGATCCCAATGACTTCTGGAGCGACGACAAAATCGAGCGCTTTCCCGTGATCGTTGGTTCGCTCTCGCGCAAGGCATCGAGCGTCGAAAGTGCCGCGATTGAACGCAGCAATGCAGCCTTTTGGCTGTCGAGTTCGGCGAGGGGCGAGGGCGTCATGTCCCAGTAAGGCTAGATGGCGGCAGGGGTGAATCTGCGCCTTGGCGCTGCCACAGAGCCTCAAAGACAATCAGTGCCGCCGCCACTCCCGCGTTGAGCGACTCGTTTCGCCCGGCCATCGCAATGCTCACGGCGCCCTGACACGCGGCGACCGCAGCGTCGTCGAGACCGTCGGCCTCGTTGCCAATGACAACGACGGACAGTTTCAGAAAATCGACGGCGCGGTGATCCACTCCCCCGTGCACGACGGTCGCGTACGTACGGGCACCCTGTGCGACAAAGTGGGAGAGGGTCTCTCCCAACGTGGCCACTGCGATGGGCACGTGAAAGATCGATCCGGCGGTGGCACGAAGTGTCTTGGGATTAAAGGGATCGACCGACTGGCCGGTAAAGATCACGGCCGCGACCCCGGCCGCGTCGCTCGAACGAATGATGGTGCCCGCGTTGCCGGGATCGCGCACGTCGTGCAGCACCAGGATGAGTCCCTCACTCGCAATCGCAGATAGCTCCGCAATCGGAAAACGAACCGCGCCGAGCAGTGGCTGAGGTGTGGTGGCGTCGGCGACCTTCTCGAGTACGCCCGCCGCCAGCGTGAAGACTCGAACGCCCTGCGCCTCTGCGCGACGAATGAGTGCCGAAACCTCAGGGCTGTCAACGTGTCCGCCATCTACGTAGAGGGCTTCAAATTCGACGCCGCTGTCAAGCGCCGCCGCGATGAGGTCCGGCCCTTCAAGGACACAGACGCCCTCACTCCAGCGCAGCGAACGTTTCTGGACGAGGCGGCGAAGTCGACGCACTCGCTGGTGTGACGACCCCAAGGCCTCAATCAGGGTGGCCTACTTCGTCAGCGCGTCGTTGGCCTGGGTGACGATGGCGCCGAATGCGGCGCTGTCATTCACGGCCAAGTCCGCCAAGATGCGACGGTCGACTTCAATGCCGGCGGCGTTGAGGCCCGCGATAAAGCGGCTATAGCTCATACCGTGGGCCCGGGTGCCGGCGTTGATGCGCTGAATCCAGAGCTTACGGAATTCACCCTTGCGCGCTCGACGGTCACGAAAGGCGTAGACCCCCGAGTGCTGCACGGCCTGGTTCGCGGCGCGAAAGGTCCGGCTACGGTCGCCGTAGTAACCCTTCGCCTCTTCGAGTACCGCCTTGTGATGCTTCTTGGCGTTGACCGCCCTCTTTACACGTGCCATGTTGGTTTCTCTTTCCTAACTCGTTCTTACAGGCCCATCAACTTCTTGACGTTCTTTTCCTGGCCGGGCGAAAGGTCGGTGTCGCGACCGAGTCGACGCGCGCGCACGGAGGACTTACCCTCCATGAGGTGGCCTCGAAAGGCCTTGCGGCGGCGAAGACGACCGGATCCGGTCACCTTGATTCGCTTCTTCGCACCACTGTCTGTCTTCATCTTCGGCATCTCAGCCCTCCTCTAACGTTGCTTCGGCCGATACGCTCGGCGCGACTTCTTGCTGCACGATCTCTGTTGGCGCGGCGGCCGAGGCCACTGCCGCTACCACTTGCTTGACGGCCGGTTTGGCGCCGTCCTCATTTTTGGGTTTGGACTTCTTGTCCGGTCCCAGCACCATGATCATGTTGCGTCCGTCCAATTTCGGTGCCGACTCGATCTTGGCAATGTCCGTCAACTTCTCGACAATGCGGTCCAAGATCTTGGCGCCGAGCTCGGGGTGGGCCGACTCTCGTCCACGGAACATGATGGTGATCTTCACCTTGTGACCTTCAGTCAGGAACCGCTCAACCAGCCGAGTCTTCGTGTCAAAGTCACCGGGACCGATTTTCGGGCGGTACTTCATCTCCTTGACGCCGACGTTGAGCGTCTTGCGACGCGATTCCTTGGCCTTCTGAGCCTCGTCGAATTTGAACTTGCCGTAGTCCATGATTCGACATACGGGCGGGTTCGCCGTCGGGGCAATTTCCACAAGGTCCAGATCCAGACTGCGGGCCAACTCCAGCGCTTCGCGGGTCGAAATCACGCCACGTTGATTTCCCTCGTGGTCTATGAGTCGAATACTGTCCACACGAATGCGTTCGTTGACGCGGTGGTCTCCAGGCACTGTTGCGATAATTCTCTCCTCGCTCTACGCGACACCACTGTGGTGTCGCCACGGCAAGCGGGGCGCAAAACTCCTGGAACCCAATGCACTCTTCGTGCCTAGGTGGACGTCGGCATTGCCAACCTCACTTGCTGAACTGCCCCACCACAGTAGCAGAATGCGTTTGTCTCGCCTTTTGGTGCACGAATCGGCGACCTGCGACTACCTTGAATGGCGTGAATGATGACTCCGAAACTACTAACAGCGCCGAGGAAGCCGACGAACTTGAGATGTTGCGTGCCACTCCCGTTGAACTGATCCTCGGCAACTACATATTCCATTTGATCCAGTTGGCTGCCGTCCACCTCGCCTCCACCCCAGCCGATCTGAGCCAGGCGCAGTTGATCATCGACATCGTGGCCGCGATTCTCAAAGCCGGCGACGAGCGACTGGGTGAGAACGTGAACCTGTACCGCAGCGCCCTCGCCGAAGTCCAACAGGTCTACGTCCGCGCCGCCACCAGCGCCAGCGCGTAATTCCACTCAGATCTCGTGCGTTAGCGCTTCTCCGTGCGAGGTCGAGCGCTCACTGAGCAGTAAGACCGCGGCGCCGGTCCACAGAGCAATCAGGATCATCCAAATAACGAATCGCACCCACGGGTGCAGCCCGCCCGCCAGGGATGGTGCCGACTGATTACTGAGCGGTGCGTACGCTACCCAACCAAAGTTGGCCCGTGCACCAATGGTCATCAACCATTGGCCGAACGCGTCAAACGCGAAACCGAGACCGATGATCGTCACGATGCGTTGGGCGCGACTCAATTGACGCTTCTTCATTCGACGAGTCTGTCACAGGTGCGCGTCTTTACACGGCGCGAAGAGACGCGAGTGGCAACGATCAGCGAACAACAACGGGCGCTCGAAGGATTCTCCGAACGCCCGTGGGCTGATACTGCGAGTGAACCCGAGGGGGGGCCCGGGTTCACTCGTCGAGGTGGTACCGCTAAATTGTGATCTCGGGATCGCCCTGGCGGTAGTGACGAAGTCCGAGCAAGGTCAATACCAGCATGAAGAACGCGAGGGCGAACGACGCGTACGCGGCGAACATGGCAATGGTGGCAATGGTGCCGAAGGCGTAGGCGTTCAGCAGCAGTCCCCTGGTGGTGGAACCTTCAAAGAGCAACTGGTCCTGTGCGTTACACGCCACCGTAGGCGCGAGGTCACACGCCGTGCTCGCCTGCGCGTAGGTCTTGCCATGGTCAATGGCGTTGAGGTGGACCTGGATGAAGTGGTTGGCGTAGGCCTGGGCCTGGGTGCCAGTTAGCAGTTGCTGACCGGCGTACTGGTCCAAGTACTTCGACACCGTCGGACCCTCGGCATTGAGCGCCGCGGTGTTATCGAAGTAGACCTTCTGTTGAGCGAGCTGGGTCGTAACCGACGAGGAAGTGAAGTTGGCACCGAAGAGCAGGCCCGCGCCCGCGACGAGCAGCATGATGGTGAGCAAGCCGCCCAGCCACACAAGTAGTAGGTCCAAGGTCTTACGGCGCATGTTGACTCCAGTGTCAGCGGTTTCAACCAGCGTCTCATGCAAAAACGCGACCACCCTAGAGCAGAAGGTCACAAGATGCAGAGCCCGGGCGCCGGTTACTGCTCCTTCCAGAGGCGCAACAGCACGATGCCGCCTGCGGGAGTGATTTTCGCCAGTCCCGCACCGGTATCAAATCCATCGCCCGATTGACAGTCGGTATAGATGGTGCCGTTGGTCGACACGGCGATCCCGCTGGGCACGCAGACCACGGAGTGTGGAAAAGTCTTTAGTCCAATCAGCGACGTGGCGTGATTGTCGATTACGCCGAACAGCACCTCGCGGTTGACGACGAGTAACGCGCCGCCCTTGGTAAAGGCGATGCCGGGAAAGTCGTGCGGCCGGTAGAAGGATTCGACCATCTCAAAATGACCGCTGGTCATTCGCTCGATGAGTTCACGACTGTTATCGCAGCCCACGAAAAGGTTGCCGGTGGGATCAAAGGCAATCGACTCGGGATCACAGGCCTGGTAGCGCAGCTTCACACCCGGCGTCTTGGTCAAATCAATGACACTCGCAATCGTGCCCGTCGCGGATAGTTCCACCACGTCATTGGCGGCGGCAATATACAAGCGACCATTGCGACCTGTGGTCACGTCACTGGGCGCGATGGCGTCGTTGGTCGCGATGGAACCCGCTTTGATTCGCGACCCGCTCGTGGCTCCGTTACCGGCAACCGTCATAATGCGACCATCGGGCGACAGCGCGCGCACACGATTATTGCCCTGATCATCAACGTAAATCGTCCCGTTCGCACCGAGCGCCACCGCGGTGGGCCCACGCAACCGCGCGTTCACTGCCCGACCGCCGTCGCCGCTGAATCCGGCGCTGCCGGTGCCGGCAATGACCCGCAACGTCCCCGACGGCAGCCGCACGAGGACCTCGTTGAGCTGCTGATCGGCGATGATCAAGTCACCGTTGGCGGCAATGGCCAAGCCCGCTGGTTGCTCCAGGTGAGTCGCGGACGCGAGGTGCGTCCGCGATTGGTGCGCATTGCTGGCGGGACTAGCGGGACTCGCGATGTTGAGCACGCCAACCACGACGGAACCCAGGAGAGTCGTCACGGTGAAAACATTTCTTCGACGGGGTGCACGCGAGACGCATCTTTCGGTCATTCTTCCCCTGGTGCTCAGCACACTCGTTGACAACAATGCAGCGTTCACCGCGCTCCGCGTACGCCATCAATTCTCAAATGATAGGACCGCGTGCGGAAGGCCCACCGCTCGGCCCAAGATGCGCGCGCTCGCGTATCAGCGCCTCGACGGCGTCCAGATCGTCAGGCGTTATGAACGGCTTCACCCGTTTGGCGAGATCCAGAATCAGCGCAAACTTCTTCTTAGGACGCTCGGGGTCGAAGTTGGCCCACAAGCCGGGGTTAGCGGTCCCCCAAATTCTCGCCCGACCTCGCAGCGCCCCCGTCTCAACTCGAGTCACGTCTCGAATTGAACTGTACGCAATCCGCTTGGTTCCCCACGGAAAGTAGTAGCCGCGAAGATTGACCGCGGTGTCCGTACACTGCACTCTCGCGTCGTCGTAGTCACTCATGAGGAAATTTTAACATTGTCCCAATTGCTACGAAAGAGCAATGACGTGGCCAACTTCATCGCGGCCTAGTCGCCCGACGCGGCGCTGGGCCGTCACTCGAGCACCAACGGGAATGCTCCGTGATCCGTCGCTGATTTGCACACAGTGAAAGTAGAATTGCTCGCCGTCGTCGCCATGGATGTATCCGTCTCCTCGACGATCGTCAAAGGATTCAACGAAACCGGCGACCTCGATCAACTGGCAATCGTTCCTTGGCGAAGGATCGACACCATCTCCAGGGCCGTCAACGCGGCTTCGCGTCCCTTGTTGGTCTCGTCGGGCAGCGAGCGTTCGAGTGCCTGCTCGACGTTTTCGACGGTGAGCACACCAAACACGACGGGCACCCTCGTGCTGAGTTGTACGTCCTGGATCCCTCGAGCGCACTCCCCCGACACAATTTCGTAGTGACTGGTTTCACCGCGGATGACTGCGCCCAACGTGAGCACCGCGTCAAAGGGGCGGTTGGCGTCGGCGTAGGCCAGCGCCAGCAATGGCAACTCAAACGCACCCGGCACCCAACCAATCGAGATATCCGATCGATCAACCCCGGCTTCGGCCAACGTGTCGAGTGCACTGACGAGCAGCCGCGAAGTAATGGCCCCGTTGAATCGCGCACAGGCAACGCCGACGCGAAGCCCGCGGCCGTCACGGGCTCCCTCTAGATACTCGCCGGCGCGCGCGCGAAGTTGCTCGGTGTCGTTCGCGTCGAAATCGGTCTCGTCAGTCGAGTTCATCAAGACCGTCGAGCAAGTGGCCCATGCGTTCACGCTTGGTGCGCAGGTAGCCAATGTTAAATTCCGTCGGCAGACTCTCTATTGCGACGCGTTCAGTAATGTTAAGTCCGAAGCCCTCGAGGCCGCCGTACTTACTCGGGTTATTGGTCATGATGCGCATTGACGTGACGCCCAGGTCCACCAGGATCTGGGCCCCGATGCCGTACTCACGCGAGTCAACGGGCAGGCCCAATTCAATGTTGGCGTCGACGGTATCCGAGCCCTCTTCTTGCAGGGCGTACGCGCGAATCTTGTGACCCAGTCCAATGCCCCGGCCCTCGTGACCGCGCAAGTACACCACCACGCCCGCGCCCTCGGCGGCGATCTTCGCGAGCGCGGTGTGCAGTTGTGGACCGCAGTCACAACGCATTGAGCCCATCACGTCGCCGGTCAGGCACTCCGAGTGCACGCGCACGAGGACGTCCTTGGTGTTGGCAATGTCGCCGTACACGAGGGCGAGATGCTGCTCGCCGTCAAGCACCGACTCAAAGACGAAGGCTTGGAACAGCCCGTGCTCGGTGGGCAGGGACGCCTCGGCCACCCGGCGCACCAGCTTCTCGTGCTGGCGGCGATAGCGGATGAGGTCGGCGATCGAGACGAGCGGCAGACCGTGCGTGGCGGCAAACTCTTCGAGCTCCGGCAGTCGGGCCATGCCCGACTTGTCCGAGGTCACGATCTCACAGAGCACGCCACCGGGGAACTTGCCCGCAAGTCGGCAGAGGTCCACCGTCGCTTCCGTGTGTCCTGCTCGCTTGAGGACGCCACCGGTGCGGTAGCGCAAGGGAAAGATGTGCCCAGGCCGGTTGAGGTCATTCGCGCGCGTCTCGGGGTCAATCAAGGCACGCACCGTGGCCGCCCGGTCGCGCGCGGAGATGCCCGTGGATGTACCATGGCGAAAATCAACACTCACGGTGAAGGCCGTGCGCTGGGCCTCGGTGTTGGCCACCACCATTAACGGCAATTGCAACTGGTCGGCGCGCTCGGATTCCAAGGGGACGCAGAACACGCCCGATGTGTGTTCCAAGAAGAAGGCCATGTGCTCGGCCGTCACGTCCTCGGCGGCCATGATCAGGTCGCCTTCGTTCTCGCGATCCTCGTCGTCGACAACGACGACCATGCCGCCACCTCGCAGTTGGGTGATCGCTTCTTCGATCGTCGCTAACGCCATCAGACCTCCACGTCTATACGTATATCTTCGCCGATTCGCCGCACGTCCACCAGACGTCCACGGCGAAGTTGACCAATTGTTGATGTTGAAAGGCTTCGCAGCGCCCCGGCCGTGCCCTCACCACCGCCAAAAGCCGCCGCCTGGTACCACACGACGTGGTTCACCAGACCGGCCGCGAAGAAGGCGCTCATGGTCGTGGGGCCGCCTTCGACGAGCACCTGGATCACGTCGTGGTGAGCCAATTCGTCCAGGATGTAACCGAGATCGCCAGTTCGTTCGAGGCACGGTCGCACTCGTGCGTTCTCGGGGGCGTGGCCCAGCACCACGCGCAGCGGTTCGAGGATGATGTCGTCGAGACGGGCCGTTAGTCGGGGGTCGTCACTGCGCACCGTCCCGGCGCCAACGATGATTGCCTGGCTTTGGGCTCGCACGACGTGCGCATCGAGTCGCGCCGGCTCTCCGGTGATCCATTTGCTCGTGCCGTCGGCCATGGCGACGACCCCGTCGAGGGTCGAGGCGATCTTGGCGACGACGTACGGACGACCGGTCACCCGGTGCCACAGATACGGCGCGAGCTGGGCGCGCACGACGTCTTCTTCGATGCCAACCTCCACGTCGATGCCCGACGCACGAAGTTGCGCGATCCCCTGGCCCGACACGCGCGGGTCCGGGTCGATCGTGCCGATGACCACTCGGGAAATGCCGGCCTTGATGATGACGTCGGTGCACGGTCCGGTTCGCCCCACGTGACAACACGGCTCGAGGGTGACGACCAATGTGGCGCCCAGCGCGCGTTCGCCCGCGCGACGCAACGCGACGACCTCGGCGTGCGCCTCGCCGGGCACCTGGGTATGACCCTCGGCGATCATGACGCCGCGCTCGCCCACCACCAGCGCGCCGACCCAGGGATTGGGCGGCGCGTGGTAGCGCGCCTTGTCGCCCGCCCGGACCGCCATCAGCATTAGATCGGTGTTGGTGATCATCACTCACGTCCTTCGAGCGCCGCCGCGCGCAGCGCTTGGGCCGCCTCGAGCGGATAAGGTCGCGAAAAGATCGCTGATCCCGCCACCAGCACGTTGGCTCCCGCGCGCACCGCTACCGGCGCCGTCACGAGATCAATGCCGCCATCGACTTCAATATCGAGCGCCAGGGAACCGGACTCGACGTCGCAGCGCGCTGTCTGCACCTTGCTCATGACGTCGCCCATGAAGGACTGTCCACCGAAGCCGGGAAAGACCGTCATCAAGAGCAGCAGGTCGATGTCGCCAAGGAACGGGGCGACGGTGTCGTACGGGGTGTCGGGATTGGCCGCCAAACCAATGCGCAGTCCGAGCGAGCGTGCATCGCAGATCAGTGCCGCAGTCCCACCCACTTCCACGTGCACGGTGCAGCCGTCGGCACCGGCCTTCGCGAAGGCCTCGAGGTAACGGCCGGGTTCGCTCATCATGAGATGGCAATCGAAAAATCGGTCGCTGTACCTGCGTAATGAGGCGACCACCGGGGGTCCAATTGAGACGTTCGGCACGAAGTGACCGTCCATGACGTCCACGTGCAGCCAGTCGGTTTGCGCGTCAATTCCCTCGACCGCATTGGCGAGCGAACCGAAATCTGCGGCCAATATCGAAGGAGCTATTCGCAGAGCGCCCGCGGGACCAGCATCAATTAACGTCACCAATCAAGCCTATGGGCGGCGCTGCGCGTCTAGGACCATAGGGCGCTAGCACCATCCACTCGCGCACCCGCCCACCACGCCGTAACCGACATTGGAGTGGAACCTTCGGACTGCACCTCATCCACGCAAATTGATCCGAGTGCACCCTGGAGCACCACCATGCCGTTGATCACGCCGAGCGTGCCCGCCGTGCCCGTCACATCCGTTGCGTGTGCGCGAAGGATTCGCAAGCGGCGACCGTTGACCAAGGTATAGGCCCGTCCCAAACGCACCGTGCGCAACATCAGTGATTGATCCATGGTGGGGACCACATGGAACGTTTCCGACGTCAGTTTGGCCGCGTACGTTGCTTCGCCCTCTTGCGCGCGCGGGTGCGCCAACAGATCGGGCGACGCCAAGACTTCCAGCAATGCCGTTGCGCCCAATTGGCTCAATTCCTCAAGTAGTTCGCTCGCGTTTTTGTCACCGATCGACAGTTGGCGCGCGAGGTGCACGGGCCCGGTATCGAGCGCCACTTCAAGCGACATGATTGACACTCCCGTGACTTCGTCGCCGGCGAGGATGGCCCATTCCACCGGCGCGGCCCCGCGCCAGCGTGGCAGCAGCGAAAAATGCACGTTCAACATGGGAAGTTGCTCCAGCACCGGTGCGCGGATGAGTGAGCCATAGGCCACCACCACCCCACGCTCAATATCGAGGCCATCGAGGTCGCCAATGTCGTGGCTCACGTTGAGCCCCAGCTGCAGCGCGGCCGCTTTGACGGGACTCGGCGATGTTGCGCTGCCGCGTCCGCGTCGACGGTCAGGTCGCGTGATGACGAGCACCACGTCGTGACCGGCCCCAACCAGGGCACGCAGCGAGACAACGGACGCTTCGGGAGTGCCGAGAAAGGCGAGGCGCATCTAGTCGCCGAAGAGGCGATGGAGACCGTCGGGATCGTTCGCGGCGATCAGCGCTCGCTGTTCGCGAAGCAGAATCTTGGCCTCCCGACGTTGATCGGCGTCCAGGCGCTCGATCAGGAGCACACCGTTGAGGTGGTCCATCTCGTGCTGAAATATGCGGCCCTCGTATTCGTCGGTCTGAATGTCGATCTCGTTGCCGTCGAGGTCGTAGCCAGTGAGGTGCACGGCGTTGGCGCGCGTGATGTCCCAACCGAGTCCGGGCACCGACAGGCAGCCCTCATGAAAGGTCCACTCCCCCTCTGTCTCGACGATGGTGGGATTGATCACCACGTAAGCGCCGTCGCCCTCGCCCTGGTCGTAGACGAACATCCGCTTCTGGACGCCGATTTGATTGGCCGCCAGACCAACCCCCGGCGCGTCGTACATCGTTTCAATCATCGACTCCGCGAGCGCTTTGATCTGGCCGTCAATGTTCTCGACCTCGGTCGTGACCTCGTTCAGCACGGGGTCGCCGTAAACACGAATTGGTAACAGGCTCACCCCACTAGGATACCGCTCACCCTTGGGCCAATGGCCGCCAGACCGTTCGCGCGAGGCGACGGTTCGGACCTCGCGGACACGGCGGCGACGCACGTTTTGTCCAGAAATTCATATAACCTCAACACGCCGCTCGATGAAAGTCGCTACTGCACCGCGACGCGAACTTTAGCGGCGGGACGAAGGGCCGCGGCCAACGCCGAGGTAAGGGTGCCCACGTCTTTCGAGCGCAGCACGTATCCGTTGGGCGTCATCTGTGTCGTGACACCGCGAACCGCGAGGCCGGCAACAAATTCTTGCGCACCGTCACCGGTAACCTCCGCGCTGGCCCCGTACGGGCTGAGTTCTAAGATCTGAGCGGTCGCGACGTCGTCGGCGATGATCTCTTCGAAACGGGCGTGTTGCAATGCGGTGAGGACCAAGTCGTCGCCGCGTCGGGTTTGCAGCACCACTCCTCCGCGACCTTCGCGACGCGACCCCACTAGTCGCCCGGCCTTGCCCACCGCCGTTATCGCCGCGCGGCGTGCCGACTCTCGAGGGGCCAGCAAGTACTGATCAAAATCTACAAAGATCACGACGCCACAGCGCCGTACCCGTTGCCAGACCGCTTCGGTGCCCACCACGACCCGCTCGAGCGGCACCGACGGGTCCGACGCCGCAGTCACTTCACTGACCGCGTGATTCAGCTGGTTGGCCACATCTCGGGCGAGCGTCGTCACGCCCACACGTATTCGTTTGAGATTCGTCGCGCCACACGATCGGCAGAACTTTGCTCGAAGTTCGTGCCGCTCGCGACAGGCAACCAAGCCGTCAACTTCTTCTTCGCCCTGACCACACGTCGCGCACCGCGCCAACTCACCGCACTTGGCGCACGCGAACAGTCGACCGGTGCCGAGGCGTTGTAGCACCACGCACACCGCGACTGGATCGCCACCGTGCAGCGCACGATGAGCCGCCGAGAGAGCCGACGCCGACAGCGCGCCGTCGCGGGGGTCGCTCTGGCGTCGGTCGACTACCTCAACGCGGGGCCAACCGCCCACCAGGTCGACGTCTTTTTCGTAGGTGCCGCGATCGAGTACTGCTGGCGAGGGGATCATTGAGGTCAACCACAGTGGCGCGTCGTCGCGTTGGCAGCGCTCGCGCAACATGGTCGTCGCGTCCCAGGTGGGCGACGCCTGCGAACGGTAGGACTCGTCATCGGCGTCGATGATGAGCGCCCCACTGACCCGTGGCACCGGCGCGAGCGCGGCGCCACGCGGGCCCACGACGACCGGCCAGCCCGCACGCATCCGGTCCCACTCGTTCTCGCCTGAGGCAATCGCGCACCCGCGCTGCTCTAAGCGACCGCGCAGTCGACTGGCCCACGATTCGGTCGGCACCAGAATGAGCAGGGAACCCTCACGCGACTGACACCACTCGTAGGCACCCAGCACCAACGCCAATGGGTCGGTCGTGGGAGAAAGTTGGATCACGCCCGGTGCGAAGTACGTCGCACTCTCCGCAACGCCTCTGGCCAGCGCCAGCGCCGTCGGCGGCAACGGCAGCGCCGTTATCAGTCGCTTGGGCGAGGTCGAAATCAGGAGACGCGACAGCGGGCTGTACCAGCGCTGCGCGGCCCACGTGAGCAGCGCGAGCAGCGTCGGCGGCGGACCGTAACCCAGCCACTTAACGAGTGGCTTGAGGTCGCGCGTGACTTCGACGTCGCCGGTCACCCAGCCGCGCACCGAGCGATTGTTGAAGTCAACTCGGACACGGTCACCCACACCGACCTGGCTGGTCTTTTCGGTAACGGCATAATCGAAGGGACGATCAACCGCGGCGACTTCGGTGAAGATGCGAACCGCGCGATCGGCGGCCACTATGACAGCGACAGTTCCCGGCGCAGGTCGTCGAGGCGGGGTGTCTGTTCCCAGGTGAAGCCCTGGTCGCTGCGCCCGAAGTGGCCGTAGGCGGCGGTGCGAAGGTAGAGCGGTCGGCGAAGGTCGAGGTCGCGAATGATGGCGGCCGGACGCAGGTCAAAGATGGCGTCGACGGCCTTGGCGATCTTGGCCCGGTCGACCACTTCGGTGCCGAAGGTCTCGACGAGCACCGACACGGGGCGCGCGACCCCGATGGCGTAGGCCACTTGTACTTCGCAACGTTTCGCCGCGCCCGAGGCCACGACGTGCTTGGCCACCCACCGGGCGGCGTAGGCGGCCGAACGGTCGACCTTGCTGGGGTCCTTGCCCGAGAAGGCGCCGCCGCCGTGACGGGCCATGCCGCCGTAGGTATCGACAATGATCTTGCGTCCCGTGAGTCCAGTATCGGCGTGGGGACCACCCAGCACGAACTTGCCCGAGGGATTCACGTAGATCTTCATGGAACTGGTATCGAGGTCCGCGGGCAGCATGGGGCGGATCACGTGCTCTAAGAGGTCGGGCTTGATCTCGCTCTCGGAATCGAAATTATCGTCGTGCTGGGTCGAAATGAGCACCGTGTCAATCGCCACGGGCTTTCCCTCCTCGTAGGCAACCGTGACCTGGGTCTTGCCGTCAGGACGCAAGTAGCCAACAAGTCCCGAGCGACGCACCTGGGCCAGGCGCATCGAGAGGCGGTGCGCCAACCAGATCGGCAGCGGCATGAAGTCTTCGTTGTCGTCACAGGCGTAGCCAAACATCATGCCCTGGTCTCCGGCGCCAAGCGCGTTGAGCATGTCCTCGCTGCCAATGCC
>PMAL01000183.1:0-945 GCA_003152555.1 Acidimicrobiaceae bacterium | reverse complement strand
AGAATGGCATCCAAGACGCTGTCCGAGACCTGGTCGGCCATCTTGTCGGGGTGTCCTTCCGTCACCGACTCCGAGGTAAAGAGGGTACGGTCGCTCATTGGTTTCCTTGGGCAAACATTGAAGCCACCCTAGTCAAGATATCCAGGGAAATCGCTTCTTTAGAGCGAAGTGAGAGTCGTTGCGCGCCACCCAGCTGGTCCAAGATGACCACTTCGTTCGTCTCGTGCGCGAAGCCCGCCCCCGGGGCCGACACGTCGTTGACCACGAGCAGGTCCACACCTTTTCGTGCAAGTTTCGCGAGACCATTGTTGACGACGTCGGTGGTTTCGGCGCCAAAACCGACCACGATCTGGCCGGGCGACTTGGCCGCCACCAAATCAAGCACCACGTCAGCGGTCGCGACGAAATGAAGGACTGGCGGGCCATCATGCTTCTTTAGTTTTTCCGGTGCGGGCGTGAGCGTGAAGTCGGCAATAGCGGCGGCCATGATCACCGCGTCGTTATCGCTCCAGCGCTTCATCGTTTCGTCGTGCATTTGCGCGGCCGTCTCCACGTGCACGACATCAATGTCACGCGCCACGTCAAGGGCCAGGGCGAGGTCGGACGTCGTGATCAACGTGACCCGTGCACCGAGTCGCTGGGCAACTTCGGCCAGCGCGTGACCCTGACGACCCGAGGAGCGATTGGTCAGCACGCGAACCGGGTCAATCGGTTCGCGAGTGCCGCCGGCGGTGATGAGCAGCCGCTTGCCGCTTAAGGGTCCGCGGTAACCCCGGACGATCTTTTCGATGAGCGAAAAAATGATCTCGGGTTCGGGCAGTCGTCCGGCCCCCTCGTCACCGCCGGCGAGCACCCCCGTCTCGGGTTCGAGCACCAGGACACCGCGACGGCGCAGGGTGGCCAGGTTTTCCTGCACCGAGGGCTGTTCCCACATCTCGGTGTGCA
>PMAL01000035.1 GCA_003152555.1 Acidimicrobiaceae bacterium | reverse complement strand
CGCGTATCGGTCTCGGCCTGGACTCGATTCAAATCCAGCGTGTCGAATGCCCACTGCAGCAAGGCCCGGGCGGCCTCGGTCGCGTAGCCCTGGCCCCACGCTGCATCGTCGAAGCAGTAGCCCATCGACGCGCTGCGGTAGTCCGGGTTCCACCGGGTCAGGCTGCACCAGCCAATGAACGCCGCGTCGGAAACACGGTCCACGGCCAGCCGCGTCCCGGTGCCCGCCTCGGCGATCTGTCGGCAAGTCGTTATGAACCGCTCGGCGCGCAGACGATTGCTCCAGGGCGGCGAGTCCCAGTAGCGCAACACGTAGGCATTGCTGTGCAGCGCGAAGAGGGCGTTCGCGTCCGAGTCGTTGAAGGGACGCAGTCGCAGGCGAGCGGTGTGCAGCGTGGGCGTTGACAAGGACATGCGTGCCACGGTACCTCGTCACGGATGCCACTCCACAACCCGGGCTCTCTCAGCGGGCGAACTGCAGGACGTGCCCGCCCATCGGCAGATCCGCTAACGCATCTGCGCGGCACGCTGGCGTCAATAGGGACACACCCAGTAAGTGATTCTCGCCAAGAACGCACACTTGCTCGTGCTGGGGAATGCAACCCCGCACTGGCGGTTAGCGATCTAGTCCAATGTGGTGTCGAAGGTCCGGCGTCACAAGAATGGAACCTCGCACTGGAGACTGTCGCCCCCTTTTCTGAAAGGAAAATCCCATCAGACGCTCACGGACGACCGACCCCGATTGAAGCCCTGCCACCAAACCCATTCAGGGTTACAGCGCAAGCTTTTCCGGATCCACGTTCTGCGTCGGGCTCTCGCTGGCGACAGGTTTCGCCAACTTATCGATTGCATTTGTCTCTCGAGTGAGGAAAGCCCCCATCTCTTGAATGGTGCTCATAAGCGGTCCAGGGAACACCACCGTCGTATTCTTGTCGACCCCAATTTCGATCAAAGTTTGAAGGTTACGCAATTGGAGAGCAAGCGGGTGCGCCATCATGATGTCCGATGCTTCACCCAAGGCGGTCGCCGCGAGGAATTCGCCTTCGGCGGCGATGATCTTCGCCCTCTTCTCCCTCTCCGCCTCCGCTTGGCGCGCCATCGCCCGCTTCATGGTGTCCGGCAATTGGATATCCTTCAGTTCGACCAGCGTCACCAGCACGCCCCAATCGACAGTCTGGACGTCGAGAATCTCCCTGATGTCGACGTTTATGCGGTCGGTTTCGGAGAGCATCTCGTCGAGAGTGTGCTGGCCGACAACTTTGCGCAACGTGGTCTGGGCGATCTGATTGATGGCCTCCTGGACGTTCTCGATAGCGACGACCGATTTCGTCGCGTCAACCACGCGGTAGTAGGAGACGGCAGAGACGTCGACGCTCACGTTGTCGCGCGTGATGATCCCCTGCGACTGGATCGGCATCGTCACAATGCGGAACGAGACCTTGCGCACGACGTTCATGACCGGTAGGACGAAGACGAGTCCTGGTTCCTTTTCCGAAACGACGCGCCCGAAGTGAAATACCACACCCTTCTCGTACTGGTGGACGACATGCAGGGTCGATGCCAAGAAGGCAACCACCACAATGACGACGAGGAGCACAATAACCGACGNNGATTGAATGCCCATCATCACCCAACACTTCCGAGGTGGATCGGTACGGTCAATTCCTCCACCATCCAACTGTCACAATAGTCAGTTCATCCAGATCGAGCACCGGGGAGACCTGGAACCGACTGATCACACAAAGTCATCATGCCTAACTGAGGCCAAGACCAGCGGTAATTCTAAACGAAGACCTGTTTTGCGTCGAAGACCCGACCCGAAAGGTCCGCCAGCTTGCACTGGCAGCTCGGCTGACTGAAGCCTGACCGAGGCCGAAAAGTGGGCCTTCGTCGCCCCCATAAGTTGCGACTCTTCTTTTGGATCTTGCCCGCCACGTCTCCATCCGTGTACTGGGCAATCTCTTGGCAAGGAGTCGAGGTCGCCGAATTTGGCGTAGCCTCGCGTGTCGCGAACCTCTGCGTTTTACTGCTTTCGAAATAAGGTCAGGGCTAAGCCTCTACGAGGATCACCATGGTTTCTGGCAACACTCCGTCGTGTTCCATTGCCTGGCCCCCCGCCTCGGACTGCATCGCGCCCATAAGAGCGTCCATATCGGCAACGTCCATGAGCACAGCAACCCGAGTTCGGTCCTGCGGATCGACGAACGTCCGGATGTTACTCACACCGAGGGGCCCGAAGATCTCTTCGCGCTTAGGCGAGGACAACCAATGATCCGTGTCTTTCACACTGTGGTAACCGATAATGGTTGGCATAACTGTTCCCCCTAGTAATGGACCGATGGCGGCGCCAAGCCCGATGCGGTCACGCTACACGAACGTGACCAGGCGCCTGCGTCGACCACTTTTCAGCACGCGCATTAAATTCACGAAGCTTCCCTAGGGCCAGAATCCATGAAACGGTCACTGCACCGAATGTCGACCGGCTTTGTCAGGGTAGGGACGCGGAACGTCATTCACACATCGGTGTCGAAGGCCCGACGTTAGGAGTGCAACCTTGCACTGGCGGCTCGACTCGTAAGATTCTGTCAGAGTCGTAGGCGAACGAATCACTCCGAAGTTCCTAGAGCGCGCGTAGTGAATCGAGCGCGTTCCTGACAACACCAGGTCGCTCGAGCCAAGGGAAATGTCCACAGCCTTCAAGCACCTCTGTTCTGGCCCCTGGAATCAGGGCCGCCGAGGCTAGGCCGTGCGAGGGAGGGATTGGGCTGTCCGCCCCCAGCACAAAAACCGTCGGGATCGTCACTCGTGGCAGTAGCCCGGCCACGGTCTGCTTCGAGAG
>PMAL01000103.1 GCA_003152555.1 Acidimicrobiaceae bacterium | reverse complement strand
CTGCTCGATTCGTTGCGCGAGCCCTTCATCATTGACGGCGTGCACGTTGAACAGCGCGCCAGCGTGGGCGTCGTCGTGTGGGACGAGACGAGTCTGGGTTACAACGAAATCGTTCACGAGGCCGACCTCGCCCTCTACGAAGCCAAACGCGAAGGCAAGGGCCACCACGTGGTCTTCACTCCGGGCATGCACGCGGAGTCGGTCAATCGCTTCGCGCTCATCAGTGATCTGCGCCACGCGTTAAGTGCGAATCAGATCACGATGAATTACCAGCCCATCATTGACCTGAAGACCACCAGGGTCATTGGCTTCGAGGCGTTGATGCGTTGGCAGCATCCCGTACGCGGGCCGGTCGCGCCCGACGTCTTCATTCCACTGGCCGAGCAAAGCGACCTGATACTCGAGCTCGGCGCGCTTGCTTTGCACGAAGCCGTCGGCGCGGCGAGTCGCTGGCCGTTGCTCGATGACGATGGACCTGCACCCTACGTCACCGTCAACCTCTCGGCCCATCAGTTTCGCGATCCCCATCTCGCCAAGATGATCGAGGCGGAACTGCGCGAGAGCAAACTGCCACCGGACCGTCTCATCATTGAGATCACCGAGAGCGTGACGCTGCTCTACGTGGCCGAGACCCTGAGCGTCATGGAAGAACTCAACGCGATGGGCGTTCGGTTCGCCCTGGACGACTTCGGTACTGGCTATTCGTCACTCTCGTACCTGGCGCTCACGCACCCCAAGATCATCAAGATCGACCAAACGTTCGTCAGCCCGGCCGTGGAGAGNNGCATCGCAGCTTGAGCGTTTGCAGCACCTGGGCTGCGAATTCGGTCAGGGCTTCCTCTTTTCGCCGGCCGTGCCCGCCGAGCAGGCGGCGTTGTTGGTCGGCAAATCCTTTGCGTTCTAACTGAGAGGAAGAAGACTTACGACGCGTCGAGTATGAACTTGGTGATCGCGACGGCGAATCCCTCATTCTCGTTGGTCGTCGTCACTACGGAGGCGGCGCGCTGGACCTCGTCAATGGCGTTGCCCATTGCAATGCTGAAACCCGAGACCTTGAACATTGATAGATCGTTCTCCATGTCGCCAATGGTGGCGATCTGCGCGACGGGGACGTTGTACTTGGCGGACAGGAACTTCACCACGCTGCCCTTGTTGGCGTCGGGGTTGGTGACGTCGACGAAGTACCTCTGTGAACGGGTCGCTAAGACCTGCTCGCCAAATTGGGTGCGCACGTCGGCACTCGCGGCCGCGCAGGCCTCGAAGTCGTCGCTCACGCCGACGATCTTGGTGACGCCCGTTTCAACTCCGTCGAAGTCCTTGATCACCGACGGCTCGCACTGGCACACGTTCGACTCGTACTCGACACGGGGACCGCGCTCGTCGAGTACGTACCAGTCGGCGCCTTGATACACCCAGACCGAAAGTCCGTGCGACGCGAGCAGTGCAAGGATGGGCGCGCTGAGATGATCGGCAATCGTCTTTTCTTCGAGCACGTTCAAGTCCGTATCGGTCACGCGTCCGCCGTTAAAGCCCGCGAGCGGCGTCGTGAGTTCTAAGGGTTTGACGAACATCGCGAGCCCCTGTGGCGGGCGCGCACTCGTGAGCGCGAAGATAATGCCGGCTTCGTGCAGTTGTTGGACTGCCGTAATCGTTCGCTCAGTCAAGACTTTGTCGTGCGGGACCAACGTGCCGTCGACGTCGGACAGCACGAGTCTGATCGTGCGCTCGCTCATTCGGGCAGGCACCATTCGTTGGGCGCCACAATGTCGTTCATCCGGTCCGGTCCCCACGAGCCCTTGAAGTAGGGCTGGACCGGTGGTGGATTCTCCAAGAGCGGCGTCGCGACCTCCCAGAGTCGTTCGATGCCGTCGGAGCGCGTGAACAGCGCCCGATTGCCGAGCATGGCTTCCAGGATCAGGTGTTCGTACGCCTCTAAGTTGTTGGCTTCCTGGAAGGAGTCCTTGTAGTGATACGTCATCTCCGCCGGCTCAATGAGCATTTGCGGGCCGGGCTCCTTGGTCATGAAGTGGGCGTGGATCGAGCCGGGATCGACGAAGTCCACCACCAATTTGTTGCCGCGCCAATTTCGCGCGTGATGGCTTTCGGGAAAGAGTCGCATGACGGGCTCGTCGAATCCGATCGTGATTACCTGGCGGCTCTGGGCCATGCACTTGCCGGTTCGTAGGTAGAACGGCACGCCCTTCCAGCGGGTGTTGTCCACTTCGGCGCGCAGCGCCACGAAGGTCTCGGTCTGGGACTTCGGGTCAACGCCTTTTTCACTGCGATAGCCCTCGTACTGTCCTCGGATGACGCTCTTGGGATCGATCGGTCGAAGGGTTTCGAAGACCTTGTGCACTTCGTCACGTAGTGGGCGGGCTTCTAAGCTGGAAGGCTGTTCCATGGCAATGAATCCCAGTACCTGGAAGAGGTGACTGACGACCATGTCACGAAAGGCCCCGGTCTCTTCATAGAAGGCTCCGCGATTTTCGATCGATAACGTTTCGGGCACGTCGATCTGGACGAAGCAGACGTGATCACGGTTCCACAGCGGTTCGAACATCCGGTTGGCGAAGCGCAGCGCCAGGATGTTGTCAATCGATTCCTTGCCCAAGAAGTGGTCGATGCGAAAGACTTGGGTTTCTTCAAAATTGGCGATGATGGCGGCGTTGAGTTTCTTGGCCGAATCGAGGTCCGTACCGAAGGGCTTCTCACAGATGATGCGGGCATTCTTGTTGAGCCCGCAGGTTCCCAGCATCTCGACGAGGTCCAGCACCGCGTTGGGCGGCACGGCCAAGTGGTAGAGCCGTCGCACGAATCCGCCAATGGCCTTCTCGGCGTCCGCCACCGCAGCGGGCAGGCCCTCCGGATTGTCCGTCTCGGCAATGGCGAAGGAGAGCGACTCGTTGAACTGGTCCCAGAGTTTGCCCTGGGGCCTGTTCGAACCGAACTGCTCGACGGCATCTCGGGAGTACGCGCGAAACTCTTCGGTGGTCTTCTCGTGTCCCCGGGGTGCGGACGCGATGATGCGATATTTCTTGGGCATGAGTCCCGCGTTGGCCAAATGGAACAATCCGGGAATGATCTTGCGCTTGGCGAGGTCTCCGGTGGAGCCGAACAGCACGAAGACGTGGTTGTCGGGAACCTCGGATTCGGAATGCGACGATTTGGAACTCACTGTGTACCTCCACTAGATGATCGTTGAACAGTATTGCCGGTGCCGACCAATACCTCGCTCACCAGTTCGGGAGCGAAGAGGCCGTGGCCAATGACGCCGGGCGTGCTCGAGAGCCACTGGGCCAGCGCCGCGGGATCGCTCACGTCGCCGTGAAAGTCACAGATCACCCCGCCGTCGGGGCTGTGGCCCACGTCGCGCAGCGTGGTGTTGCCGAGCAGGCGCAGGGTGGAGGCGAGACCGAAGGCCAGGAGTTCTAAGGGAACCGGCGCGCGTAGGCGGTCAACGAGTTTGGTCGAGTCCGCAATGACGACAAAACGGTCGGCCGACGCCGCGACAATCTTTTCCCGGGTCTGTGCGCCGCCGCCGCCCTTGATGAGCCAGCCGCTGCGTGATATCTGATCGGCGCCGTCCACGACGAGATCGAGGCGGTCGAGCACGTTGAAGGGTTCGACCACGATGCCGAGAGCTCGGGCCGCATCGGCCGTGCGCGGCGACGTGGCGACGTGCATCGCCTTCAGATTGCGTCGGGCGAGTTCGTGGAGAAAGTACGCGACCGTTGATCCCGTGCCCAGACCCACCCGCATGCCGCCTTCGACCATGTCCGCCGCCGCCGCCGCCGCGAGTTGCTTTTCTCTCTCGACGTTCATAGCGTGGTCGCCGCCCGGTCGACCATGATGAGCGAGTGCGCGGCCGTCACCCGTCCCGCCGGAATAGACGTGTCGCCGTCGAGCAATTTGGCGAGCGGATCGCGTTTGTCCGCGCCCGTGATCAGCCACAGGAGCTGATCGGCGAGTGCCAGGGCCAGGTAGGTCATCGTCATGCGCGGGTGCCCCTGGTAGGGCCCCGTCATCGCCACGAGTCGGTCGTCAACCTCGAGCACCGGGTCGTCGGGGATGAGCGACGCGGTGTGACCGTCGGGACCGAGTCCAAGGTGCACCAGGTCCAGTCGCGCGGGAAGTATCAACGCGTACTCGCGAGTGGCGTTCTCGAGGTCAACGTCATTGACGGGCATTGGGCGCACGAGTGCTCGCGCGTTACCCAGGCTGTGGAGCAGGTTGGTCAGATTGCGTTCGGGGTCACCTTGGGGTGCCACACGCTCGTCAACCTGGTAGATCACCGTGTGCTCCCAGGGCATGTCGAGCGACGCTAATTCGGCGAACATGGCCCAGGGCGTCTTTCCGCCACTGACAGCGAAGTCGAAGACGCCCTTCTCGGCCACGGCCTGTTGGGCAATGCCGATGACGTAGGACGCGGCGGCGTGGGCCAGCACGGTGTCGTCGTCGAACGTGAGCAACTCGTGCTTCATCTAGCCGCGTTTTTCTACGTGTCCGCCGAACTCCGAACGCATGGCCGAGAGAACCTTGGCGGTGAAGTCGCCCAAGTTGCGTGACTCGTAGCGCTGCCAAAGGGCGGCACTGATCACTGGGGCGGGCACCGACTCGTCGATCGCCGCTTCGATGGTCCAGCGGCCTTCGCCAGAGTCCGACACGCGGCCACTGAACTCCTCGAGCTCCGGTGAACGGGCCAAGGCGTCGGCGGTCAGGTCGACCAACCACGAACTCACGACCGAACCGTGGCGCCAGACTTCGGCGACGTCGGCGATATTGATGTCGAAGGAGTAGTACTCGGGGTTGCGCAGTGGAGTGGTCTCGGCGTCGACCTCGGTCGGCTGCGTCTTTCCGGCGTTGGCGTGCTTGATGATGCTTAAGCCCTCGGCAATCGAGGCCATCATCCCGTACTCGACACCGTTGTGGACCATCTTGACGAAGTGGCCCGCCCCGTTGGGTCCGCAGTGCAAGTATCCCTGGGGCGCGGTGTCCTTGGAACTGGGACGGTTGGGCGTTGGTTGGCGACGGTCGGGACCGGGTGAGATGGACTTGAATATCGGATCGAGACGACGGACAATCTCATCTTCGCCGCCGATCATCAGGCTGTAACCGCGCTCGAGTCCCCAGACCCCGCCGCTGGTGCCGCAGTCAACGTAGTGAATGCCCTTCTCCTTGAGGGCACTCGCACGCACGATGTCGTCCTGGTAGTACGAATTGCCGCCGTCGATGACGACGTCGTTGGCCGACAGGTAGCCCACCAACTCGTCGAGCGACTGCTGGACGATTGCGGCCGGCAGCATGAGCCAGATAGTGCGCGGTGCCGGCATCTTGGAGACCAGGTCTTGCAGCGAGGAGGCGCCCTGGACGCGGTTGCTTGCGAGCGACTTCACGGTCTGCGCGTTGACGTCGTAGACNNCCCACCATTCCCAACTGCATTGGCTTATTGGTCGCCACGATTGTCCTCTTTTCTTTTCAGGGCCCGATAGAGCGTGATCAACGAATTGGTCGAGGAGTCGTGGCTGGGTTCGGGCTCAGAACTTGACTCGAGCTCGGGAATGATTTGCACGGAGAGCACCTTGCCCAGTTCCACGCCCCACTGGTCGAAGGAGTCCACGCCCCAGATGGTGCCCTGGGTGAACACGGAGTGCTCGTAGAGCGCGATGAGCGCGCCGAGCAGCCGCGGCGTCAAGATCTCGCAGAGCAGCACGTTCGTAGGCCGGTTGCCCTCCATGACGCGGTGGGGTATCACGTGCTCGGGCGTGCCCTCGGCGCGGACCTCTTCTTCGGTCTTGCCGAAGGCCAGAGCCTGGGCCTGCGCGAAGACGTTGGAGGAGAGTATGTCGTGGTGCTCGCCGAGCGGGTTGAGACTCTTGGCGAAGCCAATGAGGTCGACCGGCACGATCGTGGTGCCCTGGTGGATGAGTTGGTAGAAGCTGTGCTGGCCGTTAGTGCCCGGTTCGCCCCAGTAGATCGCGCCCGTCTGGTAGTCAATCGACGTGCCGTCGAGCGAGACGTGCTTGCCGTTGGACTCCATGGTCAGTTGCTGCAAGTAGGCGGGCAAACGCTTCAAGTACTGCTCGTAGGGCATGACGCCCACGGTCTGGCATCCGAGGAAGTCCCGGTTCCACACCGCGAGCAGTCCCATCAGGACGGGCAGGTTCTCCTCGAAGGGCGCGGTCTGGAAGTGCACGTCCATTGCGTGGAATCCCTCGAGCATCTCGTAAAAGCCCTCGGGACCGACGGCGAGCATGGTCGAGAGACCAATCGCCGAGTCCATTGAGTAGCGGCCGCCAACCCAGTCCCAGAAGCCAAACATGTTGGCCGTGTCGATGCCGAAGGCTGACACTTTTTCCTCGTTGGTTGAGACCGCGACGAAATGTTTAGACACCGCCGACGCGTCACCCAGCTGTTGGATCAGCCAGTCGCGGGCCGAGCGGGCGTTGGTGAGCGTCTCGAGCGTGCCGAAGGTTTTGGACGAGATGATGAACAGCGTCTCGTCGGCGCTGAGGTCCCGCACCGCCTCGACAAAGTCCGTGGAGTCGACGTTGGAGACAAATCGGAACGTGAGGTCTCGGCGCGAGTAGTAACGCAGCGCCTCGTACGCCATCACCGGCCCGAGGTCCGATCCTCCAATACCGATATTGACCACGTTCTTGATGGCCTTGCCGGTGTGGCCCTTCCACTCGCCCGAACGTACGCGGTTGGCGAAGTCGGTCATTTGGTCGAGGACCGTATGCACCTGCTCGACGACGTCAACGCCGTCGACGACGAGCGGCGTTCCCTTGGGCATGCGCAGCGCCACGTGCAGCACGGCCCGGTCTTCCGAGACATTGATGTGCTCGCCGGAAAACATGGCGTCGCGGTGCAGGGCGAGGCCCGACTCATTGGCCAACTGAATGAGAAGGCTCAGGGTCTCGTCGGTGACGCGGTTCTTGGAGTAGTCGAGGTAGATGCCTTCGGCGTCGCGACGCATCCGCTCGCCGCGCTGCGGGTCCTCGGCAAAGAACTCGCGCAGGTGGCGCGAGTTGATCTCGAGGTAGTGCGTTTCGAGGGCCTTCCAGGACTTGCGCTGGCGCAGCGGGGCACTCATGATTTTTCCTTGGCGTTGGCGAGTTGCGCGTCGATTCTCGACAACAGTTCGCTCCACGCGCTGGAGAAGGACGTCGCACCGTCATCCTGGAGTTTGAGCGCCAACGCCTCCTTGTCGACGCCGGCCTGGGAAAAGCGCTCCAGCTGGGCCACGTAGTCGCCGCCGTCGCTGGGTACGGGATCACTTAGGACACCGTGGTCGTAGAAGGCGTCCAAGGTGGAGTCGGGCATCGTGTTGACCGTGAACGGTGACGCCAGGCCCTCGATGTACAGCGTGTCCGACGCGTCGGGGTCCTTGGTGCCGGTGCTCGCCCATAGGAGGCGCTGCATGCGCGCGCCCTCGTTGAGCAGTCGCTGGAAGCGGTCCGACGCCATGAGTTCGCGGTACGCGCGATAGGTTTCAAATCCCACGGCCAGGCCGAGTTTATTTTTCAGCTCATCTGGCACTGACCCGGCGACCGCGGTGTCCCAGCGCGAGATGAAGATCGACGCCACGCTCGCGACGTCGGGGTTGAGACCTTTTTCTATTCTGCGCTCGATACCACGCAAGTAGGCGTCGGCCGCGGCTAGGTATTGGTCGACGTCAAACAGCAGCGTCACGTTGATGGGCACGCCCGAGAAGATGCTCTCTTCAATCGCGGGCAACCCTTCGGGCGTTCCGGGGATCTTGACGAAGAGGTTCTCGCGGTTGGCTTTCTGGTGAATTGCCTTTGCCGCTTCGACGGTTTTGGTGGTGTCGTAGGCGAGCAGCGGCGAGACTTCCAGCGACACCCAACCGTCCACGCCGTCGGTGCGATCGTGCACTGGCTTAAAGAGGTCGGCCGCTCGCTGTAAATCAGCAGTCGCCAAGTCGAAGAAGATCTCCTCATTGGTGAGGCCCTTGGTCGATTGGGCCATGATGTCGGTGTCGTAGGCACCGGTCTTGATGGCCTTGTCGAAGATGGAGGGGTTGGACGTGAGCCCGCTCACCGAGTGGGTGTTGATGTAGCCCTCGATGGTGCCGTCGTCTAAGAGACCGCGCGTGATGTTGTCGAGCCAGAGGCTCTGACCGTTGTCGTGTAGTTGTTGGGTCGCCTTCATTTCTCTCCTTTGCTTGATGAAATTCAGTGACGTTGCCGGGGCAACGCTCTCCAACCAACAACATGCGTGTCCACGACCTTAAGGGAGGGGGAGGTCGCGCCCATCTCTAACTGATGGTTCCCGAGGGAGGATCGGCCACGGGCACGTGCGGGATGTTGGGTGGAACGTCTAAGCGGGCCACGCCGATGCGGAAATCGTTGAGTCCGTAGTAGACGTCGTAGCGATGGGGCTTGTCAATGTCGGTGCGCCGGTCAATGCCCGTAGGGAATACGACGTTGGACGGCGTGCCGCGAGGTCCCGTTGAGGGTTTGGGCACGAGGACCGGCTTCATGGAGCGATAGAGCAGCTGCTGCGGGTACTCCTTGGAGAGCATCATCACTCCAGCCGAATACGTGAACCGTTCCTCACCGGTATCGGGTAGCAGCGCTTCGCTGACACCGTGATAGACAATCATCCAGCCGTGGCGCGTCATTACTGGTGGCGTGCCGCTGCCGATCTTGAGCGCTTCCCACGGTGAGACGGGGGCCGCCAAGCGGTGGTGCGAGGTGAAGTTGCTTAACTGCGAGGGGTCGTCACCCTCTAGGGGCAGGGAACTGTATGAAATCCAGATGCTCTCGCGATGAAGGTCGATTATTCGGTCGTCACCTTTTTCCACGTTGTCTTCGGGCAGGGTGTTGGGAAAGAGCGGGCGGTGCAAGATCGCCAGTTCGTGCTGGCCCGAGGGATTAGGCACGGCCATGGGAAAGCCCGTTGCGTCCTTGTTGTCGATGCCGTTGAACTGAAGCCCCTTGTACGGCTCAAAGGTGGCCAGTCCCAATCGCTGCCAGGTGAGCAGGTCCTTGGATACGGCGAGCGCGATTCGTGGTCCTACCGGAGAGAAGGCGGTGTAGGTCATGAGGTAGCAATCGAGCGGATGCACGTAGGTGATCCGGGGGTCCTCGCAACCGCCCTGCCCGTTGGGCCGCAGCTCGTAGTCCATCTCGGGCTCTAAGGCAACGCCCAGTCGCTCGACGCCGGTCGGCTCACCCTTTTTGTCGAAGAGCACCTTCAAGATTCCAATACGCGAGTAGTTATTCTCGGCAACGATCCGGGGGAAGAGGTAGAGCTCGCCGTCCGGTCCGCGCGCGGCCGCGGGATTGAGGATGCCACCCACCTCGTAGGCGTTGCCCGGCTCCGGTTCAATGACCAGGTCGAGCCGCTTCATGGTGAACGCCATTACGCAGTCCTCGGCGACTTGATCTGTGTCTTGTCGTCGCCCAAGCAGGCAATGACCGTTTGAATGACGCGGGCTGTCTCGTTGGTGTCGCGCACGAGGATGGAGTCAACGCCCGCTTCTTGGGCCGGGTAGTCGTTGCCGCCTTCAAAGATCGCGTCACCGGCGAAGAGCATGTCTTTAATGGCGATATCCAAGTGGTCGCGAAGTTTGCCAATGCCGTAGGCCTTGTCAATGCCGGGCTTCGTGACGTCGATTGACGTGGTGCCGCCCATGCGGATCGAAAAGTTGGGGATCATTGGCTCCAAGAGGGCCGTTATCTTCTTGCGCTTGGCGAAGTCGGGATCCCAACTCTCCTTGGCGCTCAATGGCGCCTGCTGGCCCAATACCGAAAGGGTGATCTGGCTGCCGCGATTCTCAATGGCCTCGCCCCAGATCCTTTCGACCTTGATGCCCGACTCGTCGAGTGCCTTGGCCAGCGCGGCGATGATGGTTTTCTGTTCGTCGGCGGTTAAGTCCTCGGAGTAGATCTTCACCCACTTACCCTCGTAGCGGTAGAACTGCGTGCCGCAGGTGGGCAACAGGAAGAGGTTTTCGAAGTGATCGTCGTTGAGGAGATTGGCGAGCAGTTGAGTTTCAAACTGCTCCCACGCGCCACCGGAAATAACGGCGACTTTCATGAAACCTAAGAGGTCGCCCAGCAGCCCCGCCATCTCGGGACTCAATGAGGACTTGCTCTCGGCGAGTGTTCCGTCAAGGTCGAAGACAAAGAGCTTTTTCATTCCAATCTCATCTCTGATTGTCGGGCTGAAGTTTGGTGGCACCCGGCGGCCGCAACCCGCCAACCGGTTTCCATCTTATGGTTCTTAGATATGGCCAATACTGGGGGGCGTACCCGCGAGAAATGAGCAGAACCCTCACGACTGCGTCGCGGGCCGCTCACTCATTCTTAGTCATGTCTTAGGCGTCAGTTGATCTGTCCGATGATGTGTTTGCCGTAAGCCTCGATGGTCCCCTCGGGATCGTCGTGCATCAGGTAGAGCGCGTATTGGTCAACCCCGAGGTCCTTCAGTTCGCTCAGCCGCTCTCGGTGTTGGCCAATGGGACCGAGCAAACAGAATCGGTCGACGATCTCGTCGGGCACAAAATCGGTGCTGGGGTTGCCCGCTTGACCGTGATGGCTGTAGTCGTAGCCCTTTCGGCCCTTGATGTAGTCGGTGAGCGCGGGCGGCACGAGACTCGAATCCGAGCCGTAGCGCTCGACGATGTCGGCCACGTGATTGCCCACCATGCCGCCAAACCACCGGACTTGGTCGCGCTGGTGGGCGAGATCATCCCCCACGTACGCGGGGGCCGCCACGCAGATGGTGAAGTCCTCGGCCTTCTTGCCCGCGCCGACAACCGCTTCATTGACGGTTTCAATGGCCCAGTTGACGACGAACGGATCGGCCAATTGCAAGATCAGACCGTCGGCCTGGCGTCCGGCGAGCGCCAGTGCCTTGGGACCGTAGGCCGCCATCCACACGTCGAGTTGACCATTGGTAATCCACGGGATTTTTACCGAGGTGTCGCGAATAACGGCTTCGCGTCCCTCCGCCAACTCTTTGATGACGTGCATGCACTGGTCCAACGTGGAAAGCGTGGCCGGGGTGCCGCCGGTGTAGCGAACGGCCGAGTCGCCGCGACCAATGCCGCAGACGGTTCGGGGGCCAAACATGTCATTGAGCGTGGCGAAGAGTGAGGCGGTCACCGTCCAGTCACGGGTCAATGGATTGGTCACCATGGGACCGACCTTGATCCGCGAGGTGGAGCTCAAGATCTGGGAATAGATGACAAAGGGTTCCTGCCACAGGACCGTTGAATCAAACGTCCAGAAGTGAGTGAAGCCGGCCTCTTCGGCGCGCTGGGCCAACTCGATCACGTTCTTCGCCGGCGCAGTTGTCTGCGCGACTAACCCGAACTCCATTTAGTTCTCCCTCAACGCAATGACGTGTTTCATCGCAGACACCCGTTGAGGCCGCGCTCGAGGAACTTGCCGGCCCCGGCGCTACCCACGTACGAATCGTTCTCGATGACGATGGCCCCACGAGAGAGCACCGTCGTGGCCTTGCCCCGCACTTGCATGCCCTCGTACGCCGAGTAGTCGACGTTCATGTGGTGCGTGGCGGCCGAAATGGTGTGCGTGGCGTTGGGGTCGTAGACAACAACGTCCGCGTCGGACCCCGGCGCGATGACACCCTTCTTCGGGAACAGTCCGAACATCTGGGCTGGCGTTGTCGCCGTCACGTCGACCCAGCGGCCCAGTGAAATCTCTCCCATGTTGACGCCCTGGAAGATGAGGTCCAGTCGATGCTCGACGCCGGGCAGCCCGTTGGGGATCTTGGAGAAATTGCCGATGCCCATCTCCTTGTGCTCTTTGAAGCAGAAGGGACAGTGGTCGGTGGAAACCAGACTGAGATCGTCCGTGCGCAGCCCGCGCCACAGGTTGGTCTGGTAGCTCTCGGGTCGCAGCGGCGGCGAGCAGACGTACTTGGCCCCCTCGAATCCGGGCCGGGCCAAATCTTGATCGGAGAGGAACAGGTACTGCGGGCAGGTCTCGGCGAACACGTTCTGGCCCAGGTCTCGGGCCATGATCACCTCTTCTAACGCCTCACTGGCCGACAGGTGGACAACGTAGAGCGGCGCACCGGCCACGCGCGCCAGCACGATGGCCCGGTGGGTCGCCTCGCCTTCGAGTTGCGCCGGTCGGGTCAGACCGTGGAATTTCGGGTCGCTCTCGCCGCGGGCCAGCGCTTGGCCCACCAGCACGTCGATGGCAATCCCGTTCTCGGCGTGCATCATGATCGTCGCGCCGCTGCTCGACGCCTGCTGCATGGCCTGGAGGATTTCGCCGTCGGTCGAATAGAAGACCCCGGGGTAGGCCATGAAGAGTTTGAAGCTGGTGACACCCTCGTCAACGAGTTGGTCCATCTCCTTCAAGGACTGCTCGTTGACGTCCGAGACAATCATGTGGAAGCCGTAGTCAATGGCGCAGTTGCCGTCGGCTTTGCCGTGCCAGGTGTCGAGACCCTGGCGCAGGCTGTTGCCCTTGGACTGGATCGCGAAGTCAATGATGGTGGTCGTGCCGCCGAAGGCCGCCGCGCGGGTGCCGGTCTCGAACGTGTCGACCGAATAGGTGCCGCCGAAGGGCATCTCCATGTGGGTGTGGCCGTCGATGGCGCCGGGAATCACGTATTGACCGGAGGCGTCGATCACGCGGTCCGCGCCTTCCCTCCACGATTCGACAGTGGGCGAGTCGGGTGCGCCGAGCGCGACGATGATCTCGTCGTTAACGAGTACGTCGGCTTCGAAGGGGCCGCTCGCGTTGACTACGGTGCCGCCAGTGATGAGTATCTTCATTGATCCACACTGCTTTCTTTACGTAGTGGTGATGCCGGTTACGGTGCGACCAGTCCGTCGTAACTGTCGGGTCGCCGGTCGCGGTAGAAGGCCCACGTGTGGCGCACTTCGCGCAGCACGCTCATGTCGAGGTCGCGCACGAT
>PMAL01000144.1 GCA_003152555.1 Acidimicrobiaceae bacterium | reverse complement strand
CTTTGAGATGAATAACGAGGAGGTATTTTGCGTCGTTAGAACAATCTCACTACCGAGGCCCTTTGAAGTAAAGAAGACAGGTCCAAAGAAAGAGTTGAAGACATCTGATTTGACCGAAGCGACCGTGGTCCACGATTTTGCGTCATCACGCGAGATTTCTAGACGCTGGATGGACGACTGACCGCGTTGAACCAGCTTCTCAACGAAGATCCACTCGGAGGGCGCCGACGACGCCATGCTTTCAACACCTCCCAACCACTGAGTCGTGTAGCCGTCGCCAACTTCGCGCAATGGCGTGAACTTCACCCCTCTGTCGTGGGATGAGAAGAGCCAATCGGTGTTCATTTTTAGATCTGATGGCGTCCCGGTCGCGACATCTCCTCCGTAGCCACCGATGGTACAGACATCAAGCAAGTCTGTCGAAGAGGACGCGACTGGTACTGCGTAGCTGTGGCCAACCGAGCCACAGGGTCCGTTCCACTTTACCCATCTACCTGAGGGCGTCATCCGGGCCAGTCCCGTCGCACCCCGGTCGTTTCCGACCATCAACCATCCACCATCACCTCGGAACACCAGTGCGCCCTCCATCGTGGATCCGCCGGCGGCCTGGTACAGAGTCGGAGTTGAGACTCGTTGCCACGTGTTGCTCGCCACCGGAACTCGCCAAAGACCGAAGGCGTTCTCGGTGTGCCACGCAACGGCAAAGGCCCAGCCGTTACTCGAACTCATCGTGAGTATTTGATACCTCATTCCTAAAGTGTTCGTGACNNCGTGTTTGTGACGATCTGGCTCCAGGTCCGGCCACCATCATGAGTAGCCCACAACTCAGCGATTGGGAGAGAACTACTTGCGGGCACGCGGATCGTCCCGTAGATCCATCCATCCGCACTGTTTGCAAAATAGATATCGGGTTGGTTTTGGGGGAAGTCAGAAAGAGAACCGTAGACATTCACCCAGGTTTGCAGAGCGGTTGGCATGACCAACTCAGACCACGTCTGCCCTTCATTCTCTGATCGTTTAAGAAGAACGCAAGATTCCGCACCGCACTTGGATGTAGTGAGGGCCCACCCTTCTCCTGATGAAACGAATGTTACCGAGAGAGGTGATGCCTGAGAAGAAGCCGTTGTCGCTCCCGCCGTTGGAGATGAAAGAGAAAGCAACGCAGCGCAGAAGAAAGTACCGAGTGCAGCCAGCGTTGTAGTGCCTCTCCTCGCTCGATACACAATGGACCGCTTGGTTACTCCTTGTGCGTGTCGCGCGTTCTCTTGTCGAGGCGCGAATGACTTCATACGTGAAGTCTCCCATACGGTCAGTCTGACGACACCTTCCGTAACTCGATTGTCAAGAGATGTATCTCCTCAAGTTCACTGTGGAACCCACGGCT
This sequence comes from Acidimicrobiaceae bacterium, assembly GCA_003152555.1. GTDB lineage: Bacteria > Actinomycetota > Acidimicrobiia > Acidimicrobiales > RAAP-2 > RAAP-2. Next base: position 4,674 of record PMAL01000144.1, on the reverse strand, counting down.
CAACTCGCCACTCGGATTGTTGACATCGGCCCAGTGAACAGTTCTGGTGGCGTGCGGTGAGGATCGAAGCAAACTTCTTGAGCTCGTAACCGCCCCCGGTGCCATACTCGAATCATGCGTCGCGGGTTCGCTTTCTTCTTGGTGCTGTTTCTCCTTACAGCCGTCGGACCTACTGCGGCCTCAGAAACCGGAGCCACCACGCTGAGCGCCTATACCGCCACACAGTTGAATGTGGTCTCATACAACGTCTCGGTCGCCACAGGCAGCGTCGGTGATCTCTTCTCGGTTGCGGACATCGGCGCGCGCGCCTGTACCTTGCACGGCTACCCTCGAGCTTCCTACTGGGGCAACTACGGCTCAGTCCAGTCGAAGAAGCCTGCCCAACCCCTGGTGGTTGGCGTGACGCACGGCAGGCGTCGCTTCGGGTTCGCAGGTGTGGCGAAAGACCGCGTGCTGCCCACGGTCACCCTTTCGCCGGGCGGTGCGATCGCGTCGTTCTGGATATTCGGTACCGACATGCCGGGACGGCTCGCCGACGGTCACCGGTCGCGATGCATTGTCTCCAATGAGATGTGGGTGTCGATGTCGAAGGGACCTTCGGCAGTGATCGTCGCACCCGCAAGAGCCGGGAACTTCGACTGGTGCGGGTCAGTTACGATCTACCCGGTCGTCGCGGACGACACGGGGTCAGACCCCCCATTTCCTCTTGACCGCATGTTCGGCCCAACTCTTTCCTAAATTCAAAAGTTGCCAGATTCTCTCAACCAATTCGCATCAAACACAGACTCATGCCAATTCCGTATTCGCCAGTCGGAGATTGTTGACGTCCCCGGTCCACTGATGCTACGGCAGCTAGATGCGATTTCCATATGGTCTCTTACCGGCATGAGTGCCTAGAGTTGCAATTGTGAAGACAAGAAGACGGTATGGCTCAGCAGCACTTGTCTTGATTGTTGTCGCAGGGGCTTTTGCGATTGTGACCTGGTCGGTCACTACGGCCAATGGAGCGTTCGCGTCCAGTTCGAGCGTCAAAGAGTGCATGCAAGCTCAATTACAGGTCGCCACGGAACAACGTGGGGGTGGGGGCTACACCTACATCCCCCTTGGCTATACCTTCCTCATCGTCAACATCGGCACCAAATCGTGTGCGTTGCGGGGCTACCCATACGAAGTGATCTTCTCCACAACGAGCGGCGCACCCGTGAAGGTCTCGATCTCGCACCAGCCAAACGTGCTCTATACCCAACCAAAGGTCCGGCGGGTTGTGCTGCGTCCCGGTGGAGTTGCGTCATTCGGCATCAGTTATGCCAATGACAATGTCTCACCACCAAGCAAGCCGGCGACGTGTATCGCAACGTTGATCGACTTCCGTCTGCCCGCGCGATCGTCTGCCTTGTATTCGTTCGAGTTCGTCCTCAGGCCGATTGATTTCTGCCAGACGGCTCGCAAAGTCACCGTCACCCCCGTTGAAGGCCAAGCAGTGCCGCAGACGTAATGGGATTGCGCCGGGCCACGTGTCTAGGCGATCACCCTAGTCCGACGTTGTCTTGCTTGGCCGCAAAGGATCCGGAGCTTTGAAACGCAAGCAGATCCTCCTAACGGTGATTGAAACTGATGCTTTTCGGTCAAGCGTCGTGTAAGGGCTCGCCATCGCGGTTAATCCGCCCACGGAATCCTTCCTTCACCGACGATCTAACGAATTGCAAGTCCAGCGCTCCAAACGCCAGTCGGAGATTGTGTAGGTCCCCGAACGCAATAGTTACTGAAGTCACATTTGGCCACTTGCTAGTCACCCGATAATTCGAAACGAACGAACTTCCTCCTGAGCTTCGTTCTCATTGTTCTGATGCGTGAAGACGAAAAACAGTGTTGTTCCTTTGAGTACGACCAGATTTCCTATGATCCCAACGCACTGGCCCGACGGATCACAGCCAGGGACGAATATCTCAGCGGCCGGTAGTCCCAACCACTTGATTATTCGACCACCATGGGAGGTAGCCAAGTAACTCCGTAGAAACGGATTAACTCGTCGAGGTGGCACGGAGTTAGTGAGGGATTCCACCCACACATCCATTTCAGGAGGACCGTCGCCACCACTGACATAGGTCGTATCGGACACGACGCCAACACCGTATTGTGGTTGCTTTACTCCAGAGAGTCTGTCAGTGCTCGTCGTCGGAGTGTGCGGAAAGGATGCCATGAACTGACTTCCCGATGGACCGAGTCGAATTGGCTTTGGCAATGAGGCTGTTGGCGCTACCTGTGTCGAACAAGCGGCCAAAACAACGCCGGAGGCCAGGAGGAGCATTACTCCTTTTTTTCGAGCGAGAGTGATGATTCACTTAACCTAGTTCGACTAAATTTTTATCCTCAATTTCTCGTATTGAACCTTTGGGATCAGTCGCCAATGCAGGGTTGCATTCCTGTTGCGTCGGGCCGCCGACACTGACTAATGTTCAGGCTCTCAATAATGGTAGATGTATGGATTTGCTGCACATTCGATTGCGTCCGAGGGTTCGTCTGAGTAGCCCATCAATACCTGCCTGCCGCTCTTGTCGCACGCGATGATCTTTCCTTCAATGAGTACGGGCGCAGCATTGGCGACCCAACCTTGAACGGTGTAATCCCTACTCGTCACGTGAAATGCGGACTTTCCGAGGTGTGTGAAATCAAAGATCCAGGGAGAGTACGTCGCCAGGGGAGTGCAACCGTGATCATTCTTTGGGAAGTTCAGTGGATATCCCGGCCTCGAATTGATTGAGCAGATCCTTCCCAACCCGTCCGACCCGAACGTCTCACGCAGTAGAGCTTCAAAGTTCCATTCTGTGGCTCCCGCGCTGGAAAGGCGTGCGATGCTACTCGCACTAACGGCATGTTTCGGTGCGCCCGCGGCACCGGCTACCGCTGCGCCACTAGCTAGGAATACAACCGAAACCGTGGCGACGATGATTCTCGACTGTGACCACATACTTAGCCCCTCCTCTACGACACTGAGGCCATCGTCGCATACTTCGAAAGCAGAGCACCGTGCAGCCCTCAGAGATGTGTCACAGCTTGGAGGTCAGCCGCCATTAGGTTGCAGAACGTCGGGCCTCCGAATCTCTCTTGTTACCGCACGGTTGTCGACGATGGCATTGGAGGCACAGGAGCGACAATGTTCGGAGCCTTGTCCGATACACAAAGCGCCGGGCCCATAGCTAAGTGCGCACCTGCCGGGCAAGCTGTGTCATCATTTGGATGAGCCAAGGTGCCGCCAGGCACATATGCGTAGGGCACACACAAGGCTGATGCAGGATTGGCGGGTGCGGCCCAAACGTAACCGTCCGGACAGGTAGACGACCCGGTTGGGTGTGGAAGTGCCGAGAACTTTATCGGCGACAGCGCCGACTTGAGAATACCGGTTGTCGTCGTTCCCGGTGTCTTCGCTCCTTGTGAGCAACCTGCGAGAGTAGTCGCAGCCACACATGCCACCAATCCCAGCTTCGTTAGGGAGCGGTGCATTGCAGTACCCGCGACCGCACTATGTCCTTTGCGAATCGTAACTGACTTCACTTGAAGGGAGATTAAACACGCGCACGAAAATAGCCTACGAAGTTTGGGAATACGTCACCAGGGCCAAACGACCTCGGAAATTGAACTGGTCCCAGTTTTGTGCACAGGCAAGCGTTAAGTATCCAGTCGCCAGTGCCTGGTTGCATTCCTGTGGCGTCGGGCCTCCGACACTCGTCATGCCTTTGGGGGGATGTCCACGCGGAGGACCCATGAATGCGATACTTCAATCGTGGGCGTTGCAACTGTCGATGACGTCAAACGGGCTTGGGCACAGCTAATCGGAGTGTCTGAGTTGACGAAATTCCTGGTGATTGTCCAAGCCAATTCGCCACTCGCTCCTCCTGGCTGGATTGGCTTATTGACTGTCGATGACACGATGACGGCATGCGTCCCGACGCCCGAGCATCAGGAGCGCTTGCGGATTGCGGCCGGCGATTGGGGCTCGCGTAACGGGGCAACACTCGACACAATTCTTGCCCGGTTCCCCACGAAAATTCACGTGCTCGGACCCGCCGGGCTCTTCTACAATCTTGAGTCCGTAATTTTCGAATCCAGTTCTGGGTCGGAGTCTGTTCCACCGCAGTCAATTGGCGCTCTTGCGGATTCCGTTTCAAGCGAAGATTTGGATGAAAGCGGGATCACGGAAGTCGACGGCGATGTGCTCGTTATTCGCTCGAATCGAGGTGTGCCGATAGCCGCTTGCGGCTACAGAGTATGGCCTAACAAGGTCGCAAACATCTGCGTGTTGGTTCATCCGGACTATCGAAGGCTGGGCAATGCATATTCACTAGCAAAGGAAACCATTGCTCGCGCTGGGCGCGAGGGCCTCTTAGTCCAGTGGAGAGCACGTCCGGACTCCTCGAGAGGACTCGCGCGCAGCTTGGGACTTATCGAGGTGGGAGCGCAACTCAGTTTCGAATTGCCATGAGGAAGGCATTGGCTGGAGTCGCCAGTGGAAGGTTGTAGATCGGTTGCGTCGGGCCAAGGACTCGTATGGGGTCATGGCCACGTAAAGCAAATGCGAGGTGCTCTCCCTGATGCCTTGCCACTCCGATGCCAATGCGAATGGGGGGAAGCAGGCGTCATCGACTCACAGCAATATTGCAAGTGGTCTAATCTGAT
>PMAL01000002.1 GCA_003152555.1 Acidimicrobiaceae bacterium | reverse complement strand
TCGGGCTTGAACTTGTTTCTTCTTCCTTGCACGTGCACCTCCAGGATGCGTCAGTGCTCATCTTAAGAAACTGTCCAATTTCCGGGGTCCACTTCAGGAATGCTACGAGGCCGTGAAGGCGACGAGGCCTGGCGAGGCATCCTGGGTGAAGCAGGCGTAGTAACTCTTGGCGATGACGAGTCGAACAGCGTCAGTCGTAAGTGGCGCGGAGCGATGGGCAGACTTGGATTTATCTACGAGAACCTCGGGAAACTTCAATCACAAGTTGGCCCACTCGATTTCATTACTCCAAACGGGCATCGTTTGATTTCCGCGGAGTCAGCCGCCGCCCAACAAGAATGTTACCTAAGAGCGATCTCGGGAATGTGGCTCGACGTCTCCACATCGCGGTACAAGATGGGCGGCACTTTCTCCCCGTTACGCCATGTCCTTCGCATCATGCACACTTTAGAGTCATCTACTCAAGTGAGCGGAATCAGCGCGGTCGAGTTCGGTCTATTCGTTCAGACAACTTCCGATGACACGGATCCAGAAGAAGTCGCGCGGATGATTCTCTCGCATCGGAGTGGCCGAAGCCAAGCCCCCAATAAGCGGGGCTTTGACAATGCAGCATTACATCTCGTCGCGCTCGAACAAGGGAGTGTTCAGGAAAGCACATACCGTGACTACATGGACATGAATCTTCGTTATCTGAAGTCCACTGGTTTATTTCGTGCGTACGGTCGAGGCATCATGTTCAGCGATCGCAAATCAGTTGTCATTGAAGGCTTGATGACATCACTTGAGCCTCCAGCGTCCATGGTTGCGTTTTGGACTCAGTTAACAGAAGGAGCTCCTCTCCCGACCGACAATCAAGAAGAAGCGGTGGCCGCTTTCGAACGTGTCTCAGTCGAGTTATCTCGGAGAGGAATACCCGAAGCCCTCCAAGTGGATCACGAATCTGTTGCCGACCTGCGGATTGCACGTTTCGAACTCGAAGAAAGGCTTTCCCTCGACGACGAAGAGAAATTTTCGCTCCAGCAGCGCTTGGACTGGGAGGAGATCGCACGTTTCATGGAACTTGTTCAGGTTCGACAGTCTCGTACCGACCTCGATGATGAGGTTCGAGTGCCTTCGGGAGAGGCTCCCGCTTATTTTGAATGGACCATCTGGCGAGCATTCCTGGCAATCAACAGCTTGAGGAACAAGCCAAATGAAGCTCGACGTTTTTTGGTAGATCAAGATATGCGACCTCTCGGGTGCGCGCCAGGAGGAGGGCCTGATCTCATTTTTGAGTTCGACGACTTCACGCTCGTGGTGGAGGTCACTCTTACAGCAAGCGTAAGGCAAGAGGCTGCCGAAGGCGTTCCCGTTCGGCAACACGTTCATCAAGAGGCAGTGCGTCGGCCCGGTCGAGGGGTGTACGGCCTCTTCCTCGCGCCAACGCTCGTACCGTCGACGCTGGAAACTTTTAGAACTGGAACCTACTTCGCGCCTGAACTCGAGGGATTGTCCGCGCCAGTATCCATCGTTCCGGTCAAGTTAAAGACATTTCACGACCTGTTCGTTGCAATGTTCGAGAGTGGTAATTCGTCACCAATGATCTTGATTACGATCCTCAAAAAGTGCCTTGATCTTGCTCCGAATATCAAGAATCCGCTTGCCTGGGAGCGAGAGATCGATGGCCTCTTCGGCCAGTCGGTCGATGAACTCCTCCAAGGAAGCGCACTTACATGAAAAATGTCTAAGACTTGGATCCACGAATGAGGTCGATCAGAGAGAGCCCGATGTATGTCCGATTCTGTAGATGACGTCGCTGGAGCGCAAACCATAACTGCGACCATGCAAGATGGACTTTTATTCATGAGTTCATCGCGCGACGCTCTGCTTGCTCTAAGTGGAACGCCCCCAGCGCTCCTCTATCACTACACAGTGTCTGAACCGGCCGTAAGCATTATTGAAACCGGAGAGTTGTGGGCCACGAACGCGGTTTTTATGAATGATGAGTCTGAGATTCGATATGCCGCAGACATCGTTCGGCGAGTACTGGAAGAAGTCGTGAACGATCCTGGATTCATATCTGCTAACGAAGAGGGCGTCGCACGCGCCCTGGAACCGGTGCGGCGAGTTCTTGCAAACTTGCACTCCTATGTCGAGGTCTACGTCTCATGCTTTAGCTCGGAGCAAGATCAATTGAGTCAGTGGCGAGCGTACGGACCGTCCGGAGGATTGTCCATTGGATTTGATGCGGGCGAACTCAAGGGAATTAGGGCTGACTATCCCGGAGCACTGGCGTTGGTCCAAATCAACTACGTCGAAGCGGAGCACATAGAGAGGATTTATGGCCTCGTAAAGTCATGGATTTTGATGTACTTGGAGGCTCTAGGTCGGGACGTTCGAACGAAACCCCACGTTGAGGCCATGTTATTTGCGCAGTCGTTTGCCTGGAATGCCATTGCAATCAAAAATGGCGCCTTCGCAGAAGAGAAGNNTGCGGCAAACGGGATGGCAGTTCCCTACGTTCGCTTTGCTCCTCGTGATGTCGAAGGCAGCGCCGTCAGGCTACCCATCGTTTCGATCCGTGTTGGCCCACACAGATACCCGGATCTTGCCGCATCAGGAATGTGGCATCTCGTGGCTCGTCTCGGCCAATCAAAATTGATTCACGTCGATTATTCCCTGACCCCACTACGTACTTAGATCGTCCGTAGATCTCGGTGGTTCGAGTTGGTACTTGGGAGGCGCCATAGCGACATGCGCCCAACGTCCAGACTGAATGATCACCGCCTCGCCAACAGGTAGCGAGCGGATGAGGTCAGGCTGCGTCCGATATTGCTGTTGAAGACGACCGCTCGTCGCCATTCGAACGCCAAAGCCATCGACGGTTTGAGAATCTTCCCATACTTGTATTGTCCCGGCGAGTTCGACGATGGAGTCTGGCAGAGGCGTCCGATGCGTGACCACCGTCCCGCACGTCTGAAGCAGTCGATCGGCGGACTCACCCAGGCTGGCGACGGTTTGCGCGCCGATGACGATAGCGATGCCTGCGGACCTCGTTCGTTCAACAAGGCCTGCCGCAAACTGACTAGCTCGTTGATCCTGCCCCACTGCGGAGAACTCGTCTAGGCAGATTATTGTCCGCCGGTTGTCCGGTGACGTGGCTAACTCGCCAATCATCGAAAGCACCCATGAGGCAACATCTCCCGCAGTCTGCGGTGATGACGTTCCAGGCACGCTGATCCATGCTGCGTCGACGTCGCCGATACTCCAGGCGGCGTCGGAACTGTCAAAGCGGTC
>PMAL01000085.1:7178-23123 GCA_003152555.1 Acidimicrobiaceae bacterium | reverse complement strand
TCGCGGGTCTTTAACCGGTACGCCAGGAGCGATTTGCCCACGCCCGTGCAGTAGGCCGGATTGCGACCACCGATCACCGAACTCATCTGGTAGCGCGAACGCGCCGGCTGGACCTTGGCCAGGTACATGACTTCGGTTTCGTCCAAGATTGCGTAGTGCGTGGTCTCACCGAACTTCTGGGCGAGGGCCGACAGGACCGGTCGCATGCGACCCACTTCGTCGAGTTCCTCGTAGTAGGAGAAGGCAAGCTTGAGGAGTCCGTAGCCCAGGCGGTAGCGGCTGTCGCGATCTTGTTCAATCAGGTTCGCCCGGCGCAGCGCGCTGAGAGCCCGATGCACGCTTGATCGAGGCGAGTTGAGCGAGCGAGCGAGTTCGTTGAGCCCAATGCCGTCGGGGAATGACCCCAGCAGATTGAGCACGGCGAGCACGCGGTCTGAGCCGTTCAAGCCCTTCGATTCGCTCGGCTCAATACTTTTGGTATTCAAAAGGTCGTCAACCAACGGAGCTCACTTCAATTCCCTAAGTGGACGATAAGCATAGTGAATGTGGGTCAAAAAAGAGAAACAGTGTTCCATCTATCGGAGCACATGCCGCCACAACATCAGTAAAAATCACCAATTTGAGTTGCGCGACCCAGCAATCCGTTTAACTGCCGATCAACTGCCTCGCGGTGTGATCGTAATAAGAGCGCCGACTCTGTTGCGTCGAGCTCAGCTGTGGCGACGGAGAAACTCGCGCAGCGGACCATTGACTTCGCCGGGGTGGCTGAGATTGGCCGCGTGCCCCGCGCCGGGGATACGTACCAGCCCCTCGCAGTGTGGCAGCAACGACGCCAGGCGCTCGGCCTTGTCCATTGTTATGGCGACATCCTCCTCACCGTGAAACAGGAGTGCGGGGGCCGAGATCTCGGACACCCGATCCCAAATGTCGTCACGATCCATGAGCGTTCGGAATGGCTCCATGACATCTTGCCTCGGTGTTACGACCCATTTCGCCACCCACGGCGTGGCGTCATAACTGGGGCTCATGATGCTCGCCACGATCGCGCCGGTGATTTCTTCGGAGGGACCATTCGCCACCCATTGCTCAGCCATCGCTTCAAAGAGCGGGCGGACTTCTTCTTCCTCCACTCCCCCTTGCGTGCCGATGAGCCCGAGACCGAGCACCCGTTCAGGTGCGCGCAGCGCCGCGCGCATTGACAAGAATCCACCTTGGGACATGCCGACGAAAAACGCCGCATCGATGCCCAAATGAGTGAGCAGGGCCAGCGCATCGTCAGCCGAGTCCCAGTAGGTGAATGGCCCGGTAACCGGCGTTTGGCCGGAGCCGCGTTCGTCCCACGAGACGCACCGAAACTCATCGGCCAGCCCAGCCACCTGGAAAGCAAACATCTCGTGGTCCATTAAGTAACCGTGACTAAATATGACCGGCGCTCCGGTGCCACCAGAGTCCTCGTAGTAGATGTGCTGATCGTTCACGTCGGCGAATGGCATATGACTCCTCTGATGGACTGACGCACGAATGTCCGTTCGGGCGCAATCGTAGTGAGTGGGCTGGCCGTCGGTCCGATGAGATCAGCACAACCGGTTGAGCGCAATTACTAGCCGAAGCGTGTGCAATTCTTTGAACGTGAGCGAATCAGTCACGGACCCAGGGCAGTTGACCAGGCCGGCACTGGACTGGCTTGAGCGGTCAGCGAGGGTCACCGAGGTTGGACTGGCCTGGGGCGACAGTCGCTCGGGCGATGAGATTGTCTCGAATCTGTATAGCGGTGGTGCCGGGATCGTGATGACGTTCTTGGAAGCGTATCGGCACTACGGCGACGACCACTATGGCGACCTCGCGGCCGCGGGAAGTCGCGAGCTCATTGCCAACTACACGCAACTTGATCACTGTTCTCTATATTTTGGCCTCACGGGCATCGCGGTGGCGCTCCATGCGGTGCTCGAAACTCTCGGTGAAGCGGTTGCCGGTGCAACCGCAAGAACGATCCTGGAACTCGTTCGCTCGCGTTTTGACGGAGAACGCTGGAGCGATCAGTTTGAACTGCTCGGGGGAAATGCCGGCATTGCGCTGGGGGCACTGCGCGTGGGCGATCTCGATCTCGCGGTTGGCGCCGTAATCCCTTACGTGAACAACGCGCAGAAAACGAAATTCGGGGTCAATTGGGAAAACCGCGTCGGCACCCCGGCGCGGTTTCACCACATATCTCACGGCAGCCTCGGGATCGTCGAGGCGCTCGGCGCGGTGGGCGTCGCTGCGCAGCGCACGGATCTTGTGGATCTCGCCCTCGCGGGTGCCGCCGACGTTGTGGGGCGCAACGAAGCCTCAAGCGATGGCTTCCTTGTGCCGCACTCTGACCCGCAGCACCGACCCGAGTTGATCGAGCGTTTTAGCTACGGCTGGTGTCACGGGGCCGCCGGCGACGCGCAGGCCTTCCGGCTGCTCGCCGCCGCTACGGGTGATCCAAAATGGATGGCACTCGTTGAGCGTTGCTGGCACACCGTCACTTCGTCAGGTGTGCCCCAGCGGTTGCGACCCGGATTTTGGGACAACAGCGGACGCTGCTGCGGGACCGCGGGCGTGCTCGCGCTCGCGTGTGATTGTCACGTCGAGCGAGGTGTGGGTCTGGACTTCGCCCGTGTTCTCGTCAACGACATCTGTGCCAGAGCGACCGTCGACGCGGAGGGTGTCCGCTGGTCCAATTTCGAGCATCGAAGTACGCCGAGTGAACTCGAGCCGAGAACCGGCTGGGCCATGGGCAACGCCGGAATAATCCGTGAGCTGCTGCGCTACGAACGTATTTGTGAAGGCAAGTCGCCGGACTACTTCGTTGCGTGGCCGGATCAACCGGCAATCGGCCCCCAATTGCTTGGCCCTACGGGACGCACGGACGGATGATGAATCAGGGTTGAAACCCGCGTGTAACGACATGTGCGATGCGAGGACTATAAGTATGTACAAACACATTTGCCCCGAGTCCCATTGAACGAAATGTGCAGACCCGAGCAGTCATAAAGGAGTTGTCATGGACAAGAAGTACGAGAAGAGCGCGGACGCGATTGCCCAGCTCACCCCCCGACAGTACAAGATCACCCAAGAGCGCGGCACGGAGCCGGCGTTCGACAACGAGTTTTGGAACAAGAAGGACGCGGGCCTCTACGTCGACGTGGTCTCGGGCGAACCGCTCTTTGCCTCCACCAAGAAGTACGACAGCGGATGCGGCTGGCCCAGTTTCACGGCACCGCTCGAACCCGCGAACGTCGTTGAGAACAGCGACGTGAGCTTCGGCATGACGAGGACCGAGGTCCGTTCCACCCACGGCGACAGCCACCTGGGCCACGTGTTCAATGACGGGCCGCCCTCCGAGGGCGGACTGCGGTACTGCATTAATTCGGCCGCCCTACGCTTTGTACCGTACGAGGATCTGGAAGCCGAAGGTTACGGCGAATATCGAAAGTTGTTCGACGAGACCTCCAGTAAGGAAGGAATGAAGCAATGAGCGAGACCACCGAGAGGGCGGTACTAGCCGGCGGGTGCTTCTGGGGAATGCAGGACCTCATCCGCAAGCAACCGGGCGTGCTCACGACGCGGGTTGGTTACTCCGGGGGCGACGTGGCCAATGCCACGTATCGCCACCACGGAAACCACGCCGAAGCCGTTGAGATCATCTTTGATCCGAGCAAGACGTCCTACCGGCAGATCCTCGAGTTCTTCTTCCAGATCCACGACCCCACGACCGTCAACCGTCAAGGCAACGACCGAGGCGCGAGCTATCGTTCGGCGATCTTCTACGTCGACGAAGAACAGCATCGGGTGGCACTGGACACGATTGCCGATGTCGAGGCGTCCGGACTCTGGCCGGGTTCGGTCGTGACGGAAGTCGCGCCGGTTGGACCCTTCTGGGAGGCGGAGCCCGAACACCAGGACTATCTCGAAAATTTCCCGAATGGCTACACCTGCCATTTTCCTCGCCCCGACTGGGTGCTGCCTCGAAGGAGCGGCGGCGCCGATGCGGCCGCTTCAGAAATGAGCAAGTAGGCAACAGTGTGCTCGCGCTACAGCAGGACTCTCGGTACTGACCCGTAATTCTTCAGCGACGACGATGTTTGCTCGGGCTTTTCGATCTGTGCGAACATTCCTTCATGGTCGTCAAATCCCCCGGACTACTCGAAAAAATTCGCGTCCACTGTCTGTCACTGCCCGAAGTGAACGAGCGTGAAAGTCACGGCACGCCGGCGTTTTTCATTCGTGACAAGCGCAGNNCGTGCCGGACTTCCGGGCGCACCTCATTGAGGAGCGGCCCGACATATTCTTCATGCCGGCGTACGTCGCGCACCGTGGGTGGATCGCGGTGAGATTGGACCTCGATTTGGAATTCGAGGTCCTCGCCGACTTGCTCGACGACGCGTACCGACTTATCGCGCCACCGGCACTCGTCCATGAGTTGGATAGGTCCGGAGAATCCTGACGCTAGAGCAAATCGTCGATCTGCGACAGTGCGCCCCTCATGCCTTCCTCCATTCCCATCGTCATGACCTTGTCCATGAATGCCTCCGTTGGGTATGAGGAGCACACGACCATACGCGTCACCCCGCTGGGCTCCTCGCTGAGCGTCACCAGCATGTTCATATGCGGCGAGTCCTCGACCGGAGCGCCCGTCTCGTCGGCGAACCCGCTTTCAAATTCCAAACTGTGCGGTGGGTCAACTGCAGTTACTCTCCACCACCCACGGGGATGATCACCCTCGGGGCCGGTCATGTGGTACTTCATTGTCCCACCCGCGACGAGTTCGTGTTCGGTAAAGGTCGCCGGATAGGTCGGCGGACCCCACCACCGCTCGAGCTGGCGTGGATCCTCCCACAGCTGCCACACACACTTAATGGGCGCGCTGAATTCGGCCGAGAAGGTCAGGGTCCTGGCTTCGTAATCCTTCGAAATATCGATGACGGTCATTTTGTCGCTCCTTGCTTTGGATTTTGGGAAAGTAGTAGGTCCATTCGTTCGATTCGCCCACGCCACAGCTCCTCGAGTTGTTCGAGCACGTCGAAGGCGTAGCGGATGGACTGCACATTGCCCGACACCAGCTGTTCGCGCCCTCGGCGCTGCTTGGTCACCAACTCCGCCCTCTCCAACACCGCGACGTGCTTTTGGACGGCCGCGAAGCTCATGGGATACGAGCGGGCCAGATCCGACACCGTGTGATCGCCCTGGAGACAGCGCGTGACAATACTGCGACGAGTGGTGTCAGACAGTGCGTGGAAGAGCTTGTCCGCCTTCTGATCGTTCTTTCTATGTACAACCATATGGTTGTACATTAGCGAGACCTCCGAGTCTCGTCAAGTCCAATCGAAAAACAATTTCGGTGAGGTCGCGCGAGAAAAATTGGCTGACTCATATTCTTTTGCTCAGTGATCGCGCCAGCCGAAAGAGTACTGTCGAGGCATGAACCAGCGACTCTCTCCCCCATTTCGCGCCGACCTCGTCGGTAGTTTTCTTCGTCCGCCCGAATTGCTCGACGCGAGAAAAGCCTTCGCCGAGAAGCGCATCGACGCTGACGAACTCAAGGGCATCGAAGACGTAGCGATTCGCGACGTGGTGGCATTACAGGAAGAACTGGGGTTTCAAGCCGCCACTGACGGCGAGTTCCGGCGCACGTCGTGGCACATGGACTTCATCTACCAGCTCGGCGGTATCACCCGAACTGACGAGCAGTTACAAGTTGCCTTCATGAACAATGAAGGCACGACGTCGTTCACGTCAGCCGCACTACGGGTGAACGACCGGGTGAAGATTGACGACACGATCTTCGCCGACGCCTTCAAATTCCTCAAGTCAACGGTCACCACCGCCATACCGAAGCTCACGATCCCCTCGCCCAGCATGGTGCACTACCGCGGGGGTGCGGCCGCCATCGACCCCGACGTCTACCCCGACGTCGAAGATTTCTGGAACGACCTCAGTGCCGCCTACGCCGAGGAGATCCGTCGTCTGGGCGAGTTGGGCTGCACCTATCTCCAGCTCGACGACACCTCACTCGCCTACCTCAACGACCCGGCACAACGCCAAATGATTTCTGAGCGCGGTGAGGACGCCGAACACCAGCACTTGCGCTACATCAAGCAAATCAATGCGGCGCTCGCCGGGCGACCCGAGGGCATGTCCATCACCACCCACTCGTGTCGGGGGAACTTCCAGTCCTATTGGGCGGCCGAAGGTGGTTACGACTTCGTGGCCGAGGCCCTGTTCGGTGAACTCAACGTCGACGGATTCTTCCTCGAATACGACGACGTGCGCTCTGGCGGCTTNNACCAAGCGCGGTGCCCTGGAAACCAAAGACCAACTGAAGCGAAGAATCGACGAAGCGAGCCAGTTCGTCCCGCTCGACCAGATCTGCCTGTCGCCGCAGTGCGGTTTTTCTTCCACGGTCGAGGGCAACAGCATCACGTTCGACGACGAGGTGGCCAAGCTGCGTCTCGTGGTCGAAACGGCCAACGAAGTGTGGGGCTGACCGCTAACTCTGCGAGGTAGCCCCAAGATCCTTCAGCAGTGCCTGCTTGATCGCCGGACGGCTACCAAAGGTGAGCAGCAACGCCGCTTCGCGGGCGGTGCGCTCCGCGATGTCACCACTGATCACCGAAGAACTGCCCCGGTAGACCGCGAGCGCGTGGGACGCTCGCGCGGCGAGTTCACAGGCACCGGCGCGTGCCTGCGCCATATTCTCCATGGTGGCGCTATCAAGATCGCTGCGACGCCTCACGAGTTCATCGTCGAACGGCGATGTCCCGAGCAACGCGCAGCATCGACGTGTTACTCCCAGAGCAAGTGATCCGTTAACACGAAGACCTTCCGGCGTCTCACGAGAGGGATCGTGAGGAATTTGACTAACCATCCGCTCACCCTCGACTGACAATGAGTTGAATACCAAACGAACAGTCGCGGAGGCGTTGAGCGCCGACAGATGGTGGCGAGTCACCTCCAGTCCTGGCTGGTCGTGCGCGTCGATGACAATGTTGATGACCGTATTGTCTGGCCCTCGCGCCGCGACAAAGAGTTGGTCGACGNNCCACCGAGTGCCACCCCTCCCCTCACCTCGCCGCTGACAACCTTCAAATATTGATCGCGCAAGATGGGTGGTCCAGTGGGGTCGAGCACGGCGGCGAGCAAGCGGAAGTGTTGGATCCACACGAACGTCGTGGCGAGGCAGGCGGCGGCCAACTCTTCGACGACGGTGCTCATCTCCTTCAGACCGAGACCGAGTCCGCCATCAGTAGGCGGGGCAAACACGCCGTACAAACCAAGTGACGCCAACTGATCGAGGTGGCTGATGGGTATTGAGTCCGCCCGGTCGACGTCGAACGCGTCGTCGGAGAAATTTTCGACAACTCTCTTCAATCCAGTTGTGAAATCACTCATTTTTTTGTGCCGCTCTCCATTTCCGAGACTCAGAACGAGCCTCGATTTAGATGTCGGTGCTCCAAATCTATGGGCAGTTCTATGCAGACTCGCCAAAGGGGCAATGACAACTTATGAGGTAACCAACTCTGACACCGGCGAAGCACTCGAATTTGGCGCATTGGAACTTTCGCCTTCACCAAGTCCGATGCGCTCGTGAAGACGACGCAGCGGACCTGGCGCCCACCAATTGACCCGGCCCATCAACTTCATGGTGGCGGGTACCAACACCACGCGAATGATCGATGCGTCAACCACGAGCGCCACAATCATGCCCACGCCCATCAGTTTGGTGAATGACACGCTCGACAGCGAGAACGGTCCCACCACAATGACGAGCAACGCCGCGGCGCTGGTGATGATGCCTCCGGTGCGCTGCAAGCCGACGGCGATGGACGTTGCGTTGTCACGGGATGCCAGGTAATGCTCCCTAATTCGTGAGAGCAGGAAGACTTCGTAGTCCATGGAAAGGCCGAACATCACCGCGAACATCAGTATCGGCGTCGAGGGATTGAGCGTTCCGTTAGCGGTGAAACTAAAGAACCCGGAGAGATGACCCTCTTGGAAGATCCACACCAACACCCCGAACATCACCGATAGGGAGAGCACATTCATGACAATGGCCTTGAGGGGCAAGACGACCGACCCGAACGCGAGGAACAGCATCACAAACGTGGCGAGCCCCATCACAAGCAACATCCAGGGAAGCACGCTGCCCATGCTGGACAACGTGTCGACCAACTCCGCGGTCTGTCCTCCCACGAATACCTGGGCGCCAGCAGGGTTTGCTATCGCTCTCACGTCCTTCACGATGCTTTCGGACGTCGGCGAATTGGGATTAGAGGCGTAGCCCGTGTCGACTCGCGCAATGTCGCCGCGCACACCGGTCAACTGCGTTCCGGTCACACCCGGCACACCGGCCAACTGCTTGACGTAGGTCGAGAGTTCCGCCTGTCGAGTGGACGAGCCCTTGATTGGTCCGTTGAACTTGACGATTGCTTCAATCGGAGTGCTGGGATTATTGGGGAAGTCATGATTGAGCGTCTGGGTCACGATGCGCGGCGCGGAACCGAGCGGCAACGCCGTGGCGTCAGCCCCACCCCAGACCGCGTGCAAAAACGGTGAGCCGAGCGCCAGCAAGATGACAACAATGACCACCATGTAGGCAACGGGCCGGCGCATCACCCGGGTGGCCATCTGGTACCAACGACCACTCTCCACTGCGACCGGTGGCCTCTTGATCGCTTTGCGAATCCGCATCGAATTGACTCTTGGTCCCAACAAGAACAACAGCGCCGGCATCACCGTGAGCGCGGCCAACATATCGACGAGCACCGTCAGCACGCCGCCGTAGCCCATTGAACGCAGGAACAGTTCGGGGAACAACATCAGACTGGCTACGGAAATGGCAACGGTGATGCCAGAGAACATCACCGTGCGACCGGCGGTGGCGACCGTACGAACCACGGCCTCTTCGACGGTGGGTTGACGATGAAGTTCCTCTCGGAACCGGCTCACCATAAAGAGGCCATAGTCAATCGCGAGCCCCAAACCCATGATCGTGGTCACGTTCGCCGAGAAGATCGAGATGGGCGTGAAGAGGGCGAGCACGCGCAGCGCGGTGAACGAGCCCAGGATGCCCACGGCCCCAATTGCCAGAGGCAGCCCGGCGGCGGTCAAACTACCGAAGATCAACAACAACAAGATGAGCAGGATCGGAAAGGAGAGGCTCTCCGCCCGGCGAATGTCCTTAGTCGTCTGATTGCTGAGCGACTCGTCGGTGGGCACCAAGCCGCCGACGCTCGTGCTGAGACCGGGTGCGTTGAGGTCGGCCTTGATGGCGTCGTAACTATTCTGACGATCATCGTCGTTCGAGCCCTTCATCTCGAGCACGGCAAACGTCTCGTGAGCGTTTGCACTGACGAACTGCGAGGAGCCGGTCGACCAGTAGGTCGCGGACGACAATACGTCGGCCCGAGGCAGTTTCGCCATCGTGCTCGTCACCGCACTTTGAAAGGCCGACGAGTGCACTGATTTGGTCGCGGACGAATACAGCACCACTACGTCGCCGGCGTCTCGTCCGAAGGCGCTCGTTGCCAGCGCACTCTCGGTTTGGCTCGCGCTGTTGGGCGCGTTGAATCCTCCGGCGCCCTGGAGTTGACCAATTACGCCGGTTCCCCACACCACACCAAAGAGCACGCCGATGACGCCAGTCACGAGGATGCTGCGGCGCCGACGAATTACTACCCGTCCCCAGCTCTCGAACAGATTGAGCTGGTTCACGATTTCATCCCAAACACCCGAATACCTGGAGATTGAGTGACCTGAAGTTGACCCTCAGGACAAGTAAATCCGCTCTCTCGGTACCCATCACGCCAAAAAAGAATACAAATGGACAGCCTTTTTCGCGACCCCACTGGCACCATTCTCCCGAGTCGTGGTAGCCCCACGTTGGAGTCATGTGGGATCACTACAACGCATACTGTATGGCGAGGAAGAATGTACGTGCACGCTAGAAAGGATCTCCCATGGATGACAACACCGTCCTCAATCGCATCAACAAACTTGCAGACGAGGAGCTGGAACTTGAAGAATCTCACGATGGGAGGCCAGCTACCGCGGAGGAACTGCAACGGCTCAAGAACATTGAGGTCGAGCTCGACCAATGCTGGGACCTACTGCGCCAGCGTCGGGCGAGGCGTGACGCTGGTCTTAATCCCAATGGCGCCGCATTGCGCCGCGAAGAAGTCGTCGAGAAATACCTTCAGTGAATCTCGGGTGTCATCAGCCCGACGAGGTGGGCCGCCGTGTCGATAGCGTTAACCAGTTCGTCCAGGTGAAGCCCCAGTGACGGCGCGACGTCCATTTGAGCGAGCGCCAGCTCGACAGCCCGGAAAAGCGCACGTAGATCGGGCATCGGCGTCGTAGGACGACCGGCGAAGGCATTAGCGAGATTATCGAGCCCGGCGAGCAGTCCCGTCGACAACTCTTCCAGCGCCGCGAACGGCGGGACCGTCGCGCCGCGCTCGGCGTCAATCCAAAGTCCTTGGGTGGCGCGAACAATCCGCTGAGCGGCCGCCAGCAGCCCGCGTCCTTGGGAGGGATCAATACGAGTGGCGGCCGGTTCCTGAATCGAGCGATCGACGGCCGCTTCAGAGTTGGCCCAAGCCAAGCGTGTTGACTTTGAACGCGCCATCACCTGCTGATCGGACACTGGTTTTTGTTCAACCACGTCGATGACAACAGCCAAGTAGTCGCGCAACGACGCGAACAGACCAAATTGCGACTTTTCGATACCGGCCTTCGGCGACGTGGGCCATACGAGATAGACCACGACGGCGATAATGGCGCCGAGCGTGACGTCGATAAATCTGTCGAAGGCTGTACCCACCGTGTCGTGCAGTGAAGTGCTGAGCAGCGTCAGCACCAGCGCGGTCACGAAACCCATCGCGACCGAGAAGCTGGCCGCCCACGTGGAGTAAACAGCCCACGCCATGGCGGCCACCAATACTGTCGTCCAGAACAAGTCGGGCTGGAGTTCACTGACGATGACCGCGGCCAACGTGGCGCCGACCAACGTCCCCACTACTCGCCCCAGTCCGCGGTCAAAAAGCGTGCTGTAGTCCGGCTTCAGGATGACGGCCACGGCGAAGGCGAGCCAGTAGCCGCGAGGCAGCGACAGCCACGTCGCGAGTCCGAGTGACGCGGGCACGGCAATCGCCAAACGCACGGCGTGACGAAAGGCTGGCGAGTCACGACGAAGGTTCGCGCGGACGACGGCGAGATCGCTTCGAAAGTCTCGCGGATCGGAACCTGTTCGTCGCGCCAAGTGCGGTCGCCACACGCGTCGGCTGCCGGCCACTCGCGATTTTTCCATAAGGCCAGCCGCCGCTCGCAGTTGACCGCCGAGCGCGGCTAAGTACGACAGGCACTGGCGAGCAACATTGCTCGAGTCCGAGAACGCATCTGCTAGTTCTGTCTCAAGTTGCGCCACGTCATCGCGGAACTTCGCCACGTCGTCCTGCCAATGAGCTGAGAGGCGCGGCTGGCGAAGTCCCGCGGCAATTTCGTCCTGTGCCGCGCCGGCGGCCAGAAGGCACGTGCTGATGAATGTGCCCACTGACCCGTCATCGATATCCGAAATCCGCACCCTCAGCCCATTGAGCGTGGTGAGTTCGAATCGCATCCGTCGGGCTTGGTCCAGCACCGCTCGGAGGTCGCGCACGTCGGTGCGCCCAAAGAGCGACGACGCCGAAAGCGCGCGCTCGACGTCGTCCAAGGTCGTGGCCACGTCGTGGGTAGAAATATGGGGGTCACGACGCGACAGTTCGGCGAGCGCTTCAAATCCATCGGCGAGACGACCGCGCTGGTATCGCAGACTTGGAGGAAGACGCAGGATGAAGAGCGCCGCCACCTCGACGAGCGCGCCCACGAGCACGAGCAGACCAAGGTAGAGCGCATTGATCGGTGTACCCGAAAAGCGACCCAGCACAACAAAGGCAATGATTGCCTGCGTGCCAATCGTCGCTTGTGTCTTGCCGAAGGCCACCAGCATTCCCGCGGCGAAGCACCACGGAATCATGACCACCGAGTGCAACCAGGGATAGGGACCGGTCACGGAACCGAGAAACACCGACACGGCCATCGCGAACGCGTCCGAGACCGCGAGTCCTATGGATAGGCGTGGAGCCCCGACGAGCGACACAATCGCGATCAGATTGGCGCCGATGGCCATGGAAATCGCGGCCCGCGTGCTGCCAATCGAGAGCCCAAATACGAACACGCAGACGAGCGGGAGTGCGGTGATGGCGCCGGCGACCGGGGTGAGGAGTCGCAGGTTCACCCGCAGCGAATCGGGTACTGCCCTTCGATCGCTCACTGAATTCAAACTAACACTCGCGGTTTAATGCCCCTCGTACGAGCTGACGCCCAAGGACGTCGTGATGTCAGTCCACCACGTCGAAGTTGACACCCTCGGAGCGAGCACCATTCACTTGCAGTCCCAGCGAGTGTGGTCCGGCGTAATGCTTGCGGGTGCTGATTGGCTTGAAGGAGTGACGCTTCTGCACGGTCAGACGTTCGCCCGGTAGCAGTGCCTTGGCGCTCAATTTGAAGACCTTGGGTGCCAGCGTGCCGTTGGCCTTTTGGTAGTGGACGACATAGTCAATCACCAAGCGCGCGGCGCGTGATCCTTCGTTGACAATGACGCCTTCGAACACCAGCTCGCCGCCCATTGACACCACGTGACTCGCGAGCGTCGGGGCACCGATGGAGATGTCATCAGCCGAAGAAAAACCCAACAGCGAGAGTGCGCCAGGATTCGCTTGTTTGACCAAGGTGCGCATCGCGTGACGGACCATCCGCGGCGTGTTCGCGTCGGGCTTCTTGAGCCAGCGTCTCGCCGTTCTTACCGCGAGGTCGGGATCGGCCCGACTGATGTCGTTGAGATGATTGGCGACGGAACGACGAACGGTCTCGGACTCGTCGCGGTACAACCGATCGAGAATCGGCAGTGCCGCCGCGGGCTGGGAGCGGAATGCCGGCACCTGTTTGGCCCACGGCAAGCGCGGACGTGTGCCTTCACTGGCCAGTCGACGCACGGCTTCGTCGTCACTCGACGCCCAGAGCACCGCGGCATCGAGTGTGCGTTGAAGATTGGCATTAAGAAACGTGCGGATGGCGAATTCACTGGAAAAACGACCGGTTAGCTGGGCCAGCAACTTCAGTCCGTCCTCGAAGTCAGCGTCCCTTGACGACGCCAACGCCTTGAGCGACGCGGCTTCGCCCACTGGCCAGAGCATCCAGCTGGTGAACGAGTCATTCTTGAGCGCGGCGCGAAATATCTTGGCCGCGGCGGCGTACGAACTCGGTAGATCAATGAGCAATGCGTCACGCACAATCGCGGCGCGTTCGCCTAATCCCAATTCGGAGAACTTCGCAGTACTGACCGCCGCCGACGACCATTTGCGATCCGGGGCGGCCTTACGAAGACACCTGGTGAGGTCACGGACCGATTGCGCACTGAGTAGCTCGTCGGCAGCAGGCATTGGTCTTCCCTCCTCCTATCGTCAGACAACTCAACAATGGTGCGCCTCACCCTACCGTCGACGCGACACCATGACGCATTTTGAAGTACCTCTGTTTGTGGCAAGGTTAAAGATGTGATGAGCGCCGACGTACGCCACGACGCCATCGTGCTATCGCACCTTTCGAAGTCATTTGGCAACGTCCAAGCCGTACGCAGTATCGACCTCACAATTGCCAGGGGGGAGATCGTTGCGCTCTTGGGACCCAACGGTGCCGGCAAGACCACCACCATTGACATGATTCTTGGTCTCTCCCGCCCGGACACGGGCACGGTCACGCTCTTTGGCGCGTCAACTCGGGACGCCGTCCAGGCCGGTGAGGTCGGCGGCATGCTGCAGACCGGCTCTCCACCGCAGTATCTCAACGTTCGTGAACTCATCACCATGGTCGCGTCGCTCTACCCTCGCCCACTCGACGTCGACAAGGTCCTGAAATTGACGGGCACGATGGACATCGCCAAGCGCTCGACCGTCAAACTGTCCGGCGGTCAAACCCAGCGCGTCCGGTTTGCCGTGGCGCTCGTCGCCAATCCCGATCTACTGGTGCTCGACGAGCCAACCGCGGCAATCGATGTCGAGGGCCGTCGCGACTTCTGGAACATCATGCGTGAAGTCGCCGCCGATGGCAAGACCGTGATTTTCGCGACTCACTACCTCGAAGAGGCCGATTCCTACGCCGACCGCATTGTCCTCATGGCCCGCGGTCGAATTGTTGCCGACGGACCCCCTACGGAGATCAAGGCAAAAGTTGGCGGTCGTGTTATTCGCGCCACCCTGGAGAACGTTGACGTCGCCGAACTATCTCAAATCCCGGGCGTCACCGCGGCCGATCGTCGAGGCGAAGGCATCACTATCAAGTGCGCAGACGGCGACGCCTGCGACAAAGTGCTTCGAGAACTGCTCACGCGATATCCCGGTGCCCGCGACTTTGAAGTTCGTGGTGTTGGCCTGGAAGATGCATTCCTAGAGTTGACCGCCAATGATGAAGATGACGAAGACCTCGAGCAGGGTCTTTTATGAAGCACCTCACGTACCTCAAGTTCGAGGTTCTCCGCACGCTACGCAACCGAAGGTTCTTGATTTTCTCATTGATTTTTCCGCTGGTCCTTTTTTTTGCGATTGCCGGACCTAACAAGCACATCACGGTCGAAGGAATTCACTTCCCGCTGTACTACATGACGGCCATGGCGTCCTGGGGATCGATGACGGCGATGCTGTCGAGCGGTGCGCGCATTGCGGCCGAGCGACAGATCGGCTGGACCCGCCAAATGAAGATCACACCGCTCTCAACAAGGACCTACTTCAGCGCGAAAGTGCTCTGCGGTTACATGATGGCGATCTTTTCGATCCTTTGCCTCGGCATTGCCGGCAGCGCCCTCGGTGTCCACCTCTCGGCCATCGAGTGGCTGAAAATGATGGCGCTGCTGCTCGTGGGCCTCATACCCTTCGCGGTGATTGGAATCTTGCTCGGACACCTCATGAAAGTCGACTCCCTGGGACCCGCTTTGGGTGGTGTCACTTCCCTATTTGCCCTCTTGGGCGGGTCATTCGGTCCAATCTTTACCTCTGGCATCATGCTCAATGTCGTCAAGGACATCCCTTCCTACTGGCTCGTCCAAGCGTCCCAGTCCGTACTCAGTCCGAGTGGATGGCCGCCCGCGCAAGCCTGGATCGTGATTGCCATATGGACCATCGCGATGACTCGGGTTGCCATGCGTGTCTACCAGCGCGACACGCAGCGCGTTAGTTAATCGTGGGTCTCGAAGCGTCGACATAACGTGACGGGGGGTGCCCTGCTGTCGCGACAGGAATTCTTGGCGAGGCGACGATCAGGAATGATCCGCATCAAGGACACGGTCGCGTAACTGGCGTAGGCCAAATAGCGAGACACGAAGGCGAGGGCACCACCGATTACGTAGATGACCGGCGAGACCATCCCCTTGGTGTTCCTGCCAATTGCCGCCCGATGGCGTCGTCGTCGACATTGGCCCGCAGAATCGACTTGATGAGCGCAAAGAACGCCAGTGCTGAAGGCCTCCAGAGGCCGTAGGTCCAGCGCAATGCCGGAACTCGGTCAGTCGTCGCCGTCGACGTCCCCCTCAGCAATTCTTGGCTGCAGACCGCGTGGTCGAGGGAGATATTACCTTCCGGGTATTTGCGCGAGTCATGGAATCGAGCTAGCTCTGGTCGGCGTCACCGCAGTATTGACGGAACAGTTCGGTCAGATCATCGAGGGCCTGGGGGTCGAGATCTTCGGGGTGAACGGCGCCACTGGCGGCGATGGTCGCGCGCATCTGATCTAAATACGTCGAGCAGTGCGGGCATTCAGCGAGGTGCTTTTCGAGCCGTCGGCGATCACGACGCGAGAGCGAGCCCTCGAGGTAGTCGCTCATGAGTTCCACGG
>PMAL01000085.1:0-7173 GCA_003152555.1 Acidimicrobiaceae bacterium | reverse complement strand
ACGTCGCGAAGCGTTACGACGGCCTGTTGGGGTTCGGGCAAACGGGCGATGGCTTCATGCACCAAGCACACGATCGTCTCGTTACTGACCGCGCTATCAATGGCGTCGGTGAATGGTTCGGGCGGCACACGCCACGTACCACCCTCGTCGAATCGATTAGCCGCAACACTGCTCTCGTTTGAAGTCGGATCGACCGGGATTGATCGGTGTTCCCTCGTGCCCGTCGTGCACGCGCGATTCACGAGAATGTGAAAGAGCCAGGTCTTAAATGACGATCGACCCTCAAAGCGGTCGATCCCTCGCAGCACGGCTATCCACGTGTCCTGAGCCACGTCTTCCGCGCTGGCCTGGTTGTTGACGTAATAGAGCGCGATGCGGATGAGTGTCGCGTTGTAACGCACGACCAGTTCGGTAAAGGCCTTTTCGTCGCCTCCGAGCAGCCGGCGAAGCAGTTCGGCGTCGTCCACCGACCCATGGTAGTCAGCGCCAATTAAAGGTCCGCAAAAGATTCTTGTAACGCAACTCACTCTCGAAGGACTGTTATTCGGCAACCCTGCCGCACGTAAGGAGAATCCCATGAAACTAAGGTCATCCATCCGAGCCGCCGCAGCCGGCTCACTCATCGTTGGCATCGGTGTCAGCGCGAGCGCCCTCAGCGCCAGCGCCGCGACACACAACCGTGACTTTCAACCCCAACAGGTCGGCCACGCACTGTTTGTCGAGACCGAGTCAGCGAGCGGCAACAACGTGCTGAGCTACTCGCGTTCGAGCGACGGCACCATCTCCTTCGCTGGTAGCTACGCAACCGGCGGATTCGGCGCGGCCGCGACCGGCGCCACGGCGGACCCGATTGCCAGCCAGGGCGGTCTGACGCTGATTAACAACAACTCCGAGCTCGTCGCGACCAACGCCGGCAGCGACACCGTCACCGTCTTTGCCGTTGAGGGCACGCATCTGATTTGGCTGCAGCAGGTCGCTTCCCAGGGACAATTTCCCGTGTCGGTTGCGTCCCACGCCAACTTGGTCTCCGTGCTCAACTCTGGCGGTACCGGCTCAGTGGCGCAGTTCAGACTGTTCGGTAACTATCTCGTGGCCCAGGGCGCGCAGGTTCGCAACTTGGGACTCTCCAACACGACGCCGCCAGACTTTCACCACGGACTCGGTGAAGTCGCCTACACGCCCAATGGTCAGCACTTGATTATTGCGACGAAACTGTCGACCAACTCCTTTGACGTGTTCTCGGTCGGATTTAATGGCACGCTCGGCGCCACTCCGGTCGTCACGCCGTCGGTCAATGCGCTGCCGTTCGCGTTCACCTTCGACAGCGCCGGCAATGTTGTTTCCGCCGAGGCGTCCAACAGCTCGGTGAGCACCTATCGAGTCAACGCGAATGGAGCCCTCACTTCGCTCGGCACGGTGAGCGACGGACAGTCGGCCCTGTGTTGGATCTCGGGAGCCAACGGCTACTTCTTTGGAAGCAACGCCGGTAGCGGTAATGTCAGCTCCTTTAACGAGAGCGGCGGCGGCGCGCCGCAACTGGTGAACGCGACCGCGGCAGTCGCGCACGCGGGCACGATCGACTCGGCGGTCTCACCCGATGGTCAGACGCTCTACGTCGAGAGCGGCGGTCAGGGAACAGTCGACGCCTACAGCATCAGTGCGGGCAGCACGCTCACCCAGATTGAAACCATCTTCAACATCCCCGTCGCCTCAGAGGGCATTGCCGCCAGCTGAAACACTCCCGCGCTGAAGATGTCCCGGCCAGACCGGGACATCTTCAGTGCGGTATCTCCCAACCATCACATAGATTGAAGCCATGAGCACATCAACTGCCTCAGAAAACTCGCCACTCATCGTCTACGGCGCGAGTTGGTGCCCCGACTGCCGTCGCGCGAAGCAGTTTTTGATCTCGCAGCGAATTCCCTTCACGTGGATTGACCTAGAGACTCAACCCGACCAGGTCGCCGAGGTCGAGTCGCGCAACGGCGGCAAGCGAATCATTCCGACCATCGTCTTTCCCGACGGAACCTTCCTGACCGAGCCGTCCAATGACGAACTAGCGGACCGCATTGGCCTGTCGCGCACCGCGTCACTTCCCACTTACGACCTGGTAATCATTGGCGGCGGTCCGACGGGGCTCACGACCGCCATCTACGGCGCGCGCGAAAACGCCAAGGTATTGATAGTGGAGAAGTCGGCCACCGGTGGCCAGGCCGGCATCACCGAGCGTTTCGACAACTACCCCGGTTTTCCCGACGGAGTTGGTGGGGCCGAACTCGCCGAACGCATGACCCTCCAGGCGCAGCGCTACGGAGTCGAGATCCTCGAAGCCGTCGGGGTGACGAAGATCACCCGCGACGACCCGCTGATTCGCATCGATCTGTCGACCGGTGACTTCGTGCAGGCGCCCGCCGTTTTGATTGCGTCCGGTTCCACCTACCGTCGCACTGACGCCGAAGGTGAGGCCGACCTCATCGGCGCCGGTATCCATTTCTGCGCGACCTGTGACGGGCCCTTCTACAAGGGAGCGTCGGATCTCACCATCGTGGGCGGGGGAAACAGCGGTCTCGAAGAGGGCCTGTTCCTCACCCAATTCGCCGACTGCGTCACCGTGGTCCAGGCGCTGCCGAACCTCACGGGCAACAAGCTGCTGCAAGAAAAGGTGCTCAATCACCCCAAGATGACAGTGCTCGTCAATGCGGCGCTCAAGTCATTTAACGCCAACGACGACGGAAAACTCCAGTCCATCTCCCTTGACCACGACGGCAAGCAGGTCGAGCACAACACCGACGGGGCCTTCATTTTTATCGGTCTCGATCCCAATACCGACTTTCTCGACGGACTCGTCGACGTCGACCCGCGCGGATTCATCCTCACGGACCCCATGTTTCAGACCAATGTCGAGGGAGTCTTTGCGGCCGGTGACGTGCGCTCGGGCTCAACCAAACAGATCGCCTCGGCCGTGGGCGAAGGAGCGGCGGCGGCCATTCAGATTCGTTACTTCTTGGAGCAATTCCAGGAAAACGTCGAGATGCACTCGTAATACCGAAAGACCATCGTCGGGTCTTCGCGACGCCAATCCGCCTTCGGTGGACTCCCCGTTTGCGGTACTGAAGGTCCACACCGGACCCTAATAAAGCGCCACGGACTGGCCCTTTTTGGGCCAAAACTCGCCAGGCACAAACCCCAACCCTCCACCAGAACGTATAGATATAGTTACTGGAATGCAAGGGGGCACGGACATGACCAGCGACAACATCGGCGACGCCCTCCTCGCCAGACGAAAGCAGCGCCGTCTCGATCAGGGCCGCGCCGCCGCCGAGATTGGTGTCAGTCCATCCACCTACCGTTCCTACGAAAAAAACACGCAGCGTCCCTCGGTAAACGTATTCCCGTCGCTCTCCAAATTCTTGGGACTCGAGATCGAGGACTTCCTGCCGCTCTATGCAGCGACAGTGATTTTCGCATTGCGCCCCGCGCTCGAGCGCGAGTTGGCGAGCCAAGGCAATGGTTCGAGCGGCGATGGCGCGTACGTCAGGGAAGTCGAGTATGCCCCGACCCCGACGCCAGAAGACCACGTGGACGACGAGCCAACCTACGTTGCCGAGGTGGACGACGATGAGTTCTTTGGCGAAGAGACGTCACATTCGGACCTAGGTTCGGTCGACGAACAGGTGTTCATTGCCGTCGAGGAGCCTTCGACCAACGGAGACTTCGTGGGGGAAGTTGTTGACGTCGAGGAAGTTGACGAAGACGAAGACGAAGACGACGAGGATGATGACGACGAAGACGAGGAAGACGACGAGGATGATGACGACGTCGAAAGTGAACTGGTCTCAGTGATGGCCCGCGAAGAAGTAATGGCCACACCTTCGGTTTCGCAGTTCACCTCGATGCCCGACGACTTTCAGAAGTCCACGAAACAAAAGAAGAAGAAAAAGAAGAACAAGAAGCGCTAACGATTGCCTGGGGTACGCCGCCGACTCAATCATCGTAAGTTCCACTGAGTGAGCCACTCGACGCAACGCCAGGAGTCTGAAGTGGACCCCGGAAATTGGACAGTTTCTTAAGATGAGCACTGACGCATCCTGGAGGTGCACGTGCAAGGAAGAAGAAACAAGTTCAAGCCCGACTTCAAGGCCAAGGTCGCTCTCGAAGCGCTGAAGGGTGACAAGTCCGTGGCCGAGTTGGCCCAGATCTACGACGTGCACCCGACGCAGATCACCCAGTGGAAGAAGCAACTGCTGGAGTTGGCGCCGAGCGTCTTCGAGGGCAAGCACACGAAGGCCGAAGCCAGCGTCGACGTCGACGAGCTCTATAAGAAGATCGGTCGACTGGAGATGGAGCGCGATTTTTTAGCATCGCGGCCAGGGGTGAGTGGTCACCAGCGCAGAGACGGCTGATGATCGATCCCGGTCTGGCGTTACCCGTCACCACCCAGTGTTCGCTGCTCGGCCTGGCCCGCTCCACCTACTACTACGAGTCCAAGAACACCGAGTCCGATCTGAATCTCCTCCTCATGGAGGAGATTGACCGGCTCTACCTGGCCCACCCGGAGAACGGCTCACGGATGATGACCAAGATCCTGCGCCGCCGTGGCCACGAGGTGAACCGCAAACGGGTCCAGCGACTGATGCAGTTGATGGGTCTGCGTTCACTGTCCCCGCAACCCAAGACCACGAAGGCCCACCCGGACCATCCCAAATACCCCTACCTCTTGCGCGACCTACGCGTCGATCACCCGAACCACGTGTGGTGCTCGGACATCACCTACATCCCGTTCAAGAAGGGNNGCCCTACACGAAGCCCTCGCCCTCTACGGCACCCCCGAGATCTTCAATACGGACCAGGGATCCCAGTTCACGTCACAGGCGTTCACCGGCGTCTTGCAAGAGGCCGGCGTCGCGATCTCGATGGACGGCGTGGGACGAGCGATCGACAACGTGTTCATTGAGCGACTCTGGCGAACGCTCAAATACGATCACGTCTATCTGAACCCCGCCAATAGTGGCAACGCCTGTCGCGACGGCATCACCGAGTTCCTCAACTACTACAACGAAGACCGGCCGCACAGTTCACTGAACGACCAGACCCCCGACGAGGTCTACTATCAATCACGCATCAACGAACGGGCTGCCTGAGCTCGATGACAACCAACTGCTCAATTCTTAAGAAGTCAGTCAGGCTGTCCAAGGGATGGGGTCCACTTCATTCAGCGCCCGCCAGGTTCATTCGTGCGAACAATAGGAATACAACTACTCATTAAAGATGGACTTAAACCAGAGGAGGTACTCGAAGGGATTAACCGCCAAATTGATTACCGCCAGGATGCGCGCGTCGGCAGTCGTCAATCGCTTCTAGAGATGATTGAAAAAGTGGCGGGTAGTCCTTGCGAGTTGGCAAATCTTCCCCCAGGGACGATGTCGGAAGTTGAGTTATCAGAGTCTCAAATTTGGTTGAGAGAGATTTTTCACAATTCGACGACAGGTTTGCTGCACCGAGAGCAAATCGCAGAAGCGGCCATTGAAGATGGTCAAAGCCTTGGATCGGCGGGTGCCTATACCTCATACAGTCCAATTCTCCGAAAAGTTGCCCTAGGTGTTTACTGTCTCGTTGGGACTGAGACTTCAACGAGTGAAGCTGAAACATTTCGGACCGGTGCATTAGCGAACTCAAACAGTGCATCGATTGATTACTCGCTGATCAATAGCAACCTGCTTCAAGCGAAAAATCGTCCAAACTATGGCACGTTCGAAGGTGGCTCTTTTTATACCACGCCAGAAATTTATGATCTGATTTCCGATTTCGAATTCAGGTGCAAGTGCAGTTGCGGACAATTGAAGTCGGAAGTAAGGGTCAGACTTACTAACTCAAAGTTTTTGATTGGATTTTCACCAATACTTACGCACGCGCGAACAGCACATGGAATGAGTGTTGGCGACGAGATCTTGGTTGATCTCAACTACTTGGAGTTGACGGCCTGTTTGCAATCCGATGGTAAGCGCTTTTGACACATGTACGGTGAGGCGTCGAGCCATGCCATCGACTCGAAACCAGTTCGACAGCGTTTTCCTTGGTCCAAACTGTTTTGATTTGTAGTGCTTTCAATTCATCTCCGTTCATCGAAATTCATCTCAAATCAAGTCAAGTGCTGAAGTGACTGCTGAAGTAAAACCCCTTGCTGGCAGTGCAACGGGTTAATAAAATACGAAATTCCGACCCGGAAGCGGCGCCATAGTTTGGTGTCTCTTGCATTGACTGCAGAATCTTATTGGCGCGTTTGTCATCACTTTCCGTCCATCTGGAACCAACTTTTGCTCGCATCGCTCGGAGAGAATCACATGGGTGTAGCGACCGTTGGAGCGCTCTTGTAATTGGGGCCGGGAACCGGTTGAGTAGACACGGGTTAAGCGGCTTTCTTAAGAGCCACGGTGTTGGTTGAGTATTGCATCTCAAAGTTGACTGGCGAGACTTGGCCGAGTGAGGCGTGTCGACGTCGACGGTTGTAACGGTCTTCGATCCACTTGCCGACTTCGAGGCGAGCGCGCTTCTTTGTTGGCCACACGCGTCGGTAGTAGAACTCGGTCTTCAAGGTGGCGAAGAACGACTCGGCCATGGCGTTATCCCAGCACACCCCGGTGTAGCCCATGGAGCGAGTGAGGCCGTTGGCGTTCGCGAAAGTGGTGATCTGTTCTGACGCGTATTGCGTGCCCCTATCGGTATGAAAGATGACCTTCTGCGGTCGCTCACCACGCAGTGTGATCGCCATCGAGAGGGCGTCTTCGACGAGATCACTTCGCATGTGCTCGTCAATCGCCCAGCCAATGACTCGGCGCGAGTGCGCGTCGAGCACCGTGGCCAAATACAGCCATCCTTCCCACGTGCGCAGGTAGGAGATATCGCCCACCCAAACCTGATTTNNCGTCGAAGCGTCGTTGCACGACGTCAACGGGGTAGGCGTCCGCGCGGTCGATGATGGTCGTGGTCTTCCAACGCTTGGGACAGACGCCTTTAAGACCGAGCTTCGCCATCACCTTGGCGACGGTCTTGCGCGAAATGACCTCGCCGTCCTCGCGCAGGTCCATGAGGATCTTGGGTGAACCCGCGACCTCGTCGGAGTCGCCATGGAACCAGGCCACTTTCTGGGCAATCCGCTCCTGGCGCAGTGCTCTC
>PMAL01000074.1 GCA_003152555.1 Acidimicrobiaceae bacterium | reverse complement strand
CCGACGAGTTGTGTTCGAGCACCTGGAGCATGAAGAGCCGGCCAATGAGCACCAAGAACAGCAATGCGAAGAACCCGCCAATCAGCCGCCAACGCCGTTCGGGGCGGGCCTGGACCTCATCGGGCGACGCGACCAGGTCGCGGATGCCCACGGGATCGGGCTCATTGATGGTGCGACCACGTCCGCGAAAGGGGTGCAACGACGTCCAGGGTCGCCAGAGTCGCGAGAACCACGAGCCGACGGGACGTTCACGCCACGAGCGCCTCATCGATGCACCCGCTCGCCCACGTTGCTCACGCTGCGTGCGAGGCGGGTCACGGGTCGAGCCAGGATGAAGAAGGCCCCGGCGTTCACGAACATCATCGAGAGCACGCTGCCGCGCCACAGATTGAAATCGAGCGCGAACGTGCCGCTCACGACGTAGAGCGCCGGTGCGACGAATCCGGCGACCGCGGCCAACACCGGCGTCACCCACCACGCCGCGGAGTCGAGGTCGCCGACGCCTTCTCGGCCAAGGCGCGACGCACCGTAGGCAATGACGAGACCAACCGCCGCCGTGAGTCCGAAGGGTGTGGTCGTGTGCGTATCAAAAAAGACGCCGGCGATGAGTGCCGTGACGAGCGCGAGGGACGTGTAGCCGGTGAGTCCCATGGCGAAGGGCCAGAGCCAGACCAACATCACCACAACCCCCTCGATGCGCAGCGACGAAAGCACGGTGAGTTGTAACGCCACGATTAACAAGGTGATCACCACCACCGGCGCGATTGCCCGTCTCACGGAGTGGGCTCCCAGAGCACCACGTCGAGGTACTGCAAGTGACGCAGGTCCGCCGTCGGACGCAGGATCAAGTTGTAGGTCGCGGCGCCGGGAGTGAGCGACACTTGCGCGACCTTTGCTACCGGCAGACCCGGCGGATAGAGACCGCCGTTGAGCCCGTTCGTCGCCAACCTCGTGCCCGGCGTGATAGGTGTCGCCAGCGGCACCGACGTCGCGCTCATGCCGTTGTTGACGCCGCGACCGCTCACCACCAGCGACGTCGCGCCATCACCGAACGTGACGCCCACCGCGGAGTTGACGTCAGTTATAAGGCGCACCGTCGCGCCCTCGGAGGTGGTGGCCACGATGCTGCCCACCAGGCCACCGTTAGCGACCACCGGCATACCCACCAGGATCCCGCTGTTGCGGCCCTTGGAAATTTGCGCCGTGGCGGCGAAGTTCGTGGGCGACAACGTGGTCACCTCGACCGCCACCGTCGGCAGGGAACCCACGTAGGGCANNTCCGCCTGACCCAATTCGTAGCGCAACTTCTGATTCTGAGCCACGACGTCGCTGTAGTTGATGGCGCCCGCGAAGAGGTGTCCTATGGGACGCGCAATCTCATTGACGGTCCAATTGAATGGTGTGACGACCACGTTGGCGGCACTGCGCAGACCGGTAAGTACGCCACCGGTCAGGGCGAGAACGGTGAGGATCGCTACCACCACGACGCCCAAGGTCCATGCACGACGCTTAGAGCGATCGGTGGCCACGGTTTAGCGCGAAGGGCTGGTCTTCAACATGCGTTCAAAAGTCTCGAGCTCTTCGAGGCACATGCCACTGCCGAGGGCCACGCAGTTCAAAGGATCCTTCGCCACGATGATGGGCATATTGGTCTCGGACTCCAAACGAGCGGCCAGGCCGTTCAGTAGCGCGCCGCCTCCGGTCAGGACGATGCCCTGCTCCATGAGGTCCGACGACAGTTCTGGTGGGGTGCGGTCGAGGGTCACCTTGACCGCATCGATAATTGCCTGCACCGGTTCTTCAATGGCCTTGCGAATCTGTTCGGTCGAAATGATGACGGTCTTGGGCAGGCCGGTCACCAGGTCACGTCCGCGAATCTCCGCGCGCAACTCCTCTTCGAGCGGGTAGGCCGAGCCCAGTTGAATTTTGATCTCTTCTGCGGTGCGCTCACCGAGGGCCAACTGGAACTCTTTCTTCACGAACGCCACGAGTGCTTCGTCAAGTTCGTCACCACCCACGCGGATGGACTGACTCGCGACAATGCCGCCCAGCGAGATGACCGCAACTTCGGTGGTGCCGCCACCGATGTCCACCACCATGTTGCCGGTCGGTTCGTGAATGGGTAGTCCGGCACCGATGGCGGCGGCCATGGGCTCTTCAATGATGTACGCCTTGCGCGCGCCGGCGAACTCCGCCGCCTCCATGACGGCGCGCTGCTCAACGCCGGTGATGCCCGAGGGCACGCAGATGACCATTCGCGGTTTGGCGAAACGACGTTGGTGCACGCGGTGGATGAAGTAGCGCAACATCTTCTCGCAGATCTCGAAGTCGGCGATGACGCCGTCCTTGAGCGGTCGAATCGCCTGGATGTTGCTCGGGGTGCGACCGATCATGCGCTTGGCCTCGGCGCCCACGGCGAGCGGCTTGCCGTCCTTGACGTCAACGGCCACCACCGAGGGTTCGTTCAGCACGATGCCGCGACCGCGTACGTAGACCAACGTGTTGGCCGTACCAAGGTCAACTGCCATGTCGCGGCCTAAGAGTGAAAATCGACGATCAACCATAGAGACCCTTTAACGAGGGCACCGACGTACCTCTCTTTTGACTACAAGGTTAGGCCAAGATGACCCGCGAGGGCCAAAAGATTTACTTAAGCCCGATGAGGGAAGAATATTGCGATTTCGCGCTCGACTGATTCCGGTGAATCCGAGCCGTGTATGAGGTTCTCCCTCGTGATCGTCGCGAGATCTCCGCGAATAGTTCCGGGTGCCGCCTCCATTGGATCGGTCGCACCCATCAATGTGCGCACAATTTTCCACGTTTCCCCGGGACCTTCGACAATAAGTATTAGTGCCGGTCCTCTCGTGATGAAGGCAACGAGCGGCTCGTAAAACACTTTGCCCACGTGTTCGGCGTAGTGACGCTCTGCAGTGGGGCGATCAATCGTGCGCAATTCAGCCGCCACCACCCGCAGTTGCTTAGCTTCGAGACGTCCCACGATTTCGCCAATGAGTCCGCGTTCAACACCGTCAGGCTTAATGATGACGAGGGTTCTCTCCACGACGGCCCAATCTAACAGGGCTACGTCAAGTGACGTGAAGCGACGTGGATTACGTCGCCGCGTACCTCACCAACGAGATAGAGGCTGCCCGCGACCACGATGAGATCGTCGTCGGTTGATCGTTCACGCGCGTGCGCTAACGCCGAGATGCCGCTGGGGTGTTCGTACGCCACGCCGCCGGCACGACGCACCGCGTCGGCGACTTCACGTGCACTCGCCGCGCGAGGCGACAATGGCGCGCAGCAGTGGAACTCGGTGAAGCCCAACGCCACGAGCGGACCAACCATGTCGTCAATATTGCGACCGGTCAACATGCCGAGCACGCATCGACGTTCTCCGTGCACATGGAACGCGCCGTCCAACGTGGCGACGAGGGCGTTGACGCCGGCAGGGTTGTGCGCGCCATCAATCACAATCATTGGACGGCGTGCAATCAGTTCCATCCGTCCCGGCATTCGCGCGCTGGCCATCGTCGTTGACACCACGTACTGACCTAGCGCCCGGCCCAAGAATCCTTCGGCCGCGACGATGGCCGTCGCCGCGTTCATGCCTTGGTGAATGCCGTGCAGCGACACCAGGATCTCTTCGTATCGGTGATAGGGCGTCAGCACCGTGATTGCCCGTCCGCCCACGGCCAGATCGTTCTGTTCTAAGAAGAATGACTCGTCGAGCAGCCATAGTGTCGTGCCAAGTTTGCTGGCCCGTGCCCGAGCAATCTCCACGACCACCGGGTCAATCGTCGCCACGACGGCGACCGCACCGGCGCGGAAAATGCCCACCTTGTCAGCGGCGATCTCAGCAATAGTGTCGCCCAGTACCGCCGTATGGTCGAGGTCGACGTTGGTTAAGACCGCGACGTCGCTGTCGATGACATTGGTTGAATCCCACGTCCCGCCCATGCCCACTTCAATGACCGCGACGTCGACGCCCTCATCGGAGAAATGCAACAACGCCGCAACCGTCAGGAGTTCGAATCTGGTAAGCGACAGGCCACTGACGGTCTCGACGTCCGCGAGTCGCGAGATGAGCGACACGAAACTCTCGTCGTCGAGCGCTTCGCCGTTGACGGCAATACGCTCGTTCACCGCGTGCAGGTCGGGACTGGTAAAGGTGCCCACTCGCAGCCCCGTCGCACTCAAGAGCGCACTCAAGAGGGTGCTGGTGGAGCCCTTGCCGTTCGTGCCGGTGACGTGCACCGACGGATAGTCCTGTTGGGGATTGGCGAGCAGCGCCAGCGTGTCGAATATGGGCTGCAGCGTGGGCGTGACCTGGCGATTGGGCGCAACGCGCTCAAAGTCCATGTGTGATTCAAGCCACGTCAGTGCCTCAAGGTACGACTTGAAATGCACGAATTAGCTCGCGCGACGGGTTCGCGTCGCCTTTCGCATTTCGTAGGTCGGCGTGATCTTGTCGCGCACCGATTCCGCCGTGACGACGCACTTGACCACGTCACTGCGACCGGGCACGTCAAACATTGGCTCGAGCAAGACGTTCTCCAGGATCGAACGCAGTCCGCGCGCGCCGGTGCCGCGTTCCATCGCGAGATCGGCAATCGCCACGAGCGCGTCGGGTTCGATGATGAGTTCGACTCCGTCCATCGCGAGGACCTGCTGGAACTGCTTGACCAGTGAGTTCTTCGGCTCGGTGAGCACGCTCACCAACATCTCGCGGTCCAGTTGCTGGACGGCGCCCACGATGGGCAAGCGGCCAATGAACTCGGGAATGAGTCCGAACTTGATCAGGTCCTCGGGCAGCACGTGACGAAACAATGCGATGTCACCGCTGCGCTTGGACTCAATTGGTGAATTGAAACCCATTGACTTCTTGCCCAGTCGCCGCTCGATGATCTCTTCGAGACCGGCGAACGCACCACCGCAAATGAATAAAATATTCGCGGTATCAATGTTGATGAACTCTTGGTGGGGGTGCTTGCGACCACCCTGTGGCGGCACGCTCGCAACGGTGCCCTCAAGGATCTTTAAGAGCGCCTGCTGGACACCCTCTCCCGACACGTCACGGGTGATCGAGGGATTCTCGGCCTTGCGGGCGATCTTGTCGATCTCGTCGATGTAGATAATGCCGCGCTCGGCCCGCTTCACGTCAAAGTCGGCGGCCGACAGCAGCTTGAGCAGAATGTTCTCCACGTCTTCGCCGACGTAGCCGGCCTCGGTGAGCGCCGTGGCGTCGGCAATCGCAAAGGGCACATTGAGCATGCGCGCCAACGTCTGGGCGAGGAAGGTCTTACCGCACCCGGTTGGGCCGAGCAGCAACACGTTGGATTTAGCGACTTCCACGTCGTCGTCGTGCAGGGGTCCGGTTTGGATCCGCTTGTAGTGGTTGTAGACCGCGACCGAAAGGATCTTCTTCGCGTCGACTTGACCAATGACAAATTCGTCTAGGAAGGCCGAAACCTCGCGAGGGGTCGGGAGGTCTTCGAGGACAAATTCGGGACGATCACCAAACTCGTCCGCGATGATGTCGTTGCACAGGTCAATGCATTCGTCGCAGATGTACACGCTGGGTCCCGCGATGAGCTTCTTAACTTGTTTTTGACCTTTTGCGCAGAAACTGCACTTAATCAGGTCGCTGCCTTCGCCAAACTTTGCCACTGACTACCTCCGACACGACCTTCGCCCTCAACATCCTAGAAGCGAACACGTTGAAAAAGCGGAACCTACAAGCGATTGGAGATTACTTCGTCAATCAGCCCGTATTCCACGGACTCATCGGAGCCCATAATGAAGTCCCGATCGGTGTCCTTGCTGATGCGTTCGGCCGTTTGACCAGTATCAAATGCGAGCATGGCGTTGATCATGTCCTTCATGCGCAGAATCTCGCGGGCCTGAATCTCAATATCCGAGGCCTGTCCACCCACACCACCCCAGGGCTGGTGCAGCAATATCCGCGAATGCGGCAACGCGTAACGCTTGCCCTTGGCGCCTGCGCCCAGCAGCACCGCGGCGGCCGAGGCGGCCTGTCCGAAACAGAACGTCGACACGTCGGGCTTAATGTACTTCATCGTGTCGTATACGGCGAGCAGTCCCGTGATGTCACCGCCGGGTGAGTTGATGTAAAAGTTGATGTCCTTATCGGGATCTTCGGACTCTAAAAACAGCATCTGTGCGCACACCAGGTTGGCGACGGTGTCGTCAAGAGGCGTGCCCAAAAAGATGATTCGTTCGCGCAGCAGGCGACTGTAGAGGTCGTAGGCGCGCTCACCGCGACTCGAAGACTCGACCACGGTCGGGACGAGGTAATTCTTGGCTTCAAAATGTTCGTTCACGGCTCTACCTTAAGCGTCGACGTCTTCGGATTGGTCCGCTTTCAAGAGCTCGCGATCAATCTCCACACCATCAGGGTCAACGAAGGTCACGTGGTCACTGAGCCATCGCGACGCCTTCATCTTGGCGACTTCTGAATTAAAGGCCACGACGCGCCCCGAGTCGCGCAGATTCGTGCGCAGTTTGTCGACGTCCACGCCCATGGCCTTGGCGGTCTGCTCGAGCTCGTCGTCCACTTCTTCGGGCGTCGGTTCAAGGTTCTCCGCTTTCACCAATGCGCGCATAGCGAGGTCGATGCGTACGGCACGAACCGCGTCTTGTCGCAGGGTCTCTAACAATTGGTCTGGTGTCTGGTTGGTGATCTCCAAGAACGTCTCGAGGTTGAGTTTCTGCTGCGCGAGGCGCTGACCGAGTTCCTGGAGCCGCTCGCTTGTTTCTCCGTTCACCAACACTTCGGGCGCCGCCTCTTCACTCACGAGTTCGCTCACCGCCATTAATACGGCATCGCGTTGTGACGTCTGGGCCTCGACGATCTTCATCGTTCGTGCCTGGCCCAGGATGGCGTCACGCATCGCGTCGATGTCATCCCACTCAGTGTTTTCCTTTACCCACTCGTCAGTCAGCTCGGGCAACTCACGTTCCTTCACCTGCTTGAGTTTCAACTCGTAGGTCGCCACCACCCCAGGACCCATGCTGCCGTTGAGCTTCAACTCTTCACCGGCCTTGAGACCCACGATGAGATCGTCCACGCCTTCGGTGATGACCCCCGAGCCCACCGTGTACATGTAGTCACTCATGTCAATTGGTTCGCCGTCGCCTTCGAGCCGTTCAACGTGAATATCCATCGCGACGAGGTCGCCCGTGATGATTGGACGGTCCACTTCGCGCAGAATTGCGTCGGTCTCGCGGAATCGATCTATCTGTGCGGTGATTTCCGCGTCGTTGACGACCGGGGAGGGAATGGTCACTCGCAGTTCGTTCTGGCCCCTGATACTGATCTGCGGGCGGACCTCTACTTCGGCTTCAAAGGTGAGCAGTCCGCTCTCTTCGCCGCCCGTGATGTTGATGTCGGGCTGACCAATCGGATCAGTGAGCGTGTCGGCGACGGCCCGCGAATAAAAGTCAGGCAGCGACTCACGAATTGCCTCCGAGCGCAGGACGTCCGGTCCACCCAGGTGGGCAATCATGACGCTCTTGGGGACTTTGCCCTTGCGAAATCCCTTCACGGTCATCTGCTTGGAGAGCGAAGTGGCGGCGGCGTCGATGGCTTCGTTCATTTCGGACTCGTCAATCTCCACGGTGAGCTTGATTCGATTGTCATCTAGGTTCATGGAGGTGGCGTGCATAAGAGATGTCAGCCTACATGCTCGATTTGCCAATCCCTAAAGCAGGATCGTGAGCGCCTCGGCGAAATGCTCGGCCAAAACGTGATCTCCGCGCACGTCGGTTGCGGACGCGTTAAGAAGAGCCGGCGCACTGATACGGCCGGCCGCCCGACGCCAGAAGAGTGCGACGGGCGTCGTGAATTCCAGCGTGGGCACCAAATCGCTGTTGTGCACGACCGCGGCGCGGCCCTTGTCAACCGCGAGGACAATTGTGCGCGCGAGTCGTCCCGTGAGGTTGATGTGAATGACGGTGCCCTCGTGGGCGCCCATCTTCTTGCCAATGATAAAAGGCAGCGCCCCTTCGAAACGATTGACTGCGATCTCCTCGGCCGCGCCATGGTCGTCGGCCGGTTCGAGCAGGGCGTCACGGATGTCCTGGAGATGTATCCAACTATCCAAGACCCGCGTTTCCCGGAAACGATGGTAGGGGCGCTCACCTTCCGGGCTCCAGCCGATTTTCTCCCACGCGTCTTCGTCGAGTGATCGAAGGGTGCGAATTGCGCTCGCAGCAACGTCGCGAAACTGGTTAAGGACTTCAATGCCCGGTTCCGAGCGATGGGCCCGCACGAAGCACTCGTTGATCTCGCCGATGGGGTTGCGCACGTAGTCGGGCCACGGACCTTCGAAGGCGGGCACCGGCGAACCCTGGATCATCATTTCGAATCCCAACAGGTGACTCAGTATGTCTCGCACGTCCCAGCCCGGACAGGACGTCTGCGCGTTGTATGCCACGGGCGGTTGAGGACGCACCACCCGGTCGATGGTCAACCATGTTTCTTCGAGCGCGTCAGTAATCCATTCGTAGGCCACCGCTCCCCCTTCGAATCTGGTGACAGCCTACGGAAAATTGTTTGCTCGTTCCGACTTGGGCCCCTCGAAGCCGTTTCGACCCTCTCCAATTCAATACGACGCGATTTTCCAACATAGGCTGGGTGGAAATTGAACCTGTTGGGCGAAATTGTTACAGGGCCCATCTAGTAGCGTGACCACGTAGCAAAAAGAAGTAACGGGGCGTAGCGCAGCTTGGTTAGCGCGCCTGCTTTGGGAGCAGGAGGCCGCGGGTTCAAATCCCGCCTCCCCGACCGCCGCCGACCACGTGGCCGAGGGACCGTGAATTAGAAAGTCGTAGCGGCGGCACTGCGATTGTTACCGTGCAGCGTGCACGTGACCGGGACGCTCCAGCGCGAGGCCTGGGACGCCCACGTGCTGCCGCCCGTCGAAGAGGTGCGCCCGGGGCTCTGGTCGATCCCCGTGCCCATGCCCGACAGCCCTTTGCGCTACGTGCTCGTCTACGCGCTCGAGCTCGCCGACGGCTTCGGCCTGGTCGACGCGGGCTGGGACACCCCTGAGGCCTGGCAGGCGCTGAACGACGGGCTCTCGGTCGCGGGGGCCACGGTCACCGACGTGCGAGCCGTCGTGGTCACCCACATCCACCCCGACCACTACGGGCTCGCCGGCAGGGTCCGAGAGGCGTCCGACGCATGGATCGGCCTGCACCCCGCCGACGCCGCATTGCTCGTGGGCCGCTACGTGGAGGCCGACCAGATGGTCGCTTCCATGACGGACCTGCTCGAGGTCTCGGGCGTCCCGAGCGAGCTCGCCCCCGACCTCGCGGGCTCCTCCATGCAGATCCGGTCCTTCGTGCGCATGGCCCCGCCCGATCGGCTGATCGAGCACGACGAGGTCGTGGACCTCAAGGGCTGGGACCTGCGTGCGGTGTGGACCCCGGGGCACTCCCCAGGGCACCTGTGCTTCCACAGCGCCTCGCGGCGCCTCTTGCTCTCCGGCGACCACGTGCTGCCGCGGATCTCCCCCAACATCTCGGTGCACTCCCAGCAGATCGTGAACCCGCTGGCCGACTACCTCGAGTCCCTCTCCTTCGTCGAGCACATGGAGTGCGACGAGGTCCTCCCCGGCCACGAGTGGCGGTTCTCGGGGCTCGCCGACCGCGTCGTGGAGCTGCGCGCGCACCATCGTGCGCGCCTGGACGAGATCCTCGCAGCGCTCCGGACCGGTCCCCAAACGTGCTGGGAGCTCACGACGAGGCTCACCTGGTCGCGTCCCCTCACGGGATCGACGGCGTGGCTGCAGCGTGCGGCATCGGGCGAGACCCTCGCGCACCTGGTCCTCCTCGAGTCGCGCGGCGAGGTCGTGCGC
The DNA here is from genome assembly GCA_003152555.1 of Acidimicrobiaceae bacterium. Taxonomy (GTDB): domain Bacteria; phylum Actinomycetota; class Acidimicrobiia; order Acidimicrobiales; family RAAP-2; genus RAAP-2. The sequence continues at coordinate 3,057 of PMAL01000074.1, read as the reverse complement.
ACGCCCGGTCGGCCCGCGCTCTTCGAGCTCGCCGACCCTGCGGGCCTCAGCTGAGGACGCGCCGGCGGAAGTTGCGCAGCCCCACGGTCAAAAAGGCCGTGCAGAAGCCGATGAGCACCGGATAGACGATGTAAAGGTGCATGTGCGGCACGTTCGTGAAGGCCGCTCGCATCCCCTCGTTCACGTAGATGAGCGGGTTCACGAGCACGATCGTCTGGAGCCAGTGCCACTGGCCGACCTTGACGGGCGCGAGCCTCGTCCACTCGTAGTAGGTGCCGCCGAGGAACGTGATCGGGAGCACGACGAAGCCGAACATGAGTCCGATGTTGCGCGGCTCGAAGCTCGTGCCGAGCACGAGCCCGAGTGCCGACATCGCGATGCACGACAGCGGGACCAAGGTGAGGATCACCCACCAGTGCAGGTGCACGTTGGCCTCGACGTGCGCGGAGTGCACGACCGAGGCGATCGGGAGCACGATGAGCGCCGACAGCATCCCCTGGGCAGTCCCTGAGAGGACCTTGGCGATCGCGACGAGCCAGATCGGGCAGGGCGCCTGGACGCGGTCCTCGATCTCTCGGGTGAACCCGAACTCCTGGGACATCTGCAGGGCGACGGACTGGACCCCCTGGAACATGATCGAGATCCCCACGACGCCCGCGACGAGCACCGTCGCGAACGCCGACGGGCCCCCCGTCGAGCCGCTGCCGCCGACGGCCTGGCCGATCTGGGGGAACACGAAGAGGAACACGAAGCACAAGAGGAACGGCTGGATGACCGTGCGCAGCGCGAACTCCCAGATGTTCTTGCGCAGCACCACGAGGTCGCGCAGCAAGAGCGCCCCGAGCGCGGTGCGGCTCGCCGCGAACGCAGTGCGTGTCACCCCTTGGATCTCGATCTGCGGGTCGGTCGCGGGCGCGGTTGCGGTCATCAGTCGCGAAGCTCCTTGCCGGTCAGGTTGATGAACACGGTCTCGAGCGACGGCTCTGCGAGCGAGAGGTCCTCGACGTCGTAGCCGCCCTCTTCTGCCGCGGCGACGCAGCGCGCGAGGAGTCGGTCGTTGCCCTGGACGTGCAGCTCGACGCCGTGCTCGGTCACCCTCGTCCTCGTCACCCCGGTGAGCGCGGCCTCGAGCGACGCGGCGAGGGCCGCCTGGTCGCCGGCCGCCTTCACGGTCACGATCGTGTCGACCCCCACGCTGCGCTTGAGCCCCTCGGGGGTGTCGAGCGCCAGGATCCGGCCGTGGTCCATGATCGCGACGCGCTCGCACAACTGGTCGGCCTCTTCCATGTAGTGCGTCGTGAGCAGGATGGTCTGGCCCTGGCCGTGCAGCTCGCGAAGGATGTCCCAGAGCGCGAGGCGGCTCTGGGGGTCGAGGCCCGCGGTGGGCTCGTCCATGAAGAGGACCGCAGGGCGGTGGAAGATCGAGCGCGCGACCATGAGGCGCTGTGCCATGCCGCCCGAGAGCGCGTAGACGGACGCCTTCGCCCACTTGGCCAGCTGGAACTGCTCGAGCAGCTCATCGGACCTTCGGCGGGAGGCCGCCGCGCCGATGCCGAACAGCCGGCCGTGGAAGTAGAGGTTCTCCCAGACGGTCAGCTGACGGTCGAGCGTGTTCTGCTGGGAGACGACACCGATCAGCTGCTTCGCGAGCGCGGGGTGGGCGACGACGTCGATGCCGCCGACGTGAACCTCGCCCGAGGTCGGGATGACTCTCGTCGTGAGCATGCCGGCTGTGGTGGTCTTGCCGGCCCCGTTCGGNNCCGTTCGGGCCGAGGAGCCCGAAGATCTCCCCGGCGTAGACCGACAGGTTGAGCTCGTCGACGGCTCGGAAGTCCGTCCCTGGGTAGACCTTCGTGAGCGCGTCGGTGCGGATGACCGCGTCGCGGGTGCTCACGGGGCGGTGCCGGTGCGGTCGCGCCGTCGCGGCCGCGTCGCGCTCATGCCGGCGCTCGCGCGGACACGATCGCGAACGCGGTCGGGACCTCGTAGTGGCCGTCATCGACCAGGAACCTGGCCAGGTGCTCGTCGACAAGCGAGCGCGCGCGCTCGAACTGCTCGTCGGACACGCCGACCATCCGAAGCTGGCTGTCGTCGGCGATCGCGTCGCGCGAGACGCGCCGGGTCGTGCGCACGGGACGGCAGTCGACGTCCACCCAGCCCCCGGCGCCGAGGAGTGCCTCGACCTCGTCGAGGTCCGCGAAGGCGAACGGCCCCGTCGCGTGCTTGCCCGGCGCGGGCGGGGGCGGCGGGTCGACGAACTCGCCGAGGACCGGCCCGAGGAACCAGGGGTTCTCGCTCGAGGCGAGCCAGCTCGCGAAGCAGAACCTTCCCTCGGCGACCACGCTCCGGCGGAGGTTTGCGAACGCCACGTGCGGCTCGTCGAAGAACATCACCCCGAACTGGCTCATCGCCGCATCGAAGAGCCCGCCCTCGATACGGTCGACCTGCGCGTCCGCGACCAGGAAGCGAACGTTCGTCACCTCCTCGGCCTCGGCGCGTCGACGCGCGAAGTCAGTCAGCTGGACCGAGATGTCCGCACCCACGACCAGGCCGCCCGGCGCGGTCCGGCGGGCCACCTCGAGCGTGGTCGCGCCCGCGCCGCTTCCGACGTCCAAGACGCGCTCGCCGTCCTGGGGCAGCAGCGCGTCGAGAAGCGGGGCCGTCGCCACGTCGGTGAGGTCCTCGCGCCTGGGCCACGTCGCGGTCCACTGCTCGTCGTTCCAGCGTCGCCGCTCAGCGACGTTGACCTCGTGATCGTGGGTGTTCGTCACGCCGCCTCCTTGGATCGTCGTCATGGAACGGGCCCGGCGATGCAGACTCTAGAGATCGCCGCAGGTGGCACAGGGGACGTCCAGACGGGGCTGACGACGCAGAGCCGGGGGGTCGGGATGCAGCGCTTGCTCGCGAGCGCACGTGCTGGCGCGCTCGCGCTCGTGGTGCTCCCCAGCTGCGGCACATCGCAACCACCGGCCGCGTCGCCGAAGACCGGCACCACGCTCATCACGCTGCAAGTCATCGGCGGACCTCAAGCAGCACCGGTGCTTGTCGCCGGACAGG
>PMAL01000099.1 GCA_003152555.1 Acidimicrobiaceae bacterium | reverse complement strand
GAAGGGCGGGGTGCTCTCGATGTCTCGCGAGCTGGGCGTGCAGTTCGCCCGAGAGGGAATTCGCGTCAACGCGCTCTGTCCGGGACCGGTGAACACGCCACTGCTGCAGGAGCTCTTCGCCAAGGACCCCGAGCGGGCCGCTCGTCGACTGATCCACGTGCCGATGGGTCGCTTCGCCGAACCCGAAGAGATCGCGAGCGCGGTGCTCTTTCTGGCGAGTGACGATTCATCCTTCATGACCGCATCGACGTTCCTCGTCGACGGTGGGATTCACGGGGCCTACGTCACACCGCTATAGCGATAGTGCGCGCCGCCCGATCAGAGGTTGACGTACGGCGCGGCCGTAGTGACGTGCACCTCGGGAATGAAATATTCGCTTAGGTACTTCTCGCCTTCGTCACAGCACACCGTAATCACCGTCGCCGAATCGTCTAGCTCATCACGCAGCCGGCGTGCCGCAATCATGTTCGCGCCCGAACTAGGACCCACGAGCAATCCGTGCTCACGAGCCAGCCGGCGCATTTCGGCGACCGCGTCGTCACTGTGCACCGAGACGACTCGATCAACGAGTTCGCGATGACGCTGGTAGATGCCTGGCACGAAACCGTCGGAAATTCCTTCAATCTTGTGTAGCCCCGTGTCACCGCAGAGAATCGTGCACGACTCGCTCGGCTCTAAACCAACAACAAGGACCTCTGCATTGACGGCGCGAAAGGCTTGACCCACCCCAATCAGCGTGCCGCCGGTACCCACGCCCATGACGAACGCGTCGGGACGGCGCCCGGGCGGCAACTGACCAATGATCTCCGGACCCAACCAGGTGCGGTTCTCTTCGACGTTCCATTCTGATTCGAACTGATGGGGCGCGAAGTGGCCCGGTTGGTCACCGAGTCTGTCCGCGAGCGCTAGTGCTTCGTTGACGTGAAAGGTGCCGACGTTGATGAGTTGGGCTCCGAAGGCGCAAGAGATCGCGGCGCGCTCGGGACTCATCCCCTCGGGCATCACGACCAGCATCTTGTAGCCCTTTACCGCCGCCACCATGCTCATCGCGTTGCCGGTATTCCCACTTGACGCTTCGACAATCGTGTCGCCGGGCAATAAGAGGCCCTCGCGCTCGGCGCGCTCAATGATGTAACGCGNNCAATAATGTAACGCGCCATTCGCGCCTTGATCGATCCCGACGGGTTGAGATATTCGAGCTTGAGGAAGACCCCATCAATCTCAATGAGCGGTGTCGAACCGATGGCGTCGAGCACAGTGGCCTTCGCCTGAAACGTGGACACCATTGTCTCTCCTCTCAGCAACGAGTCCACCCGGTGGTCGTCACGTCGTGCTGTCAATATTTATAGTTGGAAAATCTCATTAATCGCTCCGTAGTGCTGACATTTCTTGTTTGGCGAAGAAAAAGGCAGTCCCGAACGGGGTGCGCGGACGATTGGTGCTCGAACAATGCTCTTTTTCTGGCACTTCGCACGAATGGACGCGAACGAACTTGATCTCGCAGCACTGACGTCTGAAATAATCGAATAACGTGACCAAGATTGAGCGCGGCAACCGATCACGCCGCGTGACGTCTAATGAAGAGGAAAGGGTCGATGTATGGCTGAAGGCACCAAAGAGGATCCCTGGGAGTTGACCACGCCACCGGGAAGTTCGCAGTACACCATGTACAGAGACGAGCACTCTGATCCGCCGGCCCTGGTCTGTCAGGTCGGTTCGACGACCTTGAAGTATCAACTTCACGCGATCGACGACTTGCACGCGTGGCTGGTCAGTCAAGGCGATTGGGTATCCCTGGGCGCGGCCGACGAAAAGAAGCCGGCCGCTCATGGCACGGTCGAAGCCTGGGGGCGCTCAACGGATAATCCGGTGGGCGGATGGTACGGACTGCGCAGTGGCTACCGCGGACGATTCGGAATGTATATGCCGCCCCTGCTCGAAGAACTCGGCCTGGCCGAAGTAACCCATGAGGCGAGAAACAACCAGATGCGCGCACTTTGAGTGGAACATCGCGCGCATTGTCGCCACCGTTGTCGCCCCGCAACTCTCCGCTCGTAAAGGAGTCACGAGATGTTCAATGACATACCGGCGCCGGTGCTACTCACGATGCAGGAGCTCGAAAAAATCGATCGTCAGGACCGCGTTGATGGGACGGCACGACTACAGCGACTTCGTCAAATTCCTCCCGAGACCGGCCGCTTCATTTGTCTGCTCGCGGCCTCGTCGCCCGAAGGTTCCTGGATCGAGATCGGGACGAGCGCCGGGTATTCAACACTGTGGCTCGCGCTGGCCGGTCGCGAGAGGGGCCGGACGATTACCACGTTCGAGATAATGGCGTCCAAATCGCAACTGGCCCGGAACACGTTCGCGGCCGCCGGTGTTGACGACGTCGTCGACCTCGTTCAGGACGACTTCCTGACGTACGTGGACCGCCTCGGCGACATTGGATTCTGTTTTCTCGACGCAGAGAAAGAGGCCTACCAGGCCTGTTACGAAGCAGTCGTTCCTCGACTGGTGCCCGGCGGATTACTCGTCGCGGACAATGCCATCAGCCACCAAGACGCATTGACGCCGATGTTGCACGCAGCGCTCGAAGACCCACGAGTCGACGCCGTGGTGGTGCCCATAGGCAAGGGCGAGCTGGTCTGTCGAAAGAGATAGAGGGTCACGTCGCGCCTCGCGAGGCCTCGGTGCGCAATACTGCTGTTTAACGTGAATACTGTCAGTAGCGCCGACATCGCCCAGACATGGTCAAGTGCTCGTTCGAGCTGTTCAATAAATGTCGCACAACCATTCAAAGGTAAAGTGAGTGTCCATGGTGCGTAAGGACCCTCCCTCTACTTCTCGCGCTCGAGAACACCACTGGTTATTTGGGATAAGTGCCGGAATCGTTGCGGTCGCGGCCCTGGTCGTCGGATCCGATTACGGCAAGATCCACGGTCCATCCGTGCACAAGCACGTGATCGCGTGGGTTGCTTCGGCCGTCTTACTCGCCGCAGGCGTCATTGCGGTCCGGCGTATCGCTGCCGGTCTCGACGGACTCATCACGAAAAAATCAATTCCGGCCGCCGGAGCCGCGGTTCGCCTCATCGCCTCGGGCGTGGGCTACGTACTACTGATCTTCTGCGTGTTTGCGGTAATTGGCGTGTCCGTCCAGCGACTACTGATTGGCGCAGGCCTCGCCGGCGTGGTATTGGGAATCGCGGCCCAGCAGAGCTTGGGCAACGTCTTCGCGTCGCTGGTATTGCTCTTCGCCCGGCCCTTTGGTGTCGGCGATCACATTCGTATCCGCTCGGGCACCCTGGGCGTCATTGACGTCTACGTGCTCGCCATTGGGCTCACCTACGTCACCGTGCGAACCGACGACGGGAACCTAAAGATCCCGAACTCGGTGATGCTCGCCGCCGGTATCGGACAGTTCGATCCCGCGCCGCACAGTGCGCCCGCGCCCCCGCAACCGATCCCCACAGATTTCGAAAGCGACACGCCCACGTAAAGGTCAAATCGCGGAGCGTGCTAGCTGCGCCTGGCCCACATCAAGATTCGCTTAAAGGGATAGAGATACGGGGCCTGGTCGCCCACCTCATCGAGCAGGCGAGCTCGATATCGTTCCACGAACTGCTCGAAGCCCGCTTCACCGAGGGCCTGCTTGAAGCGCGTCAACGTTGTTCCCTTCACCCATTCGACAACCTCGGACGTGGAGGCCAATCGATGGGCGTAGACCTGAAGTCGCACGTGTTGTTCGACAAATCCAAGCCCGTCGAGAATCGTCGCGTACCGCTCGGGCGTCAGGACATTTTCGGCCACGGCATCGGGCGGCGGATCCGACAGCATCTCGGCGGCAACGGTCGCCGCAATCACGTGCGACGGGTGGTCGGCATTGGCCGGTACTTGAACCGCCAGCTGGCCGCCGTCACGCAACGAGTCCGCCCACTTTGCCAGCGCGCTCGGATGATCCGGTACCCACTGCAGCGACGCGTTGGCAAAGACCACGTCGTAGGAGCTTGGTTCCTGCCACGTGCCGATGTCTGCGAGCACGAACTGAGTCGAGCCATTGGCGTGCGCCGCGGCCGCATTAATCATGGCGAGCGAACTGTCGATGCCGGCGACGGATGACGCATGTAATTGAGCGCCCAGCAGCGCGGTGAGTCGACCATCACCACACCCGAGGTCCACCACTCGAGGACCCGGCACCTCGTGAATCAAGTTCGCGAGATCCCAAAATGGCTGCTCGCGCTGTTGGGCAAAGCGGTTGTACTGAGTGGGATCCCAACCGTCAAACGTGGTCACAACCAATTGTGCCTCTCGAGCACAGCGCTACGAAACGACGCTTGCACAGTGCAAGCACTTCGTCGCTGCGGCCGGCAAGTCCTCGGACAGGCACTGCGGGCACGTCTTGGTGGGCGCGGGCGTCGCCGGCTGGGCGAATACCGTGACCCCGTGCTTGGCCATGTACGTGCGATAGGGAACCACGAGGACGAAGTAGATCACCGCAATGAAAATGACGAAGTAGATAATGCCCGAGATGAACGCCCCAAAATTGACGAATTGGTTGTGCACCGTAAATCCCAGCGGCTGACCTGGCGAGCTCGAGCTCTCGAATGCATTGACGAGCGGCGTGATGATGTTGCTCGTGAAGGCCGAAATGAGACCGCTGAAGGCGAGCGCCACGACCAGTCCAACCGCGATGACAACCAACTCGCCCTGCAAAAGAAAACTCTTAAAGCCCTTGATCATGACTCCCCCTGTTACCCGTGTGTGGATGTACCCGCTACTGATGCAACGTACTACTGGGCGCGAGAATTCACACGCCCGGCACGCCACACAACGTTGCAATTACTACTGAGTGATCAATCGTCTTCGGACTCCTCGAGCGTGACGTCTTCTTCGAGCACGTGTAATTCTCCATCGTCACCCACCACAGAGATGGTCTCATCCAACACGACGTNNGTGGCGACCACCACGTCGTCAATGACAATGCCGCCTTCGTCGTCGGTTCCAACAGTTTCAAATTCCACTAGGTCGACTTCGATCTCGTCGTCGGCACCTTCGTTGGTATCACTCATCTGTAACTCCTTGATTATCGGGCACTTTGTCCGGCCATCATCATGGCATGTCGGCGGTTGCTGTACGGCACGATAATTGCCTCGCCGAGCGAGAGATACGTCGCTCTTAGGGGACGCAGTGCAGCCCCTATTAGGTTTGTTGGTTGAAATGGAAAAGAAGTCAAAACAACGCAATGCCCTGATACGTCGCATCGCGGCAATCGTGATCACCGGTGTGACGTTTTACATCATCTTTCCGGCGCTCTTGCGCGTCATTTCTGCGTGGCCCCGACTTTCGTCGCTGGCTCCCGCGTGGCTCGCCGTCATGGTGGTGACCGAAGCCATCAGCTTCTTCTGTTCGATGGCGCTGCAACGAATGGTCCTGCGTGTGAAAAGTTGGTTCGCCATCATCACTGCCTCACTCGCGGGTAACGCCGTCACCAACGTGCTTCCCGGAGGCGACGCCGTGGGCGCCAGCGTGCAATTTCAAATGCTCGTGACGTCGGGCGTTGATTCGGTCCAGGCGGCGGGAGGATTGGCAACGGCGTCGCTCTTAGGGATCGCCGGGCTCTTCGCCCTTCCCGTATTCGTGCTGCCGGCGATTGCGGGCGGCCTCTCGGTGAAATCCGGACTTTTGTTTGCCGCGCTACTCGGCATCGTGGGCTTCGCGCTCCTTGTCGGCGCCGGCGCGGTTGTATTGAAATTTGACCGTGTCCTATATTGGGTCGGGAGTTTCGTGCAGTGGATCCTCAACAAGGTCCACCGCCGAAAGACCCCGAGCCAGGATCTGTCCGAACGGCTCATTGCTGAGCGCGATTCGGTTCGAAAAGAGTTGGGACGTAATTGGCACACGGCGCTGCTGGCGGTTGCCGGTCGGATTGGTTTGGATTATCTCTGCTTGCTGTCAGCGCTCTACGCGGCTGGGGCGAGGCCGAATCCTTCGCTCGTGCTCCTCGCCTACGCGGCCACCGCCGTCATTGCCCTCATACCGCTCACGCCCGGCGGACTCGGCATCGTCGAAGCCTCCCTCAGCGGGCTACTCATCCTCGCTGGCGTGAAACCAGATCGTGCAGTATTGGCAACGCTGGCATTCCGACTCGCGTCCTATTGGTTGCCAATCATGGCCGGCGCGGTGTCGTATTTCCTCTTTCGACACCGTTACGGCAAGTCCAAAGTCAGTCTTGCAGAACCCTCGTGATCAACGTCAAAGCGAGCGAGACGCGAACCTAGAGGACAGTTACGTGTCGCGTCCATATCAACATCGCACCAACCTTTGGGAAAATGCCCGTCGCCTAACATCGCAACGAGGCCGAATGACGCGTCATTCTTTGGCAACGTGAGTCGCGCGGTTGCCCGGCACAAAGGAGTAGCGGTGATCGACAAAAGCCAGTTGCGTTTTTCCGACAATCGATCAGACGCGCTGGGTGCGATTGACTCAATTGCGAACGGCAAGGGGTGGTGCAACGTTGTGCCTGGCGTGACCGAAGACGTCAAGGACCTCACTATGAATGGTTTCGGACTCTGGGTGAGTTCGGGAGTCTGCGTTGCCTCCCTCGTTACCGAGTTACCTCGCCACGGCGTTGACCAACCGTCGTCGCTCGGTCTCTTGCATACGCGACACCGACTCGGCCGGGAACGAATTGCGACGATGCTTGGCAATGCACCATTCAGCGTTCGCCAGGATCACACCCAACGCGGATTATTGCTCGACGTTCCCGCGCGCACGTCCGCGGATGTCGTGCTCGAAGTCATGTGCACGCTGACGGCTCAGTTGTGCGACTACGATCTCACGGGCTCGTGGCGCCTTGACCTGTTCACGCGCGCTTAGCAACGGTCAGATCGCCGCGAGACCATCATCAATCTGAATGGAAAATGACGTTGAACCTACGCCTTGAGGATCGCTAGAGCGATGCGGATTCTTCTTCGTGCGCCGAGCATTATGACCTTCATTACAACGAAATGAAGATTTCACTTTCTAGGTCATTTACGATTGAACGTAACCGATTTGCAACATTGATCTCAGAGATTCTTAAGTTGACGCGAGTACCGTTTGGAAGATATCCAAGGAGATATCTAATGGGACTTCGAACAAACGCTTCGTCACTATCAGTGCGCAAATTTGCGACACCACTCATCGCCTCGCTCGCAATGGTGACCCTACTGAGCACCACGTTGATTACAAGTAACGCATCGTTAGCTGGCGCTGCTGCCGGCGTACCACGATGCACGACCGGCGACCTGGTGGTCTGGCTCGACACGATGGGTAACGGCGCTGCCGGCAGCTCCTATTACAATCTCGAGTTCACCAATGTGTCGGCGCACGCCTGTTCGGTGAGCGGCTATCCCGGCGTGTCGGCAGTCAATGTGGCCGGCACTCAGATCGGCAGCGCCGCGGGACACGACGCCGAACACCCGGCCACGCTGATCACGCTTTCGAGCGCCGTGGCGACCGGTGGTCTGGGTGGCTTTATGTCTAACAACACGGCCACCGTGATTCTCCAAATCACGGATGCTGGCAACTACTCAAACTCAACGTGTGGAAGGGTCGTATCGGCGGGACTGCGCGTCTACCCGCCCGACCAGACGGCGTCCAAGATGATTCCCTATCCGTTCGTGACGTGTGCGAAGCACGGACCACTCATTCTGCACGTTGAACCAATACAAAAGGGTGTTGTCACGGGCTAGCGGTGGTGGCTTTTCCAGACTGCTTTTACCCACAGAGCACCGCCAACTGCGATCAGTGGGTTTGAGCACTTCCGATTTGGACCGCGTTCTACCGCCCGTACGCAGTGATATTTTTTTCCAACATCACCAGAGGTGAAATCGCAGGGCCGCCAAGGCGGCCGCCAGCACCACTACCGCCCAACACAAGGATCGCAGGGCCTGCTCAAGTGGTCGAAGCATTGAATCCGTATCGATGATTGCGTTCGTGCCGTCCAAATGCGTGACGAATCCCTCTACCGAACCGGTCTTTCGTCGAAGTTCACGCGCGGGCGACGAGAGTTGGCGTTGTGCCTGGGACAAGAGTGCCGCAAAAAGTGCCGCCAGAATCGATGGACCGCTTAATCGGCCGTGTTCGGCAAAGTAGGCGGTGAGCAAAGGAAATGCTCCCCATGACAACGCGAACATCGCATCGGTATGGAGACGACCGCCAAACATCTCGAGGTTGTAACCAATGGCGATGATGATGCCCACGCCAATAAAAATTGCCAAGTACGGGCTGACCTTGAACATGCCGAGCACGCCTAAGCCAACCGCGAGGCTGAGTCCAATCAGCGCTGCGCCAATCAGTTGTCGCGCCGGTATGGACGTAGCGAGCGGTCGACCGTGTAATTCATCCAGCGCGTGCGCACCGACACCCACTGCCAGAAAGAAGGCAACCAACGTTGCGCCGAGGCGCGCCGCATTGACCGGACCCACCAGGCAGGCGCCAATCACCACGTACGAGAGATGCCACAACGTGTAGGGCGGGTGCAGCACCGTCCACCAATCACGTGACGCAGGGCTCTTTAAGAACCTCGGCTGGGCGTAGTAGGCCGGACCCTTGGCCTGAGACTTAGTGAATCGGGCCTTGGGCATCGTCATGTCGAACGGTAACCCCACATCACGAGNNCGAGACTCATTGAGCGGTGTTCTACGTGTTCGACGCCGGCGTGTTCCCAGGCACCCACGGTCCAGTCCACCGGGTAGGCGCGATAGTGCTTGGAGATGCTTGGCCCAAGAAAACGTCCCACGTCCCACCAACCCTTGCCGCCCGTGACCAGTCCGCCGACCGGCAAGACCGCCCTCGTATAAAGCCACCACAGTGCGTGCCAGCCGGGTGCACGCGGCACCGCGAACTCGAGGCTCGCGATTGGTCCGCCCGGCTTCACCACCCGAACAAGTTCGGCGATCGTGGCTTTTGGATCATCGACGTAGCGCAACAGATACGTGAAGGTGAGCGCGTCGAATGTGTCGTCAGCGAAGGGCAGTTGCTCGCCGCGGCCCAGCACCAGTGAAATCCGCTCATCCAGCCCCGCCGCATGCACGTTGGTCTGTCCCATGCGCAACATGGCTTCGCTGAGATCGATACCGACAATTCGAGCCTTGGTCTTCTTGGCCAACGCCTTGGTCACCGCGCAGGGGCCGCACGCGACGTCAAGAATCAGTCGCGGATCCGAACCCATCACACGATCGATCATGGCCGCGCGCCAGCGCCGATCCTGTCCAAATGAAAGCAACCACGCGAGCAAGTTATATCGACGCGGTAGTGGTTCGAACAGGTCTTTGGCGAACTCGTTGGGCGTCTCACGTGACGCCGCGACGTCGCGATTTCCAAATTTCATTGACGGCCCGCGTTCGTCACGTGTGAGCGGTAGTCAGCGACGATTCGATGACGCTCACTCATGCCCGAGAACATCGAACACACAACCATGGTCTGACCTCCGCGTCACAGCCTGGCTCACGACCAAGTTCGAAGGAATGGAATCCCACCCTTCGATGTTGGCACATTACCGGAAGCGGCCAAGAACCACTCCCGGGCGACGTCGCGGCGCTGGTGCCGGGCTCGAGACCAAAAGATGTTCGGCACTACTCTTGCAAGGTGAACCTGCTTTCACGACACCGCCGCCCCAGCGTCACGAATCTGGCATTCTTGATCGTCGCCGGCGGCGCGTTTGGCTACATCGAAGCCGCGGCGGTGTACTACCTGCGGGGTTTGATGAATTTCCACCGCAACTACTCGCTGATTCACTACAAGACGCTGCTCAATCTCGGTTTCATTGCCTTTGTAACCACCAGGCATTCGCTCTTGGTGAACAATCGCATCAACGACGTCGAAAAAGTCCGCGAGGTCGCCACGATCGTGGTTTTGATTGCGATTGCCTACATTGCGGGCAGTGACTGGCGACAGCGACTCGGCGCCTTCCTTGTCAGCTTCGCGTGTTGGGACATCATGTACTACGTCTTTTTGAAAATACTGGACAATTGGCCCAACAGCCTCTTTACCAAGGACGTCTTTTTCTTGATCCCGGTCACCTGGATCGGTCCCGTGATTACGCCACTCGTGTGCGCCATCGTGATCCTGGCACTGGGCAGCCGACTCTATCTGCGGCGTTAAACCGCCGTTACCGTTACTTTGATGTTGTTTCTCGTGGCGTGACTATACGGGCACACCTGGTGGGCGCCGTCGGCCAACTCCTGTGCCGTTGCGAGATCAACACCGGGAATGTGGATTTCAAGCGCAACCGCCAAGCCCAAGGCGCCACTCTCGGTGGTGCCAAACGTGACGGACGCAGTCACGGTGGAATCGTCCGTGTTCACGTCGCTGCGCTTGGCGACGACACCTAGGGCTCCCTGGAAACACGCCGAGTAGCCAGCCGCGAATAACTGCTCGGGATTGGTGGCGCCTCCGGGACCGCCCATTTCAACCGGACGACGCAAATCCACGTCAATCAGGCCATCACTACTCTTCACGTGACCGGCACGGCCCCCAACTGCGGTTGCTTTTGCCGTATAGAGCTCTTTTGCGAGTTCAGTGACCACGATGCACTCCGATCTAAAAGTTCCCTGCCCGTTGACAGTCTCTTTACGTTATCGATTCTGGAAACAATCCAAACCGGCGTCGCCGACGCATTACTCCTGGACGATTTCGAAGGCGCGAAGGCCCCGAATCCGTTCCTGGCGGCGCGTGCGTAAACGCTTCTCTGACAGTTCCGCTAATTCGACGTAGGACTGGAGGATGGCGCCGTGCACGCGCTCAACGGTGACAAAGGGATTGGCGTCTTCGGGAATGACCTCGTCGATGAGGCCCAGGTCGAGTTGGTCCTGTGCGGTCGAACGCATCGTCGCGAGCGTGGTCCTGATCTGATCACGTGTGGGTTGAGGTGTCTTGTAAAGAATCGACGCCGCCGAGCGAGGTTCGGCCACGTAGGCCATGGCCTTTTCCAGCATGATCACGTGGTCGGCCATGGGCGTCGTCGCGAGGCCGCCGCCACTGCCGAGCGCGCCCGCAACGAGCGAGATCACCGGTTCGGAGTAGTCAATACCCTTCAAGATCGAACGGGCAATTGCCCGCGACTGTCCCCGTCGCTCGCTCTCGAGGGTGGGCTTCGCACCGAGTGTGTCAGTGACGAACAGCGCCGGCAGACGCAGTCGCTCCCCCATCTCCAGGATCCGTTCCATGTAGGCAAAGTCCTCCGGGGCGGGGTTGGAGGGACGCTTGACCACCGTATCGCCAAATCGCTGATACGAGGGCTGGGTGCCGACGATCACGAACGGTTGACTACCAATCTTGGCGAAGGCACCCACGATGGCTGGATAGCGCTTGTAGTCGGACTCTTGGACGTAGTTATAGACCGCGATGGCGTCCGTAAAGGCGAAGCGGATGATGAACTCGAGGTCCACCCTGTTGGCGTCGGTCATGAGGTCTTGATACTGCTCCTCGAGCGCCTCAGGGTCATCGAGTGCCCGTATCGCGCGTGCCGACGCGGACTGTAGTTGCACCGAACCCGTGGCGTCTTGAAAATGGGGACCGAATATCCCGACGGGACCGAAACTGAATGCCCGGCGCTGATCGGACGGCGTGACGTTGTGAATTGTGGGCACCGACTCACGCGTGAGCACGCGATGCTTATCCGGCAGTGCGGTTGACGTGAGTAGCTCACCGAGGTATCCGACCAGTTCGTCGACGTCGGCGAGCACGACGTCAATATTTCGATCGAGCAGATTAGCTTCGGCGCTCTGGGAGTTCGTGGGCACCGACGAGCCCTCGAAGGCCTCGATGACGTTGGGACCGGCAAAACCGAAGTTGGTGCCCGACGTCGCGATGATGAGGTCGGCATTGGGTACCGCGCTCGCCGAGACTCCGCCCCAGACGTTGCCCAGCAGTACCGCAATCTGGGGCAGCGCGACCTTCTCCTTGAAGTGTCGGATAGCTTCGACCATGCGCGTCATCTGCGTAAGTCCCGCGAAGTTCTCGTGCTGACGCACGCCGCTCGAGGCGTAGACGCTCACGAAGGGAAGTTTCTTGCTTATCGCGAGGTCGGCGGCCGCTTGAAATTTCTCCCCCGACACCACGCCGAGCGAGCCCGCAAAGAAATCCCAGTTCATGGCGTAGAGCACTACCTGGTGGCCCGCGATGGTCGCGGTTCCGTACGTCGATGATTCAGACTTTCCGCGTCCCGTTTCGCGGCGCAACTTATCTAAATACGATTCATCTTTTTCACCTGCGTGGCCGCTGCGTATAAGTCCAACGAGATCTTTGGCAATTCGCCAACGCACGTGAATTGGCTTGAAGTTGAGTTGCTCTTGGAGTGCTAAGAGCTGCGACGGGCTGTTGACCTTTTTGCGATTGTGCAAGTGAGCCCCGACCGGAGGTTCAAAGACCGGCAAGCCAGCAGGATGGCCCTCGCCGAAAAACCTTGCATCAAAGTCTTCATCCGGGCGTGGTCCACTGTCTTCAGTGGGTTCTAACATGAACACCCATTATGGCACGAAGTACCTTGATGCGAAAGGTGAGCTAACTGCGAAACGTGCATTCTCGCAATGCTCATTTGAGTGTGGCGTTACCCGTGAGTAAACAAGGTTCGCATTTTTCATTGCGGGATTTGCATTCGCCAACGCGCACCGTTGAATTGCGACAATGTAGTGTTCTGCTTCGCGCGAGTATGACGATGTAGTTGACGCTGTGCGACCGTGCTGGGTCTTACGCGGCACCCGACGCGACAACTGGACTCGTTGGCATCTGCGTTCCTCCTGCCGGTTCGACAGTGACGTCAAGTGATGACGGCGTCGGACCGCCAGAGACGGTGAACCCCACCTGATTTGGCGAATCACCCATTAGTCCAATCGAGATTGGTGTGCCGTTGATGACGCCCCACAGCTGGTAGGTCTCGTTGGACGACAACGCAGGCATATTTGACTTGACCAAGTAACCGCGACCGTCGGGCAGCAGCACAAACTGGGCCAGTTCCACCTGCGCGGAACTCTTGAGGTTCACCAATTTGCGACCCGGCGTCAAGAGGGCCGCCTGGACCACATTGTTCGCGCTGCGGTTCAAGGCGCTATTGAGACGTGACACGTGGCCGTTGGCGCTCGCCAGACTGAAGGCGAGTACCACGATCGCGGCGGCGGCCAACGCCGAGAACGAACTAACGAGCGTTCGGGCGCGTCGCGACGACATCGCGCGGAGCGACCGAGTGGATTCGCTCAGTCCTCCCAGGATCAACTCCGAGGGCGGCGTCTCGCCGTTCTGATCCTCGTAGATTCGTGTTGAGATGCTCGACCACAGTCCCTCGGGTAGGGCGGCCACCGAGTTACCCATGGCGCTCGCAACTTCACGCAGACTGTCAAGTTCACTTTGACAGCGTGGACACTGCGCCACGTGCGCTTCAATCTGCTCGCGTTCAGCGCTATCGACCGCGTCGAGCGCCAGAGCGGCCAATAGTTCGCTGGCTTCTTCGTGGGTCATCATCACTCCACTTCCTGGACGCCAGCTTCAACCAGCACGCTTCTCATGCGCTGCATGCCATTTCTAATTCTACTTTTCACAGTTCCTTCTGGTTGATTGAGAATCTGCGCAACCTGCACGTAGGTGTGCCCCTCGAAGTACGCCAACTCAATGGCCCGGCGCTCTTCTTCGGGCAGTTCGCCAAGGGCTTGGGCCACGTGATGGGTGACGGTCAAGTCCCACACTTCGTGCTGCATATCGTATTCGGCCCTCGCCGTTTTTACCGCTTCGTTGGTTTCGCGCACGCGGCGCGAATTGAGTGAACGAATGGCGTCAACAGCCCGGGCGTGAGATTGAGCCAGCAAAAACGAGCGCAACGAACCTCTCACAGGGTCATAGCGATCCGGCTGGTTCCACAGTCGAAGAAACACCTCTTGGGTCACGTCTTCGGCTTCTGTCGCGTTATTTAAGACCCGTCGCGCGAGGCCGTACACCGCGCCTCCGTGGCGTCGATAGACCTCGGCGAGTGCCACCTCGCTGTATCGTCCGATTGACGTGACTAACTGGGCGTCGCTCGCCTCGCTGAACTCTTGCATTCACTACCTATTCGGAGCCGAAGCCATTGTCGGATGTTTAACGCTGTGGGTACGGAGCGTACAACGAAGAATTGTGCCGTCGTAGTGCCAATCGAAGCTCGATCATGGAGCTTCACCGAGATCCTCGAGGCGCTGGTAATGGAGCTTGATTGCTACATTTCTTAGGTGCGACTGGTTTCCTGGAACGTGAATGGCATTCGAGCGGTGGCCAACAAAGGGCTGCTAGTGCCGTTTGTCGAGGAACTCCAGCCCGACGTTATATGTCTCCAAGAGACCAAGGCCCAGCAGCATCAGATCGAGGTCCAACTGGACGGGTACGAAGAGTATTGGAATTCCGCCGAGAAGAAGGGCTATTCCGGTACGGCAATCTTTTCGAAAACGACTCCGCTTAGCGTGACCTCGGGACTACTGCTCAAGGACATCAAGAAGTTCACCATGAATGGCGACGCATTCGGCGACCCGCATAGTGAAGGCCGCGTGCTCACGGCGGAGTACCCGGATTTCTTCCTCGTAACGGTGTACACGCCTAACGCCAAAGGTGACCTCGGTCGGCTTTCACTGCGCCACACGTTGTGGGACCCCGCTTTCCTGCTGTATCTCCAACAGCTCGAAGCAACCAAACCGGTCATCTTCTGCGGAGACCTCAACGTGGCGCACACGCCCGATGACCTCGCTAATCCGAAGACCAACGTGGGCAAGGCCGGATACACCAGTGAAGAGCGCGACGGATTTCAAAACTTCGTGGATGCGGGCTTTGTTGACACCTTTCGAATCTTCCACCAAGGAAACGGTCATTACACATGGTGGTCCAATTTCTCCAACGCCCGATCGCGCAATGTCGGATGGCGCATCGACTACTTCCTTGTTTCGAACAGCCTTTCCAATCGCGTGGAGGCTGCCGACATTCACGCCAACGTCATGGGCAGTGACCACTGCCCCGTGAGCCTCACGTTGAGGACCTAAGACCGACGAACCGCGGTCAACGACGTCACGCCAATCGGGTTGGTGCAGGATCCCTGACGACGTGCGCGCCGCGAACGCGACGTCGTACATGAGTGACTTGTTGGGAAAAACGCACTTGATAAGGCCAAATGGTGGCCAAATTTCACTGGCTAACTCTTGTCAAAGAGACACTGTAGGCTCAGGAAATATTGCCGGGTTTTCGTGTCGTCACTGTCGATTGAGAGGAGCCCACGATCAACTTTGCAACGTGGTCGCGCGGATTGGCCATTGCCGCGGTCCTGCTCTCGGCCAGTTTCTTTGGGATGGCCACCTGGTCGGGCGACACGGCCTCTGCCGCATCCTCGGCCAGCTGCAGTGCGTCGGCGCACGCCGGTGCTAATTACGTTGGCTGCAATCTATCGGGCCGAGATTTTCGCGGCGCCAACCTTCGAAACGCGAACCTTAGGAACGCCAATCTCACCGACGCGAACTTGATCGGCGCGCAAATGGCTGGAGCCAACCTCTTTCGCTCTAACCTCGAGGGCGCGCAGATGTCCGGTGCCGACCTCAGTGGCGTGACCTCGGGCGCCCTGAAAGGGGTCCCAATTTTGCCGGCGAATTGGAACCTGGTGAGCGGATATCTAGTTGGCCCCAACGCCAATTTGACGAACGCCCAATTCACTGACGCCGATCTCTATGATTCGGACTTGCTCGACGCACGATTAACGGGCGCTAATCTCACTGCTGTGGTCTCGGGCTTAGTGACGGGGACGCCGGTCCTGCCCGGCGGATGGAAGTTGATAGACGGCTATCTCGTTGGCCCGGGCGCCCACCTGAACGACGCTTCGTTGATCGGGGCCGACCTGGCGAACGTCAACCTCTCAGCAGCGAACTTGAACGGCGCGCAACTCACCAATGCCAGTTTGGTCGACGCCAACCTTTCCGGGACAATACTGGCGAACGCTGACGTCGCCGGCGCAGATTTCTCCGGGGCAAATTTGTTCAACGCCAACTTGCTTAATACCAACACGGATCGTGCGCGTACCAATAGTGCGACGATTTGCCCTGGTGGAGAGAAAGGCCCGTGCAGTGCCTCATGGCGTTTTGTGAAGGGGCAAACTGTCTGACATATTTCGATAACCTCGCCGTCACGCTACAGACATCGAAAAACTTTGTTCCGAACGGAATTCGGGTATGCCGAAGCGCCGATTTGGGCTGATGTTGAGACGCTCTTGCGCCTTTCGTGAGATTCACCAATAAGCCTTCTCTGAATGGTTCTCTCCCTGATCCGACGGGCCGCGAGCACAGCCTCGAAGGTGCCGCCCGCTGACGAGGCGGACCCCGCCGCGTTTGCTGAGGGTGAGTGCTTTACGACGTCAACCGAAGATTTCCCGTTGTCGTGGCACATCTTGCTTGAGGTGCTGCCCGACGGAATTGCCTTCATCGATGGCCCCGGCGTCATTCGATACGCCAACGATCAACTGGCGACGCTGACCGGATACGCGCGCAAAGAACTGGTGGGCCGCACCATCGAATTCCTCGTGCCCACGATCAACCAGAATGAACAACCCGCCCTGCGCACCCGAAGTGTGCGGCATTCTCACAAACACAAAAACGTCGTTGACCTAGATCTCACGTTGGTCTGCAAGAATGGCAGCGAGACCACCGTGCACCTGGACCGTTCTCCCTTTGTCTTAGACGGCGAGACCTGGCACGTGGTGACGATTCGCGACATCTACGCGCAAAGGGCCGCGGAATTGGCGCTCGCGCAATCCGAGTTGAGATTCCACATGGCCTTTGACGGCAACGTGGCGCCCATGACGGTCACCAATCTCGAAGACCGCATCACGGCAGTCAACGATTCTTTCTGCGCCATGGTTGGTTATTCGCGCGAAGAACTGATGGGTCAGGACTCCAAGATCTTCACCTACCCCGAGGACGTCGGAATAACCGAAGAGTCTCACCGCCGAGCCCTTTTCGGCGAAGCCGACCAGAACCGGTACATCAAGCGGTACTTGCGCAAGGACAAGCGCGTGATCTTCGTGGAGGTCTCACGGACACCGGCGAGAGACGAGAACGGCGCACTGCTCTACTTTGTCTTCTCCGAGCGCGACATCACCGAGGAGCGCGCGCTCAGTGCGCAGTTGTCGCACCAGGCGCTGCACGACCCGCTCACGGGTTTGGCCAACCGTGCTCTCTTCATGGACCGACTGTCCCAAGCCCACGCCAGGATCACTCGACAAGGTGGAACGTGTGCGGTGCTCGTAATGGACCTCGACAATTTCAAGGGCGTCAATGACACGTACGGTCACCTCGTGGGTGACCAGTTGCTGGTCGCGATAGCGCATCGCTTGACCCAGTCCTCTCGATCATCGGACTCGCTCTGTCGCTCCGGTGACGACGAATTCCTGTACTTGGCTGAAGGACTGGCTTCGCCCGCGGATGCGGGACTCGTCGCCAAACGGCTCCTGAAAGTGTTGACCGAACCGTTCTCGTTCGCGGACGTCAAGATTGAACAACACGCAAGCGTCGGCGTCGTCGTGTGGGACGCCACGTGCACGGACCAGGCCGAAATTGTCCAGAACGCGGACGTTGCCCTGTTTGAAGCCAAGCGCGCGGGCAAGGATCGTCACGTGGTCTTCGAAGCCGGCATGGACCAACAAGCAGTCAATCGCTTTGAACTCGTTCAGGAGCTACGCCAGGCCTTTCACGCTGGTGAGATTTCTATGCACTACCAGCCCATCGTCGATCTGACGACGACGGCGGTCGTTGGTTTCGAAGCCCTCATGCGCTGGCGCCACGCTGAACGGGGTTGGGTGCCACCCATCGTATTCATCCCCCTGGCTGAACAGAGCGATCTCATCCTGGAACTCGGCACCTTCGCGCTGCGTGAGGCAGTCGCGGCCGCGAGTACCTGGGAACGTAAGGGACTCGAAATCAATTGGCCCTATATCACGGTCAACCTGTCAGCCCGCCAGTTCCAAGATCCCAAACTCGTGTCGATCATCGAAGAGGCGCTTTTCGAGAATGGTCTCGGTCCAGAGCGACTGATCATTGAGATCACCGAGAGCGTCGCTCTGCTCGACATCGCCGAGACCCTTAACGTCATCGAGCGACTCAATCGTCTCGGCATTGGCTTTGCGCTCGATGACTTTGGCACCGGCTACTCGTCGCTCTCCTACCTCGCACTCATGCGTCCGCGCATCATCAAGATCGACCAGACGTTCGTGAGTCCCACGCTCGAAAGTGTCCGCAATGACACACTGCTCGAAGCAATCGTGTCGCTCGGACAGAAACTCAACATGTCAGTGCTCGCCGAGGGCATCGAGACCCAGCGCCAATTCGTACGGCTTCGCTGCTTCGGCTGCGAGCTCGGCCAGGGCTTCCTCTTCGCACCCGCCGTGCCGAGCGATGAGGCCGCGAGCTTGGTCGGTCAGGTGTTAGGTAGCGCGACCGGCTAGCGCAGTACGAGCGACCAATTCCGTGCAACACCTCGAATCGCCCGCGCGGAATTGATTGAGGAAAAAAAGGCACTGAGCAACTTCAATTCGGGTGCTCGTGGCGCGAACTATTTCTTTCGACGCTCTTCCTTGCGGCGACGGACCCTGCGCCGCTCTACGACATCGGGTGGTCCCACATCCTCTTTACGCCGGTCGCCACCAACCCGACGATCGCGCTCGCGTCGCTCGTCTTCACGTGCCGAAGCGGAAACTGCATCAATGCCATGGTCATCCACGTTGCTATGTCTAACATCTCCGTTGCTCGAGAAACCGGATTGCGATAACGAATGACGCTTCCGGGTCGTTGTGCGCGAGGAAAGTGGCGTAGATCGAGATATTCATGGAGCTTTCGTTACTGGCGCTCGATGACCGACGCTTTTCGATTCCTGACTGGTCTGGTCACTTGTTTGGCCACGCACGACGGCTTCCCCTCCGTCGCCCGTAAGGCGTGGCGCCGGTAGGCGCTCGGCAACATGCCGACCAGTTCACTACAGCGAATACTGAAGGTGCCCAGTGACGAGCATTGAGGCGGCCTCTGGCGAACAGCAAGAATCAACCGCCAAGGTTCAAGCAAGCGATTCGCCGCTCACCCTGCAAATACTGGCTGGAGAGCGTCACCGCTATAAGGTCGATATTGAAGGAAGGGTTGCTCATGAATGAATCGGTCGAAGGATTGGCGGTCATCGCGATCATGCGAGATGAAGCCCAGCTATGGACCTCGGGCGTCGAGCCCGGCGCAATACCCGAGAGTCTTCACGCGCCGAGCGAGAAAGTTCGTCACCATCACGTGCGCGAGGCCCAGCACCACCACGGGCACGACACCGACCATCGCAATTCGACCTTCTATGAGTCAATCTCGGCGTCGGTTGGCTCGGCGCGCGAGATCCTCCTCGTTGGCCACGGTACGGGCCGTTCCAACGAGATGCTCAATCTCGTGCAGTATTGGGAGCGCAAGCATCCTGATATTGCTCACAGGGTCGTGGGGCAGATCGAAAGTGACCTTGAGTCTCTGAGCTCAGATCAAGTGCTCGCCCTGGTTCGCGAGTGGTTCGAGCAACACCGAGAGTTCATCTAGATCGAGCTCTGGGGACGTCAAGTCAGGTTTTGTCCCGAGGATTGTTCAAGTAGCAACGTGACCTCATCGTCGGTCGTCTGGCTAAAGTCCTCGTACCATTCGCCGACCGCCAAGAAATGGCTGGGCACGAGCAGGCTGATGACCTCCTTGGCCGGCGTGCTCAATCGGGCGAACGCTTCGCGCGACGAGACCGGCACGTCAACGATGACCCTCGTGGCGCTGCGCGACTCGAGCGCGCTGCGCCACGAGGTAGTCCGAGCACCACCGGGCGTTTTGACCTGAAAATTTCCAAGCGCTCCGCGAGGCGCTTGCCCGCTGCGCGTCGGTCGCGAAACCCGCAGGCGGTCATCTTGTCGAGAGTGCAACTCAACTGCGAGCACCATCACTCAGTCCAGTTGCGCACGGTCCCCGCTTTGCGGAGTTGTTCGAGCATCGGCCGGACTGATCGAGAAACGCACGCTGATCTCTCCGTCTTCTATGGACGTCATGACCGGGAAGCCCGAATGGCGAAAAACGGCCATCATGTCGTGGTTGGTGAACATGGTTTCGGCGGTGAAGGTCTTGACCCCCCTCGCCCAGGCGGCGCTCGCGAGGGCGTCGAGCAGCCGATGCCCAAGTCCCAAGTGCTGATAGTCATCACGAACAACGAAGGCCACCTCTGCCGTGTCCGTTTGGGGATAGCGGTCGTAGCGCCCGACGGCGACGAGTTCGTCGTCGTCTTCGATTACGAACGCCAAGCGATCGACGTAATCGACCTGGGTGAGGTGTCGCACCTCATCGTCCGATAGATGTGGATGCACCGAGAAATACCGACGGTAGATGGAGTCGAACGATAGACGTGCGTGAAACGCCACGAGTTCCTTTGCGTCTTCACCGCGGATGGGTCGAAGACGCAGCGTCAGGCCCTCGGGGGTGGCGATGTCGGATTCCAACTCCTCGGGATAGCGCCAAAGCACGAACTGACGCCGCGGGTATTCGTTCCTGGCGGAACCGGACTCTTCCGTCATGGTGACACTTTGGCCAGAGCGGAAAGGTCGCGTCGAATGGTGCCTGGGTTCCGGACGCCGCCGAACCAACGCCGCGGCGGACAGAAGCGTGACCCCGGCGCAAGCGGTGCAAATCCCCAATGCCAACGTGTCGACGCCATGGGTCCATCATCCTCGCGCGAGGGTTCAAGGCCTAGGGACGAAGGTCATAATCGCATTGATGACGTCAAATACGCGTTGAGGATGGTCCCACGGTTTCGAGTACACCGGGACCTTCTTCCCTGGCGCCATGTGTCGAATGAATCTACGGTGAGGTCGTGTCTGTCCTCGTCGCGACTAACGCTTCGCCGGCGCCTGCGCCGGCCTATCGCCGGTGGGCCACGCTGTCGGTGCTGTGCGTCACGTTGCTACTCATCAGTCTGGACAACACGGTGCTCAACGTGGCGCTGCCATCAATCGCTCGCTCACTCGGCGCCAGCGCAAGTCAGCTGCAATGGATGGTGGACGCCTACGCGGTGGTCTTTGCCGGTCTGCTCCTGTCGCTTGGCGCCTTGGGCGATCGGGCTGGTCGAAAGTGGGTGTTTATTGGCGGTCTCGTCGTCTTTGGCGGCGGTTCGGCGTTCGCTGCATGGTCGCCCACGCCGGACGTCTTGACGGTGGCGCGCGCGACCATGGGCGTAGGCGCCGCGGCGCTGATGCCCTGCACACTCTCGATCCTCGCCAACGTCTTCACGGCCGAGCGCGATCGCGTTCGTGCCATTGGCATCTGGTCCGGTACTACTGGGATTGGCGTTGCCCTCGGGCCGATTCTGGGCGGATTCCTGCTGGCGCATTTCTGGTGGGGTTCGGTGTTCCTGGTCAACGTGCCCATCGCGGCGCTAGGAATCATCGGGGCGATCTGGCTCGTGCCCAATTCGAAGAACCCGCTCTCCTCGCGCCCGGACGCGATCGGCGCGTTCTTGTCGATGCTCGGACTCGGCCTACTGCTATGGGGCATCATCGAGGCCCCGGGGCGCGGATGGAGCTCGCCGGCCATCGTGGGCTCCTTGGCGGCCGCACTGGTACTGGTGGTGGCCTTCATCGTGTGGGAGCGTCGAATCGACCACCCGATGCTGCCGCTTCGCTTCTTCGCCAGTCGCCGCTACAGCGTGGCGATTTCAGCTCTGGCCCTGGTGCTCTTCGCGCTACTCGGGATGTTTTTCCTCTTCACCCAGTACCTTCAGTTCGACCTGGGCTACAGNNGTCGTGACCGTGGGCCTCGCCCTGGTGGCTTTGGCCTTCGCCCTCTTGTCGCGCACGAGCGTTACGGGCACATATCGAGATTGCTTGGTGCCCTTCATCATTATCGGCGTCGGGGTCGCGTTATCGCTCGCGCCATGCACGGAGTCAGTCATGGGTTCGCTGCCCACATCCCAAGCGGGCGTGGGGTCCGCCACCAATGACACCGCCATGCAACTCGGCGGCGCCTTGGGCGTCGGTGTGCTCGGCACCCTGCTCAACCTGCGCTACCAGCACCTCATGGCTCACGCGGCTGCCCGGGCGAATGTGCCTGCTCCAATTCAAAAGCTCATTGACAGTTCCCTCGGCTCGGCACTCGCCGTGGCCCACCGCGCGCCAAAGAATCTGGGCGACCAACTCGCGTCGGTGGCTCGCCACGCCTTTGTCTCAGGCATGGACGAGGCGTTGTTGATCGCCACCGTGGTGGTGGGTGTGGCCGCCCTGGTCATCGCCGTAATGCTGCCGAACCACGGCTCGTC
>PMAL01000161.1:192-8992 GCA_003152555.1 Acidimicrobiaceae bacterium | reverse complement strand
AGAGGCTCAAGTACAAGCAGCCGTCAAAGCAGTCACGCCGGACGCCCAACATCAACGGGCCCACCACACATCGGCCTTGGTCATCGCCGGTTCCACTTCGAAACAGGCCAAGAAGGTGCCGGAATCACACGAACGCAAGCCCGAGGGCGCGGCGACCGGGACAAATCGCCCAAATTCGTGACCTAAGCCCTTATCGAAATGGGGCTGCGTCGCTGTACCTTCACATCAGGGCAGATTTTTCCCATGCGAAAGGCAACCAGATCGTGTTTCAGGTCCGTATTCATGGCAGGGGCGGTCAAGGGGTCGTCACGGCGGCCGAAATCCTCTCGGTCGCGGCCTTTGATGAGGGGCGTCACGCACAGGCTTTTCCGAGTTTCGGGTCCGAGCGCACCGGGGCTCCCGTCGTCTCGTTTTGTCGTTTTGACGACCGGGTCATTCGTACTCGCGAGCCCGTCATGGAACCCGACGCCGTGATCATCCAAGACGTCACCTTGATCCACCAGGTGGATCTCTTTTCGGGCCTCTCGCCGGACGGCTACGTCCTGATTAATACGTCGAACAGTTTCTCTGACCTAGGTTTTGGTGACTTCTTCGACCAGTATCACACCGAACGCCTCATGACGTGCCCCGCGACGGACATCGCCCTCGAGCACCTCGGCCGTCCGCTGCCCAACGCCGCGCTGCTCGGCGGATTCGCCGCGCTCACTGGCGAGATCGCGTGGGACTCCATTGACAAGGCCGTGCGCGAACACTTCGCGGGCCCCGTCGGTGAGCGCAACGCCGCGGCCGTCAGGGCGGCCTTTGACTACGTGGCGTCGAAAGTAAAGGAGGTCGCTCGTGCTTCGACAAATTGAAGGCTCGAAGGCCATCGCCGAGACGGTGGCCCTGTGTCGACCGGAGGTTGTGTGCGCGTACCCGATCTCACCTCAGACCCACATCATCGAAGCAGTGGGCGCGATGGTGAAGGCGGGCACGCTCGCGCCCTGCGAATTCATCAACGTCGAGTCCGAGTTCGCGGCGATGTCCGTGGCGATCGGAGCCTCCGCGACCGGCGCCCGGGCGTACACCGCGACGGCGAGCCAGGGGCTGCTGTTCATGATGGAAGCCGTCTACAACGCGGCCGGACTAGGACTACCGATCGTCATGACGCTCGCGAATCGAGCCATTGGGGCGCCGATCAACATCTGGAACGATCACAGCGACGCGATGGCGGTTCGCGATTCGGGATGGATTCAACTCTTCGCCGAGACCAATCAGGAGGCTTCGGACCTTCACGTCCAGGCCTTCCGCCTCGCCGAGGAACTCTCGGTGCCCGTCATGGTGTGCGTCGACGGCTTCATCTTGACCCACGCCGTCGAGGGCGTCGACCTGCTCGATCAGTCCTTCGTGGATTCTTTCCTCCCACCCTACGAACCCCGACAAATGCTCGACACGAAGGCGCCAGTTTCCATTGGCGCCATGGTCGGGCCCGAGGCATTCGAAGAGGTGCGCTACCTCGCCCATTTACGTCAACTCGACGCGTTAGAGCGCATTCCCGAGATCGCTCGCGAGTTCTTCGAGTCAACGGGACGTGAGAGCGGCGGGCTGGTGCGCCCGTATCGCACCGAGGACGCTGAAACCGTGGTCGTTGCCATGGGTTCGGTTCTCGGCACCATAAAGGATGCGGTCGATGCGCGCCGCGACCTGGGCGAGCGCGTCGGTGTGCTCGGCGTCACGTCATTTCGACCCTTTCCGAGTGACGCGGTGCGCGACGCGCTCGCGCACGCTCGCCAGGTCGTCGTCATCGAAAAGGCCTTCAGCATCGGCGCCGGTGGTGTGCTCTCGACCGACATCGCCATTGCGATCCATCACGAGCAGACTCTTCTGCGCACCGTCGTCGCGGGTCTCGGCGGTCGAGCCATCACCCAACGCTCCTTGGAAAAGGTCCTCGACCACGCGTCACGCGACGAACTTGCGGCACTTACGTTCCTGGACCTCGACCAGGGAGCTGTCGATCGAGAACGCGCCCGGATGCACGCAACTCGACGTTCGGGGCCCTCGGCGGAAAACCTCCTACGCGACCGCAGCGCAGTGTCTCCAAGGGCGCACGCATGACGAGCCAACGAGTCCACTTCTACCAAGTCGGCAGTTTCGCCGTCGGCAACCGACTCCTCGACGAAGATGAGCGCACGGTGCAGGCTCATTCGGATCGGACCAATTCGATCGACTCGGGCCATCGCGCCTGTCAGGGCTGTGGCGAAGCATTGGGAGCGCGCTACGCCCTTGACGCGGCGATGCGTGCCACCAATGGCCAAATCGTCGCGGTGAACGCCACGGGTTGCCTCGAGGTCTTCTCCACGCCCTATCCCGAAACGTCGTGGAGAATTCCGTGGCTGCACTCACTCTTTGGTAACGCCCCCGCAGTGGCGACCGGGGTGGCCGCCGCGCTGCGTGCCAAGGGACAAAAGGACGTTCGCGTCGTCGCTCAGGCGGGCGACGGCGGAACGGTGGACATCGGCTTTGGATGCCTATCGGGGATGTTCGAACGCAACGACGACGTGCTCTTCATCTGCTACGACAACGAGGGCTACATGAACACCGGCGTGCAACGCTCGGCGGCGACACCGCCGGCCGCGCGCACCGCCACGACCGAAGCGGTGGGGCCCGAACCGGGCAACACCTTCGGTCAAGGTAAGGACCTTCCGCGCATCGCGATGGCGCACAACATTCCCTACGTCGCCACCGCGACGGTCGCTGACCTGCACGACCTCGAGCGCAAGGTCGAGCGCGCCATGGAGTTTCGCGGCGCGCGTTACTTGCACATCCTGGTTCCCTGCCCGCTCGGATGGGGATCGGCATCCGCCGAGACCATCCTCATCGCCCGCCTCGCCCAGGAGTCGGGAATGTTTCCGGTCTTTGAGGCTGAACACGGCGTGGTGACGTCCGTTTCGCACATCCGCCGGCCGGTGCCCGTCGAGCAGTACCTCTCACGACAGCGTCGATTCGCCCACCTCTTTGGCGCCAACCCCCGTCCCGACATCGTCGCGCACCTCCAGTCAATGGCCGAGGAGAACATCGCGCGCTACGGGCTCCTCCAGCCAGAGATGGAGCGGTCTTCATGAAGAATCCCTTTGCGATCACCTTGGACGTCGGCTCCAGTCGAGCGAACCACACTGGTTCTTGGCGTGTCGAACGCCCGGTGTACGTGGACCGCCTGCCGCCGTGTAACGACGCGTGCCCGGCGGGCGAGAACATCCAGGGCTGGCTCTACGAGGCTGAATCGGGAAACTACGAGGCCGCGTGGCACAAGCTCGTCGAAGAGAATCCCCTGCCGGCCATCATGGGTCGTGTCTGCTTTCACCCGTGCGAGACCGCATGCAATCGAGTCCAGGTAGACGAAGCGGTCGGCATCAACGCCGTGGAGCGCTTTCTCGGCGACCTCGCTCTCGAAAAGGGATGGGCCCTGCCCGAACCAGGTCCCGACACCGGGAAACGAATCCTCGTCGTCGGTGCCGGACCGGCGGGACTGGGAGCGACCTATCACCTACGCCGACTCGGCCATCACGTGCGTCTCGTCGACTCCGCCTCGCGTCTCGGTGGCATGATGCGCTACGGCATCCCGGCCTATCGACTCCCGCGCGCCATCCTCGATGCCGAGATCGCTCGCATCATCGCGATGGGAGTCGAGATCCAACTCGAGCATGTCGTCCACGACGTAGAACAAGAGCGCCGCGACGGAATGTTCGACGCCGTATTTCTCGCGGTGGGGGCCCAACTGGGCAAGCGGGTCGACATCCCAGCGGGTGACTCCTCTCGGGTCATTGACGCGGTGAGTTTCCTGCACCACGTCGCCGAGGACGATCCGCCGCTGCTGGGGCGGCGAGTCGTCGTCTACGGCGGAGGCGACACTGCCTTCGACGCCGCTCGTACCGCGCGTCGTCTCGGGGCGACCGACGCCGTCATTGTCTACCGTCGCAACCGCGAACGCATGGGCGCGACCGGTGAGGAGTTCGAACAGGCGCTCGGCGAGGGCGTCACCGTGCGTTGGCTCTCGACGGTCAACAAATTCGACGGCGATCGCATCGTGCTCGAAAAGATGAAGCTCAACGAAGAGGGATTTCCCGAACCCACGGGTGAGTTCGAAGAGCTCGACGCCGACTCGCTGGTCCTCGCCCTCGGACAGGACACCGACCTCTCGCTGCTCGAGCACGCTGACGACGTCACCGTGCGTGACGGCGCCGTCGAGGTGCTCGACTCGATGATGGCCAGTCCCTCTGGCATCTTCGCGGGTGGTGACGCCGTCCCCGCTCAGCGCACGGCGACGGTCGCCATCGGACACGGCAAGCGCGCGGCGCACGGTATCGACAACTTCGTAATGGGGCGCAGCGCCGAGGCGAAAGTTCGCCACGAACTCGCGTCGTTCGAGCGTCTCAACACCTGGTACTACGCGGACGCACCGCGCACCCAACGTCCAGAACTCGAGCGGGTCCGGCGTCAGACGAACTTCGAAGAAGTCATCGGCGGTCTCACCGAAGACAACGCGCTCTTTGAGGCACGCCGCTGCATGTCGTGCGGCAACTGCTTTGAGTGCGACAACTGCTTTGGCGTCTGTCCGGATAACGCCGTCATCAAGCTGGGCGAGAATATGCGCTACGAGTTCAACTACGACTTCTGCAAGGGATGCGGGATCTGCGTNNCCCGGTGATTCGCCCCGCCAACTCCAGGCAGTGGCGCCGATCACGTGCGTCGCTCGAGCCTCAAAAATACGACTGCTCAAGCCGGCGAGCACGACGCTGGACCGATTTGAGTACGCTCCTTTCTGTTCGATCGGCTCGGGCACAACTTTCGTTGGTCCGAACCTTGCGATGAGCGACTCGAGTTCCCCGCATCGGCGCGTCCCAGCGTGGTCCGACGATCGCGTAGCGACCGCCGAGCGAGTTGACGCCGAGTTCTCCGCCCTGGAGCGAGACCTTGAGTCCCTCGTCGAGCGACACCGCGAGGACCTCGACCGCGTCCATCCACGCCACCGGGCTGACGCGATCAATCTGCTGCACTACCTCGCGCTGCGTCGACACGACGAGCACGATCTCCAGCGCAGACTGACGGAACTCGGACTCTCCTCGCTGGGACGCTGCGAACCGCACGTCATGGCCTCGTTGGTGTCCATTCACGCGATGCTCTGCGCGAGAGAACTCCCACTTCCCGAGGGGGCGTTGAGCTTTCGGTCGGGACGCGCCGCGCTCGACACCAACACCGACGCGTTGTTCGGCGCCCGCCCGAAGGGCCGCGTGCCAAGGATCATGGTGACCCTCGACACCCAGTGCGCCACTGACTACGAGCTCGTTCGCCGCCTCGTGGTCTCGGGCATGGACGTCGCGCGAATTAACGGAGCTCACGACAGTCCCGAGCTATGGGAGTCAATGATCTCCCACGTCCGACGCGCCAGCGTCGACAGCGATCGGCGCTGCACCGTCATGATGGACCTGGCCGGGCCGAAGCTTCGAACGGGGCAGCTCGAAGAAGGTCCCCCCGTAACGAGACTGCGTCCGCGTCGTGACGTTCGCGGTCGACCGATTGCGCCGGCCACCTTCGAGTTCGTGTCGTCAAGGTCCCAGGCAGCGACCGGGGACCGCCCGACGGGTTCGCTGCCGCTGATACCGGTGTCCGACGAATGGCTCGGGCGACGGCGTGTCGGCGACGAAATCTCACTCACCGACGCGCGCGGTGAACCTCGTCTCGCCCGCGTGATCCAGGCCGACCAACTCAATGGACGGGCTCGCGCAGAGTTCTGGGACACGGCCTATCTGGAGACTGGCCAAAGCCTGCACGCTCGCGACGACGTCACGACGATCGGGCCACTGCCCCACGTCGGGCAGTATCACCTTCTTCTTCCCGGCGACAGCGTGACGGTCGTGCGCGGCGGAGGCGTCTCGTCACCCTGGCATCACGGACAGCCCGGCGCCGCGGAGATCGCGTGCTCGCTCAGCTCCGTCTTTTCCTCGGTGCGCGTCGGCGAACGGATACTGTTCGATGACGGCAGTATCTGCGGCGTAATCGAAACCGTCGAATCCGATCGATTCGTCGCGCGGATCACGAACGCGTCTCACCGCGGAACCAAGCTCCGGTCCGAAAAGGGGATCAACCTGCCCGACACCGACCTACACGCGCCCTTCATAGCCGACGCCGACCACGCCTTACTCGAACTCGCCGCTCGTCGCGCCGACATGCTCTCGTTATCGTTCCTGCGACGAGGTCACGACGTTGATGTTGCTCGCGAAGAACTGGAGCGCCTTGGAGCAAAGGATCTGGGTGTCGTACTCAAGATCGAGACGCAAGCGGGTTTTTCGAATCTCCCGGACATCCTCCTGCACGCGATGCGTTCCTCGTCAGTGGGCGTGATGATCGCGCGAGGGGACCTCGCCGTGGAGATGGGTTACGCACGGTTGGCGGAGGTGCAAGAAGAGATCCTTTGGCTGGCCGAAGCCGCCCACCTGCCCGTCGTCTGGGCCACCGAAGTCCTCGACCAACTCGCGAAGACTGGACGACCCTCTCGNNGTGACCCAACTCGACGATATCCTGCGACGCATGGCCCGTCACCAGCGCAAGACCGTCCCGCTGCTACGTCCGCTGCGCAGTTGGGCCGAGTACTAACTTCACGGTTGGGCGGCCCTTGGGTATTACGCGAGTTCGAAGGCGGCACCCGGAGGGCACGCCCCCAGCGAGTTGACGGCCCAGAGGTTGTCCGACGTCGCCGCCTGAAGGCGTCGAAGCGAACGACCGCTCAGACGCTCGCACACCCAGTCCCAATGAAGGGCCACCGTGTCGCCAACGGCGAGGTGATCGATGAATCCGACGCCCTCGACACCACGACGAACAACTTCGACGCGTTCGTCACCGAGCAGCAGTTGGCTTCCGACGAGTTCGAGCGTGCGGCTCACGACCGTGACGAGGTCACCGCTCAGCGCCACTACACGGCCCCAGCGGACCCGACACTGGTCCAGCACGTCCAGGGGAACACTCGAACGCCCGGCGCGCAGCAGACCGAGCCAGGGATAGACGGCGAAGACGTGAAAGTTGTGCTGCGCCACGCCGCCATTCCAGGCCGCCGCGATCAGCGGAGGAAAGCGCGTCCCCGCCCGGCGAGCGAAGCGCTCGTCGAGTGACGCGGCGAGTATCGAGGGCGGGACTCGGCGCGTCAAGTCGTTCCCAATCCAGTACGCCTCGACGACGCGACGATCGAGCGGATCGGCGACGGCGTTGCAGCCGGCAATCAGTTCGAGGTAGGGCCACGCCCCCTCGAACTGGCGCGCGAGGTGCGCGAGCAGCGACTCCTGGCCGCCTTCGATGGCGGCCTCGAGCAGGGCGGCCGGCTCCCCCGGGCCGCAGTAACCAAGTTCGTTGGGGGGATAGGCGTAACGCGCGAAGAGCTCCGCGCCTGAGACGCGCGTGCGCTCACCGACATCGGGCACGTTCACGCGCGTAGCGCTCGCTCGGACCACGAAGCCCGACGGCGCGCCTCGACGAGCACCAGCATCGCGCCCGCGCCGATCAGCACGAGACCGATCGCGTCCCCGCTCACGCTCGTCGTGCCGGCCACGAGTTGGAGTAGCCAGGTAATCAGGGCGCTCGAGGCGAGTACCGACGTCACGTCAATCGCCCGCGCCCGTGCGAGGGCGCTCATCCACGTCGCCACGTACGCGCTTAACAGCAGGCCGGTCCACAGCGCCCAGTGCCATTGGTCGGCGTTCATCGCGCCCAGCTGGCCGAGCGATCCGCTCGCGGCGAGATAGACGATCAGCGTGAGTGCGCCCAGCCCCATGCGCACCACGGCGAGTGTCGCGGGGGAACGAGTCCTCAAGAGCCGTCGCGCGACGACTACTTCGAGCGCCCAGAGCACGCTCGAGGCGAGCACGTCGACTTCGCCGCGGTTGGCCGCCAGCTGACCGATACCGCCGCTGACCACGACCTCGCCGCTGACGACAAGGACGATTGCCGCGAGGTTCCACCAGCGCAGACGCTCGCGCAGGAGCAACACCGCGAGCACCGCCACCCAGAGCACGAGGGTGTCGCGCCAGAACGCCGCCGGTGTCGGCTCGCTCTGAGCGAATCCGTTGAAGAACAGCACGAAGGCGAGTCCTCCGCCGACGACCCCCACGTAAGCGAGTCCCAGACGTTCGACCCATCGGCGCGTCGCCGGCACCTCGCGCGCCTCGGACGCGGTCGCCACGAAATTCGCCGCGGCTGATCCGAGTCGCCGCGTGCGCACGGTCCAACCGATCAGCGCCACAAACGAGAGCACCGCTACCGCGACAAGGTTCTTCGCCGTGGTGTAGACGGCGGGCGTGGCTCCGGCGCGCACGCCGTAGCTATTGGCGAACACCGAGACCCCGCTCACCAGGGCGGTGGCTCCGGCGAGGGCGACGCCCGGTACGCGTCGGCGTCGTGTCCGGGGAGGGGGCGTCCTCATGAGACATCCACCTTCGCGTGTCGAATCTCCTCGACGACACGGGCCGCGTCAGTGGCGTCCACTCGGTCGATCACGTAGCCGCTGTGCACGCTGACCCAATCACCCGCGCTGAGCTCGACGCCGTCGTAGGCGAGCAACGAGGCGCGCGAGTTCACGCGATCGACGTCCTCAACGTCCACCCAGGCCGGTCCGTCGTTACGCAGCACTTTATAGAGCCGACTCACGCACATTGTTCATTCCTTTCAATCAAGGTCGTCACTGCTCGAAGTGCCTCGGGAACGGCCGCACTCACCGCCACGCTCATGGCGGAACCCAACTCGAAAGCCTCGCCCTCGACCGCGACGAGCACCAGCT
>PMAL01000161.1:0-138 GCA_003152555.1 Acidimicrobiaceae bacterium | reverse complement strand
CAAGTGGCTCCTCCAGTGGTCCGACGTCACGCACGCCGCAATTCACGCTCGCGAACAGTTCGGCGACGAGCGGGCCGACGGCGTCGTCACCCCGATACGCACTGCCGAGGCCCGCTACGACGACGTCGAGAGGACTCA
>PMAL01000072.1 GCA_003152555.1 Acidimicrobiaceae bacterium | reverse complement strand
CACCGACGCCAGCAACGCTTCGGCGATCGCGGTAATGGCGAATTCGTCGTCGATGCCGAATGACAGCGTTTGCGACCGACTCACCCCGGTGAAGTCATCGAAGCGCACCACGATGGAAATGGTCCTCGCCACCCGGCCCTGACTTCGCAGGGCTCTCGCCACCACGGCCGAATGGCTGCGAGCGGCTTCAGTGATCTCGTCTTTGCCCTGCAGCGACTTAAGGAATGTCTGTTCGTGGCCAATTGACTTGACCACCCGGTCAACCACGACCTCGCGATTGTCTTCGCCGTGCGCGAAGGCCCACAGAGTGGCCGCGAGCGAGGGACCCACGTGGCTCGCCAGCGTCCGCTCGTCCACGAGGGCCAGATCTCGCACCCATTGCAGTCCCAGTTTCTCCAATTTGGCGGCGGTCGCCGGCCCCACTCCCCACAGCGCGCGCACCGGCAGTTCCTCCAGCCACGTTGCTTCCAGGGCCGGGCTCACCCACACCACCCCGGCGCCGGGCACCAATTTTCCCTTCTCCACTCGGGGTTTGGACTGTTTGGACGCCAGTTTGGCGAACAGCTTGTTGCGTCCAAGTCCCACCCCGCATTCCAGGCCAAGTTCACCGTTGATCCGTAGGCGCAATGCGCTCGCCGCGGCGATGGGTCGCACGTTAAGGCGTCGCAGACTGCGAAGGTCAGCAAAGACTTCGTCGAGTCCTAAGGGCTCGAAGTCTGGCGTGAGGTCTCGGATGACGTCGTGAAACATCCGTGAATACGCCTCGTAGCGATCGAAGCGTCCGGGCAGCACGATGAGTCCCGGACACATCCGTCGGGCGACGACGGTGGGCATCGCGCTGCGCACGCCAAAACGGCGCGCCTGGTAGCTGGCACTCGCCACCACGCCGCGGCTGGCGGGTCCGCCCACCACCACCGGTTTGCCAATCAACGTAGGGTCGTCGAGGATCTCCACCGAGGCGAAAAAAGCGTCCAGGTCAATATGAAGCAGTGGGGCCTCGTCAACCGAGGGGTCCTCAGAAGGCGAGTTCAACGCAGCGGAAGGCTTCACCGAACGCCACCCCCACCGGACGGCCGGCCTGCTCGGCCCGGCCGTAGACCAAGTCACGAATGGCGTCCGCGTCACCGGCCAATTGCGAGGCGTGCGCCAGCACCGCCTTCACCTTGGTATCGATCGTTCGCGAGACGTCAACGACCACGTCGGGTTCGTGGGTGCCACTGAGCAGTAGTTGTTGCACCTGATGAGGAGGACCCTGACGCGGAAAGTACAGCGGCATGGCCGCGGCCGGGGCCACGGCGTCAAGCAACGCCCATCCCGTTTCACGATGGTCACGATGGTTGATGTAGACCCCGCCAAAAAAGGTCGCGGTGGGATCGGGACCGAGCACCACCTCGGGTCGGTGCGTGCGAATCAGTCCTACCAGCTCTTCACGAAGCCGTTCATCATTCACGACCTCGCCATCGGGACGTTCCAAACCGTGCACCGACGTGGCGCCCAAGAGGTCGGCCGCGAACTGCAACTCTTCTCGACGAGCACCGCGCAACGACTCCGAATCGACCTTGCCACCGTGAGAACCCTTCGCGCCGTCACAAATCACAACCAGGTGCACCGCGCAGCCGTCGCTCGCCCACTGCGCGATCAGTCCCCCGGCGGCGATGTCCGCATCGTCGGGATGCGCGTAGATCGCCATGGCCGTTTCGGGTTGCAGTCGCAGCACGCGCATGTCTAGCCGCGCAATTTGGGAGCGGTGGTCTTTACCAGC
Source organism: Acidimicrobiaceae bacterium (assembly GCA_003152555.1). Taxonomy (GTDB): domain Bacteria; phylum Actinomycetota; class Acidimicrobiia; order Acidimicrobiales; family RAAP-2; genus RAAP-2. The sequence goes on along the minus strand of PMAL01000072.1, from coordinate 10,245 downwards.
ATGCCAATCTCGCGGGCGAAGTCCTCGGTACCCTCAAAACCTTTGTACACCGACGCAAACCGCACGTAGGCCACCTCGTCGACCGTACGCAGCGCCTCGAGCGTCACGAGACCAACCTCTTCGCTCGACACGTCACGATTGAGCAGTCGCATCGCCTCTTCAATCCCCAGGACCAACTGCTCCAACGACTCCTCATCGACCGGACGGTTCTTACAGGCTGCACGAACCCCGCTAAGGATCTTGGCGCGATTAAAGAGTTCGCGCTCGCCCGAGCGCTTGACGACGTAGAAACCAATCTCTTCAATTCGTTCAAAGGTGGTGTAGCGCTGGCTACAGGCCGAGCATTCCCGGCGCCGGCGTATCGCCACCCCGTCTTCGGCCAGGCGAGAATCAACGACGCGGTCGTCATCTGCCGCACAGAAAGGACAGCGCATGGACTTCACGATACACCTAAATCCCTTTTATTTCAGGGAATTAGGACGCGCTCGCCCGGTACCACGACCTTCGAGCCCAGTTCGTGCACGAGGGCTGATCGCGCGGTACTGGGATCAGCAGGATTGATCATCCGGGCGATCGAATTCACAGTGTCGCCGGGTTGGACCACGAACACCATGCCCGAGGAAAGCGTCGCGTTGCTATTGCTGTCACTCGAGAGTCCACCATTGGACACGCCACCAAAGGCCACGCCCGGCAGGGCAAGAATCGTGAGACCGGCCAATAACGCCAACGCAATGAGGGTTCGACGGCGTCGCCTTATCATGAGGGCCCGTGCGGCCCGTCGTTGGGCGAGAGGAAGTCCATAACGCGAGACGGACGGCGCGCTGTCAATCTTGACGAGCCGCAATTGCGGACGACTCTCTAGTGTCTGAAACTCTTCACCTTCGAATACCTCTACTGCAGCCATTTCGGACTCCCCTGACTTTAACGAACACCTGTTCGTATATGATAAAGCGAACAGGTGTTCGTTGCAAGTTTTTTTAGATGGTCAAAACCCAATAAATCACTGTATTTTGAGGGTGTGACATCAGTACGGACCCGAAGGGTCAAGCGCAGATCTAGCGAAGCGAAATTGGGGTGGCGCTAGTTAGAGAACGCAATTCGTCATACGTAGTGCCAAAAACCGCGTTCGGAGTGCCGCAGGCCGCCCATAGATGTGGGAAGCGCGCCAGCGAGCTGTCGATCAGGCACGGAATCGGCTGGGGCCATCCAACGGGCGACACTCCCCCGAGGCTTTGACCCGTCGCGGCGCGCACTTCATTGGGCGTTGCCTGACGCACCGACGTTGCGCCTAGATACTGGCGCACTTTTTCTACGTCAACGCGCAGGGTTCCGCTCTTCAGTACGATGACCGGTTTGTCGTCCGCCATAAACACCAGGGTGCTGGCGATTGCATCGACCTCACATTCCAAAGCCGCCGCGGCGTCCGCGGCCGTTTTGGTGGGCACGGTGAACTCTCGAAAGGGACCGACCGCGCCGAGGGCTTTCAAAACGTCAACCACCCGCTGAGCACTGGGGTGTAGTTCCTCTCCACCCGGCATGGCTCGTTATTCGCCTTCGACTGATTCACCCAGGTAGACCGCGCGAACGCGCGGGTCGGTCAGGAGATTCTTCGCGGTATCGCCGAAGACGATTCGGCCGTTCTCCATGACGTAACCGCGATCGGCGAGACGAAGGGCCTGGGTCGCGTTCTGCTCGACTACGAAGACGGTGGTCCCCGCGTCACGAATCTGACCAATGATCGAGAAGATCGTCTCGACGATCATGGGAGCGAGCCCCATCGAGGGTTCGTCCAAAAGCAACAGCCGGGGCTTGGACATCAAGGCGCGTCCAATCGCGAGCATCTGCTGTTCGCCTCCAGAGAGGTTGACTCCCGGCTGCTTACGACGTTCCTTAAGGATGGGAAACTGCACGTAGATCTCTTCTATGTCGTCGCGCAGCGGCCCGCTACGACGAAACGCACCCATCTCCAGATTCTCTTCCACCGTCATTTGAGGGAATACGCGACGCCCCTCGGGCACGTGACTGATGCCCATCGAGACGAATTCGTGGGCTTTGACTTTCGTGATATCGCGACCCTCGTAGATGATCGAGCCACTCGCTGGCGCGTGCAGGCCCGAGACCATGCGCAGCGTCGTGGACTTTCCGGCGCCATTGGCTCCGAGCAGCGCGACGATCTCTCCCTGTTGGACGTCGAACGAGATTCCGTGAAGGGCCTCAATCGTTCCGTATCGCACTACCGCGTCGGTGACCGTCAGCATCAAGCTTTCGTTTCCTCGTGAGAACTACCCAAGTAGGCGTCGATGACGACGGGATTGGCGCGCACGTCCGCCGGTGAGCCTTCGGCGATGACCGAACCGAAGTTAAGAACGTAGAGCCGTTCTGCGAGGGACATGACGAGCTTCATGTCGTGTTCGATCAGCAACACGCTGACGCCGCGTTCGTCACGCACGCGACGAATGAGTTCCGCGAGCTCCAACTTCTCCGAAGGGTTGGTGCCCGCGGCTGGCTCGTCGAGCAAAATCACTTCGGGATCGGTGGCGAGAGCCCGGGCGATCTCGAGACGGCGACGCGCGCCGTAGGAGAGTTGCGAGGCGATCAGGTTTGCTTCACGCGTGAGTCCCACGAACTCAAGAAGCTTAATGACCACCTCATCGGATTGATGCTCGCCACGGCGGGTACCGGGTCCCTTCACGAGGGCACCCACGAGTCCGATTCCCCGATGATCTTCGGCACCGATCTTGATGTTCTCGAACACGTTCAGTGCGCTAAAGAGCCGCGATGCTTGGAAGGTCCGCGACACGCCGGCCTGAGCGATCTGGTGAGCCTTCTTGCCAATCACCGAGAGCGGAGCGGCGTCACGCGCCATGAACGTGATCGATCCCTCTTGGGGTTGGTAGACGCCGGAGAGTGAGTTAAAAAGTGACGTCTTGCCCGCGCCGTTCGGTCCGATGACGGCGAGAATCTCGCCACGGCGCATGTCGATCGAGACGTCGCGCAGCGAGACCACGCCGCCAAAGCGCAGCGTCAACTTTTCGGCGCGAATGATGAGATCGGTGGTGACCTGGTCGCTCACGGTTGGTCACCCGTCAGAACCTCGTCGGTGTGGACCTGCTCATCGCCCTTGGCGGCGGCGAACTCGCGAGCGCGCCGACGTGAGGGCAGGAGTCCGGCCGGCCGGAAGATCATCATGATGATGAGCAGCGCCCCGATATACATATAGAGGTCATTGATCTGATATCCCCAGGGTTGATAGTTGTCGAGATAGCTCGTCGCCGTCTGAATGACGATCGCCCCGAGCGCCACACCCCAGATCGAGCCCATGCCGCCAAATATCACTAGCACCAGCACGTTCACCGAGATCTGGAACGTGAATAGACCCGGGTTGACGATGCCGACCAGTCCGGCGCTCATGACGCCCCCGAAGCCGCCACTGGCAGCACCTACCGCGAAGGCCATGACCTTGTACTTGAGAGGATTGATGCCAACGGATTCAGCCGCCACTTCGTCCTCTCGAATCGCGACCCACGCACGACCGATGCGCGAACGTTCGAGCGACGTGAAGACAATGATGAACACGATAATGAAGACGAGACAGAGATAGTAATAGGGCGTCGGAGTGATCCCCCAGTGAAAGTGCCAGAATCCAAGATTCAGCGCCGGGTGCGGTACGGGGGCCGAACCCACCCCGCCGCCCGTGACTCCGCTTTGGGTCTCGACGAAGTCGTCGATGATGAGCGCAAAGCCCAGCGTAACAATCGCCAAGTAGTCCCCGCGTAAGCGAAGCGTTGGCGTGCCCAGCAGGACGCCAAAGATCATTGCCGCGAGAATGCCGATGGGAATGACCCAGAGCGTTGGAATTGGATGGTGAAAGAGGGCCGGCGCGGGCAGCGCGCCCGTCAACCAGGCGGTCGTATACGCGCCAATCGCGTAGAAGGCAGCGAAACCAAGGTCGAGCAGTCCCGCGAAGCCAACCACCACGTTGAGCCCGAGTGCGAGAAGGATCCACACGCCAATCTGCTCAACAATGAGGTACATCCAAAACGACTCGTGCACGAACTTGGGCAAGAAAATCACGACGACGAGGGCGACCAGCATTAACGCCACGCGCGTCGAGCGCTTGGTCGCTAAAGCCTTGGGAAGCGCGAGCGCGGTGTCGATTCCTCGACGAATCGATCGAGCTCGCGGACGATACAACGAAACGACGAGCCACACGATCACGCCGAGGGTCGTAAACAACAGCCAGCGTGGCGCCACGAAGAGCCCGAACCACGACACCCGTTCTAGGAATGAGCCGTGCACGCCCGTCGTCGGAGACGCCGTGCTCGATCCGGGCGTTCCGGTCATCACGGCGACCACGGCCGTGATGACGAGAATCAGGAACAATCGTTTCAGATTGGCGGGAGAAAACATCGTCACGCTGTCCTCCCCGATCTTTCACCCAAGATACCGGTCGGGCGAATGATGAGCACAAGGACCAGAATAAGAAACGTGTAGATCTCCGTCCACTGGACGTTGCCCTCAAAGGCGAAAGGAACAGAAAAACTTCCGAAGAGGCCAATGAACAGCCCTCCGAGGGCCGCACCGCGAAGATTGCCAATACCACCGAGGACGGCCGCGGTGAAGGCGTAGATACCAATCTCAGTGCCCGCATTCTGGACCATGCCACTCTGAAGCGAGTAGAGGAATCCGGCCGCTCCGGCGAGCGCGCCGCCCAGGATGAAAGTGATGGTAATGGTGCGGTCGATGTTGACCCCCATGAGCGACGAGGTTTCGGCGTCTTGCGAAACGGCGCGAATGCCCCGACCGAGGCGGGTAGCTCGCACAATGCGATCCGCCACCACGAGCATGACAATGGCGGCGATGATGCTCACGACGGTAATCGTGTGAATTGTGGTGCCGAAAAGGGTGAACATCACCTGACCCGGCTCGAAAACTTGCCCCGGGAAGATATTCACGCCGTAGCCGAACTCCTTGCCGGCGAGTGTTTGAAGAAAGTAGGAAGCGCCGATGGCGCTAATCAAAAAGGCGAGTTTTGGTGCGTGCCGACGTCGCAGTGGTCGATAGGCAGCCTGTTCAACACCTATTGCGACCAGAGCACTCACGAGGGCCCCGATCGCAATGCCGGCGAGGACGAGCGCCACTGAACCCCAGCCAGTCCCGGTTCGATCACCCAGGATGTCCCGGGTGAGAAAGACGCCGGCGAAACCGCCGCACATAAAGACCTCACCGTGGGCGAAGTTAATGAGTCCCAACACGCCGTAGACGAGCGTGTAACCGACCGCAATCATCGCGTAGACGGCACCGTTCTGAAGGCCCACCGCCAAGTACGTCCAAAACGCCGTATGAATCTGATCAAATCCGCTGAGCCAGAAGTGCTCGAATCCCATAATGTTGCGTCGTCCTTATGGTTCTAAAAAGTCATTGGGGCCGGGGTAAAACCCCGGCCCCAATGACGTCCATCATCAATGGCTCAAACTATCAGCCCTGGTTCGTGAGGAACGTGATTGTTCCGCTCACCACATCTGAGATGGCTGACGTGCCGGTGTCGTTCCTCAGGTCTCCGTCACCCGCGAACGCAATCGTTCCGGTGATGCCCTGGAAGTTCACCTTGTGCAGGTTCGCGACAACTTCTTTGCGCAGCGCCGTGGTCACCGTCTTAGGTGTGTTCGTCTTTGACAGTGCGGCGATGATGGCGTTAGTCGCGTCGTAGGCCTGCGCGGCATACTCGGCGACGGACGCCTTGATCTTCGTCAGCTTCACGTACGCAGTGGCGAGCTTGCCGGTCAAGAAGTTGACCTTGCCCGCGGCGCCCTCAGAGAGGTAGACCCCGTTGGCCGCCGAAGCGGGCGACGTTGACGTGATGAGCGAGGGGCTATTGGAGCCGTCACCGGACATGATCACGTGGGCGCTCGCGGTGTAACCCGCACTCGACAACGCGCTCAGTAACAGGCCGAAGTCGGGCGAGTAGCCACCGTANNAATGGCGGTCGCCGCCGGCGCGTACTCAGTCGTCGTGCCACCACCACCGGTGTTGACATTCGGGATCTGCTGGGTCGTGACCGTCGCTCCGAGAGCCTTGGCGTCAGTCGCGACGACCGTCGCGAGTCCGTCACCGTAGAACGAGGCGTCCGAGATGACGAGCAGGTTCTTGACGCCCTTTACAGTCACCAAGTAATCGGCGTCCGCTTTGCCCTGGACGGAGTCGTCCGCAANNTCGTACGCATGAAGTTGCTGTCCGTACCCGACGCGAGGGCGACGGCAGTCGCCGAGGCACTTACTTCGGCGACGTGCGCCTTCGAGTAGTAAGGAGCAGCGGCCTCGGAAGCACCGGAGAAGGCCGGACCAACGACAGCAACCAAGTTCTTCGTGCCGGTAGCCTTTTGAGCCGCCGCCGGCGAGAGGGATGAAGAGCCCTGGTCGTCGAACTTCTCAGCCTTCAATATGAACTTGTACTTTCCACTGGCGTTCGCCGCGTTGATCGCGAGCTCCACCCCGCCAATGATGTAGTCGCCGTAGTTGGCGTCGGAGCCCGAGAACGGACCCTCCACACCAATGGTGTACGTCGCTTTGGCTGTAGCGGCAGAACTCGTCGACGCAATACCGGCCAACGGAATGCCCGCCGCCACCAGTGCACCAACGGAGGTGACTAATACCGCTTTATTTAAACGAAGCTTCATCGCTACGTCCTTCCTGATAGTTGTGTTCATTAACTTTTCACCATTAGTTCACAACCGTCACCCAACCGTCAGTTAAGAATCAGTGAAGCAAACCTTTGGAGATTCATAAGCCAACCTGGCCATTGAGGAACGATATCAGCACCCAATGCCTCAAAAAGTGCGCCCTCACTGAAAAGTTCATCCTTTTGGGTCCAAAGTAGGTCGGTGACGATGATGGAGATTCGACACCGCTTGGTGTATCCTACGAACAACTGTTCGTTACCGGGAGGACCCCATGGCCGAAGTACTCACACCGATGCGTCGCCAAATTTTGGAGTTCATCATCACCTGTCAACGCGAGAGAAACTTCCCGCCGACCATCCGAGAAATTGGCGATCACGTGGGACTCAAATCGCCCGCGACCGTAGCCAACCACATTGAAGTGTTGAAAACGGCGGGCTACATCAAGAAAAATGCGCAGCAGCCGCGCACCCTTACCGTGCGGCTCGATGTCGAAAATCCCGCTCCCGATCAGCGTATCCGCTACATCCCCTTCGTCGGTGACGTCGCCGCAGGAACGGGCGTGCTGGCCATAGAGCACGGTCACGAACTCATGTCGATTCCCGAGCAGTTCGCGGGACGCGGCGACAGCTTTGTATTGCGGGTACGAGGTGACTCAATGATTGAGGCCGGTATTCTGCCTGGCGACTACGTCGTTGTTGAGCGTCAGAGCACGGCCAACAAGGGAGAAATTGTGGTGGCCGGGATACCCGACGATGAAGCCACCGTGAAGCGCTACTTTCCTCAAGGATCCCGCGTCGTTTTGAAGCCCGAAAACTCTCAACTAGAGCCAATGGAATTCAGCGCCTCCGATGTGGTGATCTTCGGTCGCGTGATCTCGGTGCTGAGAAGTTACTAGGTTCCCGAAGGACCAATGCCGCTGGCGCGGGACTCCAACGTGCGGCACTTCGTCGCTTACTGCAGCCACTCGCGGAGAACCTGAGCGAAAACGTCAAGTTCGCCCAGGGTCACGAACTCGTCACGGCGATGGGCCAGCAGCGGGTCGCCGGCTCCATAGTTGGTCGCGGGCACACCCAACTCGCCAAACGTGGCCACGTCAGTCCATCCCATCTTGGCGCGGGGTACTCGCTTGGTCAGCGCAACCAGCGCGCGCAAGTGGTCGTTTTCGAGCGCTGGTGCGGCCGCGGGAGCCCAATCAATCACCTCAAGAACGTCATCTTCCTCGAGACAGTCGCCAAGAAAGCCGCGCAACCAGGAAAACGCCTCATCGCGCGTACGGTCTGGTGCCACTCGGTGATTAAGCGTGCAGTTCGCCAGATCGGGTACGACGTTCGGGGCTACGCCGCCGCCCACGCTCACCGCTTGCAACTGTTCGGTGAATTCCACTCCATCAATCGATACCGTGCGCGGTTCGTACGAAGCAATCCTGTAAAGCAGGCTGCCAAGACGGTGCAGGGCATTTCTTCCCGTAAAAGGTCGCGCCGTGTGCGCTCGCTTTCCGTTCAGTTCCACGCCAACGCGCAAGGAGCCCTGACATCCCGCCTCCACCACTCCCCCGGTGGGCTCAGCCAGAATCGCCACGTTGGCTTCTAAGAGATCCGGTCGCAGTTGGGCCAGCTCGAGCAATCCCGACTCCGTTCGGGCGATCTCTTCACGGGCGTAAAAAACCCAGGAGACCTCTACCGAGCGAGGAGTAGGTTCCCTGGCGATCTCGAGCATCACCGAGAGCGAGCCCTTCATATCGCACGCTCCAAGACCACGAAGCTCGGAACCCACGATGAGGGCTTCGCCTGCATCGCCGGGCACCGTGTCAAGATGGCCAGCCACCAAGAGCCGAGTGCTGTGCATCCCGGTCGTGCGCGCCACGACGTTGTCGCCAACGCGCTCTACGTCGAGCGACGGGTTGGCCCGAAGTTGGCTCTCCACGAGGCTCGCCAGGATGGCCTCGTTTCGACTGACGGAGTCAATTGCCACCAAGGTCAAGGCCTCGTCGAGACGACTCACGTCGCTACTCCGTGATCGCGCAGGATGTCGTTGAGGGCGACCTTGTTGTGCCGCTCGCCCTCGTCCATGCGCCTGATGATCAAAACGCACGGTAGGAAGTACTCGCCTCCGGGGTACTCGCGTGGGCGGCTGGCCGATACCGCCACGCAGTAGTCGGGCACGTAGCCCCGTGAGACCTCTTCGCCGGTCTCGGCGTCAATTACCGGAATCGAAGGATTAAGAATCGTTCCGGCTCCCAACACCGAGCCCCTTCCCACTCGGGCCCCGTCCACGACCATGCACCGGCTGCCAATGAAGGCGCCGTCCTCTATCACCACCGGCACCGCATTCGCCGGCTCCAACACTCCGCCGATGCCGACGCCACCCGCGAGGTGCACGTTGGCGCCGATCTGGGCACAACTACCCACCGTGGCCCACGTATCTACCATGGTGTCGGCGCCGACCCAGGCTCCAATATTGACGAAACTGGGCATCAAGACCACGCCGGGACTGAGGTAGCTCCCGCGCCGAGCCACCGCGCCCGGCACCACACGCACCCCGCGCCGCGCGTAGTCGTGCTTCAGGTCAAGTTTGTCCAGATACTCAAAGGGGCCGGACTCACTGGCTTCGAGACCCCGCAATCGAAAGAGCAGAAGAATGGCCTTCTTCAGCCATAGGTGCACGACCACGTCGCCGCCGACAGATAACTCGGCCACCCGAAGCTGACCATCGTCGAGTTTGGTGATGGTCAGCTCCACGTCGCGACGGGCCTCGATATTGTCGGGAGTCATCTCGCCGATTTGCTCGTACCACTGGTCGATACGGGTCTCTAACGAACTCATAGCTTCATCGTACTGGCGAGGTAACTACGGGCCTCGGAGTCTCGACGCGGCCACGGCGAGTCGGTCATCGGGCTGGACCACGGCGAGACGAATGAAGTTTGCGCCCGCTTCACCGTACAGTTCGCCGGGACTCACAATGAGGCCTGAACGTTGCGCGATCAGTTCGGCCAGTTGCCATCCGTCGAGCCCCTCCTTCGAGCACCAGAGATAAAACGAACCTTGCGGAAACGGCGCAACCACGTTGAAGTCGTTTAGTGCACTGCTCAGCAGTTCCAAGCGCGAACGGTAGATCGCGCGCTGGCGATCGACGTGTTCGTCGTCACGGAACGCAACCGCGACCGCCGCCTGAACCGGACCGGACACCATAAAGCCCGCGTGTTGGCGTACGGAACGAAGGTAGGACACCACGTCGGGGTCGCCCGCGTAGAAGCCGGCCCGCGCGCCGGCCAAATTGGACCGCTTGGAAATTGAATGCACGGCGAGCACCCCGTCGAGCCCGTGCTCGAGGATGGAGCGGGGCCGTCCCTCCCACGTGTATTCGGCGTAGCATTCGTCGCTCGCGACGAGCACACCGTGTTGTCGTCCCCACGTTGCGACGCCCTCGAGGTCGTCTACTACGCCGGTCGGGTTCGACGGCGAGTTAGACCACAGCACCAGGGCGCGATCGCGATCACCAGCGCTGATGGAGTCGAGGTCTAAGATTCCGTCCGTCATCGTCACCGGTACCGCGCGCAGTCCCGCGAG
>PMAL01000050.1 GCA_003152555.1 Acidimicrobiaceae bacterium | reverse complement strand
GTTGGGTTGAGGTCAGAATGGGAAAGTGATGAGATCGTGTGCGAACGTTATGTTCGCGTACCCTCAACTAGTTGCCGACGGTGGTCCCCGAAACAGCAGTGCGACCACGAACTTCTCGCGTGGCGGCGCGGTTTGTAACCCAATGTGCTACACTTGACGCATATGGAAACAATAGGAGTTCGAGAGTTACAGCAGCACGCATCAGCGGCGTTGAGACGTGTGGCGCGCGGTGAGACTCTTGGAGTGACCGATCGCGGGCGCTTAGTGGCGGTGCTCAGTGCCCCATCGACCGCGACGGGTGCGTCGGGGCTGCTCGCTTCGGGTCGCGTGCAACTTGCCCGTCGTCGTTCAAACGAACTGCCCGCGCCCGTACGCTCAAAGCGGAGTACTTCGAAAGTACTCGACGAGTTAAGGGACGAACACTAAATCACGTGGTGTGGTATCTCGATACGTCAGCCTTCCTCAAGTTGATCACCGCCGAAGACGAGTCATCGGCAATGCGGAAATGGTTCTCATCTCACGAGCCCGTCTGGTCGTCGCAGTTGTTGCACACGGAGGCCCTTCGAGCTGGCGCTCGATTGGGCATTGACATCGACATTGTTGAGGACGCGTTGGAATCTGTGTCGTTGGTCCTACCCAGCGTCGCGACCTTCTTCACAGCTGGCCGATTATCGCCAATGTCGCTTCGATCACTTGATGCGTTGCATTTGGCGACTGCGTTGGAAATTGGTGACGACCTCGAAGCTTTGGTCGCCTATGACGACCGTTTGATCGACGCAGCGCGGGCGGCGTCGCTTCATGTGCTTACTCCAGAGTGAATGGTCCGAGCGTGACGACTCGGTTCTTATTGTGTGACCCGAGGTCCACCAAGGGGCCGGGACCGCGCACGAACCAAATTTGTCCCGGGATTGCCCGCATCCAATCCGTGCGATCTGAAATCGTGCATATTGGGGCGACAGCACTTTCAGGCGAATCGTCTTTACCTATCCAGGAACGCCTGGGTGAAAATAGTCATACCAGACACAACCCATTGGAAGATTGGATGAAGTCTCGTTAGGAGATACTCAACATAATGCAAACACTTCGCGGTCGACGAATTTTAAGGAGTTTCGCGTGTATGTCGGGAATCGGCCTGTTGTTGTCGAGTTGTTCGGCCAATGTCGCGCAGCCCACGCAGAGTCAACGTTTGCATCATGAAGCGTCCGCCTGCGAACTCATTGGAACGCCGCCAAAACTGCCCAAGTCGACGCCTGATGCGTTCATCGCGATATCAGTTAAGGCGTCTTTGATATCAGCTCTGGCAAGGTCGGATGACAACTCTCTCAAAGACGTCGCTCAAGATCTAAGGGCTGCAGCACGAAAGGAAGAACGGACGGGCAACAGCGCGGCGATGGTGCGAGCGCTCACCGAGGGGGCGGCAGTGTGCCACCGTCTTGGACTGTCGACGACGAAATAACGTCATGCCTCTGCCGCGGAGACTTAACCGGAGCGAGGCGTCGGTCGGTAGGTGAGCAACACGTTTCCAGAGTCGAACTGCCTGACGCGAAGCAGTTCGAGCGAGACGCGCTCATTAAGTGTTTCGAACAGGGAACGTCCCTGGCCGATCACGATGGGGCTGATCATGATGCGCAGTTCGTCAAGGATGCCGGCCCCCGCGAGGCCGGCGATCAGGTGGGCGCTGCCTATCACGAGGATCTCGCCGCCATCTGCGGCCTCGATCTCGGGAATGTGCTCGGTTGCCTCGCCACGCACGACGGCGGACCCCGATCAAGCGGCGTCTTGGAGAGTTGTCGAGAATACGAACTTTGGCATGTTGTTCATCCGCGGGCTGATGTCCGGATCGTTCGTTTGAGCCTGGTCGGTGGGCCAGTAGGCAGCCATGTGTTCGTAGGTCGCTCGCCCGAAGCCGAGCGTGTCGGCGTCATCGAGTTGGCGGATCGCGAAGTCTCTGAACTCCTCGTCGACGATCGGCCAGTCGAACTCTCCCTCCGAGCCTTCGTAAAAGCCGTCAAGGCTGATGATGATGAACGACGCCAGCGTTCGCATGGTTCTTTCCTCGTGTGCACAGCGATTCTCGTCTCCTCCCACTCACCTACGTCGGAGCTAGTCGTGCAGAATCATTAAATCGATCGGTTTATGTGGTTCATATTGTATGACTCAAGTTCCACCAGTTGGCTTAGATACTTTGGCGTGGACCGTGCGTTTCCCGTCCTCGAAGTTGCGCGATCAACAATGTAGGACTACGAGATCGTTGCGACCACTTTTCGGTTGCTAGCCTGTTCGATCGGCGTTGCGTTCGCCGACGGCTGAAGCGCCGCTGCGTTTCCGACTGCCGAGATCGTGTATTTAGTAATCCCGAGCGACGCAAGTTGTAACTTCAGAAATTCCTCAACGGCAAACGCACGTTGCTGACTCAATTTCAAGCTCGCGGCCCAGTCCGACTCGTTCGTTGCGTTCGCGGTCGTCAAATCGCCGCTGTATCCAACCAACGAGATTTTCTTATCGTGATTGGTTTGAATTTCATGGGCGAGCGCGGTGATCTGAGATTCCAGCGCGTTCGACAACGCGGAGGATTTCACGCCGAAGGGGTTAAGGGCCACGACTGCGTGTATCGCGAGTGGGACCACCGGCGGCTTGACGGCGCTCCATTGGGCGTATAAGGAAATAGATGTCTTGAAGCCGTACGACTGTCCATTCGCGTAGTCCGAACCCGACCCGTTGCCCGCGGTGCTCCATTTGATGAACTTGAATCCGTTACGGGTGAATTGATTGCGAGTCAGTGNNCGTTGGCCGCGGTATTCCAATTGACAAATTTGAATTCCGTGCGTGTGAAATTATTGGGCGTGAGCGATGCCAGCGCATTCTTGGTTTCGGGACTCATTGATCCGGTACCGCCGTTGGCGTCAAAGGTCACGGTCCGCTTTGGGTCGACGTGCGTCGTTGCCGTCCATTGGGCGTACAGGGTGGTCGACTTAGTGAACGGGTATACGGCGCCGTTGGCAAAACTCGTGCCCGATCCATCGGCGGCGGTGTTCCATTGATCGAACACGTGCTTAGACCACGTGAACTCATTTGGAGTGAGGGCGGTCGGCGAGGCTTTGGTTTCTGGCGGCATCGAACCCGTACCGCCGTTGGCTCCGTACGTCACGGTTATTGAGGCGTTGACGGTGAGTGAAAAGACCCACGTGCCGGTGTCGCCCTGGGAGTCGCTGTCACTGCCCGACACGGTGTAGGTGCCCGTCACGAGTGGACCAGACGCGGTGATGTTGCCTTGGGCAGTCACGCTCAATGCTGGACTTGAAGTTACTGTGAGGTACGTCACGGCGCCGGTGGCGAAACTGACCGCGAGGGAACCGGTGTACGCGGATGAGTTGCCAGTGGTAGCGGTGCCAGTGGTGGGCGAAGTTTGCACAAGCGTTGTATTGGATGGCGGTGGCGGGCCACCCGACGGATTCGTCACTGTCAGTGTGTATGACCAATTTCCGGAGTCGCCTAAGGAGTTGACATCGGTACCCGAATCCGTATAGGAGTTCGCCGCGAGAATACCGGAGGTGCTCACGGCGCCCGTCGATGACACGCTCAAATTGGGATTCGTGGTCACCGTTGCATAGGTGACGGAAGTAGGCACAATATCGTTGGGATCGATTGTCGGCTCAAGCTGATCAGTGAAGGATGTTGATGCGGTCGTAGTGGTGGAGTTATCTGTCGGCGGTGTTTGCGTGATGGTTGCTGCACTGGCAATGGAAGGCGTTATGACCAATATGGTCGAAAGAATTAGGAAAACGGCACCGAGCCACGAGGCAATCTTGGTCCGAGATTCCCAAAAAGTCATGTGCGAAACCTAGTACGAATCGCTCGCAATTGTTACGGCAAGACAGACGCTCCAATCGATGAAACCCGATGAAGTGTAGTCAGGGCAATAATTTTCTCGTTGCACGAATGATTGAGTCTGACAGCGAAAACATCCTCAACACGTAGGTCTGCTCAAGGCCTCGCCACATAGTCGATACCGGATCCGTCGCACGGAAGTACGTGGCCTCGTCCACTAATCTTTTCCTCACGTCGAATCGCGGAGGCTGCGTGTCCAAACCAATTGAGCGTCCGGAAATGCCGACATTCTTGAGCCAGGTGCTGGTATCGATGGATAAATTTCGCGGCACCGCGACAGCTCGTCAACTCTGTGACTCCGTCGCCAAGATTGTGGCGCGCATCAATACGACGGTGGACGTGCAACCAATGTCCGATGGCGGCGAAGGTTTCCGCGAATCTTTTGTGGGTGACGTAGTAGTTGTTGATGTACCGGGTCCCTTGGGCACAGTGGTCGCTGCGCCAATTACCTTGGGAAACTCACCGGGGGGCACGTTGGCGTTTCTCGAAGTCTCCGAGGTCGTCGGGCGGAGTCACTTGATCGAGCCCACGAGTGCGCAAGCCATCGAAGCGTCGAGTGCTGGAGTCGGACACCTGATCTTGGCCGCAGCGCAGCTTGGGGTCTCGAGCATTCTGATCGGATGTGGAGGCTCGGCGACCTCGGATGGTGGTCTTGGTTGCTATCAGGTACTGCGTGATGCCGGTGGACTTCCCGTCGCGGTGACGGCCGCGACGGACGTCATCGCTCGGTTTTCAGAATTAATTCGGTACGCCGGACAAAAAGGCGTGAGCCCGGATGACTTGAAAATCATTAAGCAACGTGTTGACGAAGCGCGTTCGCTCTATGTCGTCGAACAGGGTGTGGACGTCGAAATGCTCGAACGCTCGGGCGCGTCGGGTGGAATCCCAGGGGGCTTGGCGGCGCTGGGCGCTGAACTGACGAGTGGTCTCGACGCAGTAGTTCGATCGGTGAATCTCGAGCAACGAATTGAGCGATCGTCACTCGTAATCACGGGTGAAGGCCGTCTTGATCATGGAAGCTTGGATGGCAAAGTGACGGGTGGAATTGCCGCACTGCTGAGTGGCGACACAGCGTTACTCGTGGTGTGCGGGTCAATTGAAATGGTGGCCGCCCAAGAGTTCAGATCACGATATCCTCGGGCGAATCTCGTGAGTCTCGTTGATCGATTCGATCAACGAACCGCAATGACTGATGTCTTTGGTTGTGTCGAGTTAGTCGTCACCGAAGAATTAGAAAAGTATTCTTCGTGGCTTCGAACTGTTAACTGACTATTTCTGTAACTTCGAGATTGACGTGCATCGTGCTTTCAAAGTTGAATTCTTCAGGGGACTAAAGTGAAACAATCGCTACGTAGACAAGGGTGTTGGTATTTATGCGACTAGCTCGACATGGTGCGGCGGGTCAAGAACAGCCAATCGCAGCCGGCAACGATGGAGTGTGGCGCGACATTTCGTCGCTCACCAATGACATTGATGGCGCATTTCTTTCCACGGGCCTGGACTCGCTCAGAGCGTCGCTCGATAAGGGAGCACTGCCCGAGGTTTCGTCACCGGTAGGTCGATTCGGACCGCCCGTTGTGGGGATCGGAAAGATTGTCTGTATCGGTCTCAATTATGCTGACCACGCTCGTGAGACTGGCGCCGAGATACCAAAAGAGCCCATCATCTTTCTCAAGACTCCCGACACCGTCGTGGGTCCAGACGACACGGTGCTGATCCCGCGAACGTCGGTAAAGACTGACTGGGAAGTCGAGTTGGCAGTCATTATCGGGGCTGAAGCGCGTTATCTCGATTCTCCAGACACGGCGCGGACCTGCATCGCCGGGTACGCCATTAGCAATGACGTCTCGGAACGCGAGTTTCAGATAGAGCGCGGAGGCCAGTGGGACAAGGGCAAGAACTGTGAGACCTTTAATCCACTCGGTCCCTGGATTGTTGACGCTGCGTCTATCGAAGATCCGCAGAATCTCGATCTGAAGCTCTCGGTGAATGGCCAATTACGCCAAAACAGCAACACCTCGAACATGGTTTTTGGCGTGGCCCACCTGGTCTGGTACTTGAGCCAGTTCTTGGTGCTGCGACCGGGCGACGTCATCAATACCGGTACCCCGCACGGCGTCGCCATGGGGCTCGTCGATCACCCCTATTTGCGTGAGGGCGACGTCGTGGAACTCGAGATTGAGGGGCTGGGGCGCCAACGTCAAGTATTCGTGGCTGCGTAACCTCTCACACGTTTCGAACGAGTCATCCCTGTTTGGCCCTCGGCGTTGACCGAGTGGCCGGAGAAAAGAAATTGGGCATTCGTGGTCGACAATTCACGTCGGCCGTTGACCTCGACGCAATCCGACTGTGCAAAAGTTGCGTCTTACTCGTTGATAATTGTTAATTTGGTGACAAATCGGTGGATAAAGGGAGAACACTCTGGGCAAAAGTTTCTGATATCCCTATTTTGCCCGTCACGGTCTAGGGAACTCTGGCACAGTATCACTCGTAGTTCACGTAGTACCTGTCGAACGGAGACGGAACCGCAAGGGGAAGTTGACGAGGGGGAGAGGGGCCTCGCAAGAGGAACAGAACCTCCAAACGGGCAGCGGAGTTCGGTCCGCGGTTCGCGAACGACGAAGGACGTGAAGTGCCAGCCGTCTAACGGTGACCTGTCCGACACGGGTCAACGGAAGATGCGCCTTCGGAGACCCCGGGGGGCTGGAGAGTTTCGACTCACTGGTCACTCGGGGTTTTCGGCTTTCTAAAGGCTAAAAGAGACTCTCGGGTTCGACCGGCTCGATCAATTCCGGTCCGTCGTTCTTCACTGATCCCACCGCCTTACCCACGCCGTAGTGGGTGAGTGTGCCCGTAGGGGCTGGACGAAGTAATCCAAGTCGCTCCTCGGGTCCGGCGTCATTTACGTCAAGCCAAGTCTCCACGTCGCTCGGATCGAGCACGACGGGCATGCGGTTATGTAGCTCGTCCATGTCGGCGTTTGGTTCCGTCGTGATCACCGTGCAGGTCTGCAATGCCGGCGCGTCCTTGGGCAATTCGGGGTCGTGCCAGCGCTCGTAGAGACCGGCGAAGAGCAGCGGTTCGCCGTCAACGCGGGTGAAGAAGTGCGGCTGCTTCTGTTTGCCGTCACGGTGGTCCCACTCGTAGAAGCCGTCGACGGGAATGATGCAGGGGCGCTTGGCGAAGGCCGTGCGGAAGGATGGCTTCTCGGCCACGGTTTCGCCGCGGGCGTTAAAGAGCCGGTTGGCAATCGAAGGGTCCTTCGCCCAGCTGGGCACGAGCCCCCAGCGATAACGATCGAGCGTGCGCTGCCCGTCGTCCTCGTTCACGGCGAAGAGTCGGCGCAGGGGTCCGATGTTCCAACTGGGATGACCCTCGGGCTCGATGCCCGCCGCGAGGGCGGCGTCGAGCAGCCTCGAGAGGCGAAGTGGAGGGGTAAAGAGGGCAATACGACCGCACATAGTGCTCCTTTCTTCCCTCACACTAAAGCCATTGGCGCCTGTCACCGAGAGTGGCTACTCGGTGACGTGTAACTTGACAAACCCAAGTCACTCCATCGCCGGTATGGTGTTTTTGTGCAAGGCGTTTTCAAACGGATCGGGGCCATTTTCCAGAGCGGAGTCACCGTCGTGACCCTCTTAGCCGCTGTCGGCGCGGGAGTTTTCTGGCACGATCTGGCCCACTCCGCCGTGTGGTGTCGCGTGCTCCTTGGAATCGCCCTCGTGCTTCTCGTGTGGTATGTGATTCGCCACTGGAAGAGCATCTGGGAATTTCTAAAGAAGGAAGAAAAGGCAGGAGGGGGTTTCCAACTCGTCCATATGGAGGGCCAGTCTCGTATCAGCGATAGCGACATAAGGACGACCATCAGCAGCGGGGGTGCATTTTCGCCGGTCCCTTGTGAGCCTCTTCAATTGGCGGTCTCGGACTCGGAACGCGCTGCGATTGGCGAGGAACTACGTCGGATAGGCGAGATAATCCAGAATTTCATTCCAACCTGGATTACACCAGCCCGCGATTTCATGGCGCAGGCAGGAAGTATTGATCCGAAGGTTTGGCGTTCACTTCGAGCTACTGCCGAGATGGAGACGCAGGAGCGTTACAGACGAGATATTCGGCCCAGGGTCATTGACGTTTATAGTCGCGCCCGCGTTCGTGGTTATTACCATCCACAGGTCGAGGAAACGCAAGGAGCGGTGAATGTTTATGCGTCTGCCGAACTCGCGGCGTTGCTCCTCGTACTGTCGAGGCGCTACTCGTAACCCTTAGTTTTGGTACGGTGGCTTTCGCCATCTGATTCACGTCTCGCGGCATGGGATTTTCTAAAAGGAGACCGTATGGTTTGGAAAATCGTCACAGTTGTTTTGGCTGTAGTGCTTATCGCAACAATTGTTGTGGGCGAATGGCAAATCTCCAGTGAACGTCATCGAGCGATTTCTGGGGAGGCTCAATTGGCTGCCCTGATCGTGGCATCTCGCGTATCCGCTACGCGAGACAATGCAGCGCTTAAATGACTCGTCGCCAAGGGAGTGGGGCAAGTTTTAGGGAATGAACTAAGCCCCATTGACAGCAATATCAGTGATCTCCAACGTGAAGTCTCCTGTCTAGAACAGGACATTACCGATATAGAAGATGGCACAACCTCCTACTTGTTATGTAACTAACGACTAATTCAAATCAAACTGATCCACTGCCTTAGTTTTCGGGCTCGTCCTCTTTGTCGGGTGTCGCACCAAGGACAAGTTTCAACGCCTCTTCTGGCTCCATATCAATCTTGACTGGCTCGTCGTAGCCTTCAAAGGCGTCGCGCGGCATAGAACCCCAGTTTAATTGAGCAATCGTCATATAGGTGGCTATGTGACTATGCATTACTACACTGGTTTGTATGCCTTCAAACTCTGCAAACGCTCTCGACGTTGCTGCCGCAATTGTAGAAAGACTTCATCCAATCGACCCTCTCAAGTTGGAGAAACTTGTCTTTTATGCTGCTGGCGAATACGCCGCGCTTACTGGACTTCCGCTATTTCCCGAAGACCTAGAAGCCTGGGAGTACGGGCCGGCGGTCTACGACGTTTGGAAAACGTACAAAAATTGTGAAGACGGAGCAATAGTTACGCCACAAAGCGGAGATCCCTCGAAGTTGAATGATCTAGCGCTTGGTTGCGTTGACTCAGCAATAAGTAAATACGGGAGCATTCCTGGCAGGAAACTCATCAATATCACCCACGATGAGCCTGCATGGTATGAGTCATATGTCGAGGGAAGATACCGAACCCAGATTCCCTTCACGATTCTCGTAGATTCTTTCCGAGCAAAGCACACTGAGCGGCCGTCTGACGAGTTGTTGGATCGGGTTTTTTCCGCTCAGAATAGTGCCTAGCCAGGGAAAAGGGCGCAGCAACTATCGCCTAGATCCGACCGGGGTTGTTGCTGCGAAGGGCTACGGGAGAGGCATGTACCAACTCGCCCGTGTTGTCTGGGACGCAACGCGCGAGGGCGACCGCGGTTATGTAGAACTTACTTTCGATGATCCAATTCGCCATGATGATCTGATGGAGGTCATTTCCGGGTTGAACAAGGGAACGTTTCCTGACCGATTTGCTTAGATTACTGATCCGCTGTGAGCGGACGGTAACTCAACCGCACTCCAGGCACTTGGCCCATCAACTTCACCATGCGCTCTGTGTCAGTCAAGTCGTGTGAACCGTGACGGAATGCAAACTCCGTGAGGTAACGGTCTAAATGAATCTTGCTCACGCA
>PMAL01000111.1:7383-9286 GCA_003152555.1 Acidimicrobiaceae bacterium | reverse complement strand
CCCGCGACAATCACTGGACGCACGAACTGACGTTGCGCCAGTTCGTGCCAGGGATGGGTTTCACCGCTGCCCGGAGTGGGTCCATCTATCAATACGGCGTCGACACTCGCATCATCAAATTCGAAAAACTCGTCACTGCCTATTGACAGCGCCTTGATAATGAGCACCTCTTGGACCTCGAGTGATTTTCGCAACTCATCGGACAGTGGACCGTGGACCTGTGCCACGTCAACCCCGGAACGGCCAATCGCCTCGACCACGAAGTCGTCGGAATCGTTGCGAAAGACACCCACGCGCAGGGTTGAACCTCGGGTAGCACCGGCAATCTCGTGGGCCTGTTCCACTGTCAGCTGACGTACCGACGACGCCAAGATGAGCCCTATAGCGTCGGCACCGGCGTCGACGGCGACGCGGGCATCCTCTATTGAGGTAATGCCGCAAATCTTGACGAAGGACGCTGCGTCGCTGAACTTAGGCACGATGAGACTTCCTCACCGACGCGAACGAGCGCACGGCGGCGGCAGGATCCGGTGAGCGCACGAAGCTCTCGCCCACCAGGACCGCGTCGAAGCCGGCGTCGCCCGCGCGTTCCACGTCCTCGCGCGAGTTAAGCCCTGATTCGGCGACCGTCACCACGTTGCCTGGCAGTGAGCCAATCACCGACGCCGCCCCATCTGGACTGATGTCAAAAGTTCGCAAGTCGCGCTGATTGACGCCGATGATGCGCGCACCGAGGTCCACGGCCCGTCGGGCTTCGTCCTGGTCGTGCACTTCAACGAGCGCGTCCAACCCACAGAGCTCGGCGACTGAATGAAAGAGCGTCAGTTCTTCGTCGCTCAGTGCCGCCACAATCAAGAGCACGGTACTCGCACCCATCTGGGCGCCATCAATCACGTCATTGGCGCTCACGGTGAAGTCCTTTCGCAATAGCGGCAGCGAGGACGCCGTTCGTACCTGCGCGAAATCCTCTTCGGAACCCGAGAAATGAGGGCTGTCGGTCAGTACCGAAATCGCGCTCGCGCCCCCAACCTCGTACTCACGCGCGAGCTGTGCCGCGTCGAGGTGCTCGTTGATCCAACCCTTGCTCGGTGAGCGCCGCTTCACCTCAGCAATGACCTTTACGTTCGTATTCGACTCCGCGCGTAACGCGTCGAGCATCGAGGGGCCCGTGTAGTGCACCGCTGCCAGCCGGTCTTGCCAGTTGCGCTCGTCAGACTTGGCTCGTTCACGGTGATAGCGCACGATGTCGTCCAAGTAGGTCGGCGTCATCCACAAATGGTAGCGGCGGTACGTATCCACATCGTTCCCGACTATCTTGTCGCTATGTCATTGGAGAATCCACGGCGCAGATCGTGACCACGTCGTTTTCCATCGACGTCCTCAATCCCCTCGTGCGCGGCACGGACCTCGAACGCGGACAGGCGCGAGANNNACACATTGGACCCGACGCGATTGACATCGTCGGCACTGGCGGCGACCAACTGCATACCGTCAACATCTCGACGATGGCATCCCTGGCGGTCGCCGGATGCGGCGTGAAGGTGGCCAAGCACGGCAATCGAGCGGCCTCATCCTCGGTTGGTTCGGCCGATCTCTTAGAAGCCCTCGGCGTTCGCCTCGACGCGCCCGCCGAGGTGGTCGAGGCCTGCGTCGAGGGCGCTGGCATTGGCTTTCTCTTCGCCCCCACCTTCCACCACGCCTTGGCGCATCTCACGCCGATTCGTCGCGCCCTCGGATTTCGGACCATCTTTAATGTCCTCGGCCCTCTCGCCAACCCCGCGCTCGTGGAACGATCGTTGATCGGCGTCGCCCAGCACCAACAACTCGACGCCATGGCCCACGTCTTGCAGACGCGCGGCATCAAGTACGCCATCTTGGTCAACTCCGACGACGGTCTCGATGA
>PMAL01000111.1:0-7325 GCA_003152555.1 Acidimicrobiaceae bacterium | reverse complement strand
TGCGCCAACGCGGCCCTGGCCCTCATCGTGGCCGGTCGAACGACGTCACTCGAAGAGGGATTCGATCTCGCGAGCGCCAGCGTGCGCGAGGGTCGGGCGAGCGCCGCACTCAACAGTCTGATATCGATTTCAAACGCCTAAAGCGCTCGAAGTTCTTCCCTGTAGCGGTGCGCGTTCGCTACGTAGAGTGCCGCCAGCAGGGCGACTTCTTCGGGCGAACTGAAGTCCAATCTGATCGTGGCCGGTACACCCATCGCGGCGGCGTTGGCCGGCACTTCCATGAGGTTGCGTACCACCGCGCCGGCGGCCACGGTCGCGCCACTGTGGATGACCGCCTCGTGCAGGACAATCGAGCCGCTGCCTATGAGCGCCCGGTCATGCACCACGCAGCCTTCGAGGTGTGCGAGGTGGCCAATGACACATTCGTTGCCAATGACCGTCGGAAAGTCCGCTACCGCGTGGATCACGGCACCGTCTTGGATGGACGTGCGTTCACCCACGATCACGGTGCCGTAGTCACCGCGCAGCACCGCGCACGGCCAGATCGACGACAGCGCGCCGATTCGTACGTCGCCGATCACCACGGCGTCGGGGTGCACGAAGGCGTCGGGGTGAATGGTGGGCGTGCGATCACCGAGGGCGTAGACGGGCATGACTCTCCTTAGTGGCTAGTGACTCAGCCAAGAAATTAATTGATAGATGCGCCAGATCACGTAAATGATCGTGACCACGATGAAAAACCGCCAACGCCACGGAATACTTTCCTTGGGCGGTTCGACGACGGTATTGCCACACATCTCGCAGACGTCGCCCTCAACGGGGCGGTCGCAGTTTTCGCACCAGCGGGCCATTACTCGATGCGCACGCGCACTCGAAGTGGCTGAGAACCCAGCTCGAAGCGTTCGCGCAACGACCGCTCCACATAGCGCATGTACGTCGACGGCAGTCGCCCGGAGATGAACAGCGTGAACGTGGGCGGCTCAATGGCGCCCTGCACCGCGTAACGAATCTTGCCGGTCGGGGCCGGTTGCTTGATCTGCAAATCTCGGATCGCCCGATTAAGCGCCCCCGTCGGCACGCGTTTCACGTAATCGGCGGCCGCGATTGACAGCGCTGGCAGAATCCTGTGCACGCCCTTACCCGACGTGGCGGTCGTCTTCATCACGGGGGCGTCGCCTAAGAAGGCCAGTTTCTCACCGACCGTCGCGAGTACCGAATCACGATCTTCGACGCTCACGAGTTCCCATTTGTTAAGGATGACTAACGAGGGACAACCGGCCGCCGAGATGCGCTCGGCCAGTCGCTGGTCCTGACCGGTCGCGCCAATGGTCGCGTCGATGACCAGGATGGCGATGTCGGCGCGGTCGAGCGCGTCCAGGCTGCGCAGCACCGCGTAGGTTTCCAAACCCGCTTCGGTCTTCGCCCGTCGGCGCATGCCGGCCGTGTCGATGAACCGGATGAGTCCCACGTCGGTCTGGACCACGGTGTCAATGGCATCTCTCGTCGTACCGGGCATGTCGTGCACGACGGATCGTTCCTCACCGATCAACTGATTAAAGAGTGTGGACTTACCAACGTTGGGTCGACCCACGATGGCGACGCGCAGCGCGCCGTCGTCGTCAGCCTCAGCCGCTTCTTCCACTTCAATCTGCTCGCCCAATTGATCAACAATGTGATCGAGCAGGTCCCCGGTACCCCGACCGTGCAGGGCACTCACGGTGAATGGATCGCCGGCGCCCAAGCTCAAGAACTCCCAGCTGTTGTTTTCGTGCTGGGTGTCATCGACCTTATTGACGACGAGCACCACTGGGCGCCCGCTGCGCAACGCCCAACGTGCCGCATGCGTATCTTCATCGACCATACCGGTGGTGACGTCGGTTACCAGGAGCACGAGGTCAGCAGTTGCTAAGGCGGTCTCCGCCTGCTCGGAGATTTTGCTCTCTAAGACGCTGCCCGTTTCGAGCCACCCTCCCGTGTCGACCACCTCAAAGGCCAGTCCGCGCCATTCGACCTCGACCGCCTTGCGGTCGCGCGTGACACCGCGCTGCTCTTCGACCACGGCAATTCGCTTGCCGGCGAGACGATTGACCAGCGAGGATTTGCCGACGTTGGGCCGTCCCACGATAACTACCTGGGGCTTTCTCACGTCGAGACCAATCCCTTCGCGCGCACGGACTCGAGGCAGGACCGAAGGTCCTGACCGGTGGTGCGAATCGTGATGACCGGGTGCGTGAGGTCCTCTAACTCGAGGCCGTCGAGAAAGCGTCCCTCACTGAGGCAAACGTCGGGCAAGAGCAGCACGGTCGACGCAGAGATGCCTTCGAGCGCCTTGTTGAGGTCCTGTCCGGTCAAGAGTCCCGCTACCTTGATGTTGCCGCCGAAGTAGTCATTCTTTACGGAGAGGATCCTCACGTCGTCGTAGCCGTGGGCGTCAAAGAGTTCGCGCAAGATCGGGGCTGCGTACTCGCCGGTGATGACCATGACATCGTCGCCCTGGTGGATTGTGTGGTCCCCGCCGCGCGGCGCGCGGTATCCGAGCGCCGGCGCACCGTCCACTGACTGAAAGAAGCCCGTGCCCAACTTCGCCATCTCGGTCTGCTCGACAAAGCTCTCAATGAAGGCGGCCACAAGGCCAATACCGTTTTCGGCCTGGTCGAGGCTCTCGAACTTGGTCGCCGACGGCGGAGTCAGTCCCGCCACCAGATAGAACTCGTCGCTCGCGAAGACGCTGACTCGCCCCAGAATCTCGCCAGTGAGCAACTGGAAGTGGTCGGCGAGATCAATCACTTGTTGGGCCTCGCTGGGGGTGTGCGATCGCATGGTCGCTTCGTCAGAAAACGCGCTGACCCCCACGGGCACCAAGGCAACCGACTGAAGTTCCGGATAGAGCGACAGGACGTCGTGCAACGTTCGCTCTAACTCTGGCCCGTCATTTACCCCCGGACAGACGACCACTTGAGCGTGCACCTCAATACCGGCGCGCAGTAGTTCGCGCAACCAGCGCAGGCTGGTCGCGCCCCGGGGATTGCGCAGCATGTCAGCGCGCAGCTCCGGATTCGTCGTGTGGATTGACACGTAGAGCGGCGAGAGTCCTTCATCAACAATGCGCTCGAGGTCGAACTCGGTAAAGCGGGTCAGCGTGGTGTAGTTGCCGTAGAGGAAGGAGAGGCGGAAATCGTCGTCCTTCACGTAGAGCGAACGGCGCATGCCTTTGGGCAGTTGGTAGATGAAGCAGAAGGAACAGTGATTATCACAGGTGCGAATACGGTCAAAGACCGCCGAATCAATCGCCAGTCCGAGGGGCTCGCCCTCGACCTTGTACACGGTCACCGTGCGCTGCAGGGTCTCGCCCTCGCGCTGGATGACCAGGGTGACCGTTTCACCGTCGATTAATTGCTGGTATTCAATGATGTCGGTCGGCTCACGGCCGTTGACCGAAATGAGCTCGTCNNGATATGTGAGTGTCGACAAGGTAGTGCTTGCAGCGCCTCGCGGCTTCTGCGCCGGTGTGGAAAAGGCCATCAAGGCCCTCGACTGGATGACCCGCATCTTCGAACCGCCGGTCTTTTGCTACCACGAGATCGTGCACAATCGCTTTGTCGTTGACTATTTCAAGTCTTTGGGCGTCGTCTTCATAGACGATGTTGGCGATGTACCGAGTGGGGCGCCGGTAATGCTGAGCGCCCACGGAACGCCGCCCCAGGTCATCGAGCGGGCCCGTCAGTCCGGCGGCACCGTTATTGACGCCGCCTGCCCGCTCGTCACCAAGGTCCATCACGAACTCAAGGTCCGTTCACGCAAGGGCTACACCGTGCTGTACGTCGGCCACGANNTGGCAGCACCTTCGCGAATACGCGCAGGTGAAGTTCCCGGACATCTGGATGCCCAATCGCAGTGACCTCTGTTTTGCGACCACCAACCGGCAGGCGGCCCTGCGCCTCATTGCGGCCGACGCCGACGCGGTGATCGTCATTGGCTCGGCCAACTCTTCAAACACCGTGGCCCTCACCAAGGTCGCCGAAGCAGCGGGGTGCGCGCGAGTGCTGCGCGTCAATCGCGCCTCGGAACTGCCCGATGACCTCGCGGGCACCGTCGCCGTGACTGCGGGCGCATCCGCGCCTGAGTCCCTGGTGAACGAGGTGCTCGACGTGCTTAATCCGGTCAATGGCGTCGACGTCTCGTCGGTGACCGTCGAAGATGAATACTTCCCGCCGCCGCCGGAATTACGCGAGATACTAAAGACCCTGTCGGCGATTCTCGATCTCACGTTGGCGACGCCCGACGCCTCAACCTTTGACGGTCAGGCCGACCGTGTCTTCACTGCGGCTCAAGTTTTGTCCGCCGCCGGTCGTTAAGTCAGGGCCATTCGGGCCCGGCGGCTATTATTTTTAAGTGAAATCAATCCCCCAGACGGACCTCTCGACGCGCGGGCGCTCTGTCGGAATCGACAATCTACCTGCGATCAGGGCGAACAATGTCTGGCGTTGACCTCCAAAAGAGCCGCATGCAGCGCCTGCGGGCCATGGTCGTCGACCAGGCCCTGGCCCAGCTAGAGCTCGAGCACCCGAACTTCACCCCCCACGCAATTGTCGCCTCGATCTGTGCCTACGAAGAAGAGGGCAACATCGGCGGAGTGCTCGACAAGATGCCCAGCACCATTGATGCTCTGCCCTACACGACCCTGGTTGTGGTCGACGGTGGTGACGACAAGACCGCCGACATCGCGCGAAGTTATCCGGGGGTCATCGTCATTGAGTTCCCTATCAACTTGGGTCACGGCGTGGCCCTGCAAGTGACGTACCGCTACTGCATTGACCACCAGGTGCAGTACATCGTGACCCTCGACGCCGACGGCCAGAACGACCCTGCGGAGATCCCCCAGGTCTTGGCCCCGTTGCTCGCCGATAAGGCCGACTTCGTGGTCGCCAGTCGTCGATTAGGCATCGACAGGACCTCGGACCGTTTTCGCAAGACCGGCGTTTTCTTCTTCTCCTTCATCATGAACCGCATGACCGGTGCCACCCTGACCGACACCTCGACGGGCTACCGGGCACTGCGAGTGACAATGATGGCCGACGTCATAGACCGCCTGGAACAAGAGCAGTACCAGACGGCTGAACTACTCATTACGTGCCTCAAGCGCGGGTGGCGCTCGGCCGAGGTCCCGACGGTCTGGCATCCGAGATTCTCCGGCACCACCAAGAAGGGCAAGAACTGGCTCTTCGGATTCCGTTACGCCAGGGTCGTTTTTTGCACCTGGTGGCGCGAACGCTAATTATCCCTTGAGGCTCTCCAGATAGACAGCTTCTAACGCCGCGCGCAACTCTTCGCTCTTGGCGGTGATTGCCGAACGCGATACTCGGCCCTCGGCCGCGGGCGGGGCAATTGGTGCTCCGATCACGATGCGAATCTTCGCCGGCCGCGGAATCTTGGCGCCCAGCGGCATCGCTCGGTGACTGCCCCCGATGCCCACGGGCACCACGGTCGCCCCGGTGCGCGCGGCGATGAACATCGCACCGTCGTTGAGCGTCGCGACCGTGCGACCTTCTTTGCGCGTGCCCTCGGGAAAGAGCACCAGTGCCTGACCCTGGCGCAACACCTCTTCGGCCGCCTTCATTGACTCGCGGTCGGTTTGCGCACTGCGGTGCACCGGAAAGGCACCCAGGTGTGCGAGCAACGAGCCGAACCACTTGATCTTAAAGAGTCCGTCCTTGGCCATGAAGAACACCTTGCGCGGAGAGATGAAGAGCGTGAACGCAAAGTCCACGTTGGAACGGTGGATCGGCGCAATGAGCACGGGGCCGCTCAAGGGGATGTTCTCGCGCCCCGTCACCTTGGGTCGAAAGAGCAGCCGCGACAACCCCGACAGGATGCCAGCGACCACGTGATACGTGACGCCCTTGCGGGGATTTAACTGGAGCGTCGGCTCTTCAGGCATTGCACTATCTCCCCCGCTACGTCCTGGGCCGCGCGATCCGTTGTGTCGATGAACAACGCGTCGTGCGCTTGGCGCAGTGGCGAGGTTACTCGCGTTGAGTCGGCATTGTCGCGTCGGGCAATCGACGCTGGACTTTCGTCGCCTCGACGACGGGCCCGTTCTTCGACCGAAGCCGTCAAAAAGACTTTCAACGTGGCGTCGGGAAACACAACCGTCGCAATGTCGCGACCCTCCACCACGGTGCCCAGCGGCTGGGACTTCGCCCACTCGCGTTGCCGCGACACCATGGCTTGGCGCACCAGAGGATTGGCGGCCACCACGGAAACGGCCACGTTGATCGTGTCGGTGCGGATCTCGTCTTGCACGTCGCGGCCGTTGACACTGACACGCGGCGTGGTCGTGAGGGTGAGCGTGTCGGCGAGGGCGCCCACGGCCGCATCGTCATGCAGGTCAATCCCCCGCGCGAGCACCTCGCAGGTCACGGCGCGGTACATCGCGCCAGTGTCGAGAAACGACCAGCCCAACTGTTGGGCCACGGCGCGCGCCACGGTGGACTTGCCCGAACCGGCCGGGCCGTCAATGGCGATAATGTCGTCGCTCACGAGAGCGACGCGAGGTCGTTAAAGAATCCTGGATAACTCGACGACACCGTGTCCACGCCGTCAATCGTGCATCCATTCCCCGCGCTGCCCGCGACGGCGCTCGCCATGACCATTCGGTGATCCAGCCCCGCGTCGATGTCGAAGGGCCGAAACGCGGTCGCCGAACCCAGGCCCTCCACAAAAAAGTCATCGCCTTCTTCCCACACGCGACAACCAAGTGAGCGGGCCAGTTCCATGGAGCCAAGGAATCGATCGGATTCCTTGAGGTGAAGTTCTGCCATGTCGCGAAAGGCGCTGACCCCCGTGGCCGCGGCCGCGGCCACCGCGAGAATCGGTACTTCGTCAACCGAAGGAATCTCTGACGAGCTGATGTCGGTCGCGGTCAGCTCCGAACTCTGCGCGTGCAGGGAGACTCGCTCCGCAGTGGTCGTGAGTGTCAAAGCTGCGCCCATGCGCTTGAGGACCTCAACAAATCCGATTCTCTGGGGTGACGCGTCAACGTTCAGTACTTCGAGTACCGCACAGTCGTGAATCACACCGAGCACCGCGAAGAACGCTGCTTGGGAAGGGTCGCCGGGAATGATCCATTTCGTGGCACGGGGGCGTCCGGGACTGACCGTGACCGTGCGCCCCTCGGCGTCGTCGAGCGAATGAACGCGGAGGCCGGCCTGGCGAAACATGTCTTCAGTCGTGGTGCGTGTGAGAACACGTTCGCGCACGCTGGTCGGACCGGAGGCGACGAGACCGGCGAAGAGGATGGCCGACTTCACCTGGGCGCTCGCCTG
>PMAL01000064.1 GCA_003152555.1 Acidimicrobiaceae bacterium | reverse complement strand
TCGCCGAGCGCCCACGACGAATGTGTGAGCGCGCCCGCGTTGATCACGATGGCGACCGAAGAGTCACGGGCATCACGCACCGCTTCAATGAGGTCGCCTTCGAAGTTGGACTGGACGTGGCGCACGCTGTACCCACCGGCGCGCGCGAGTTGCGTGAATCGATCCACGTGATCTTGAAGCGTCTGAGAGCCGTAGATCTCCGGACTGCGAGTTCCTAACTGGTCCAAATTCGGTCCCGACAACAGCAGGATCTCGTCACTCATAGTTCTCCTCGAAACTCGTCTAGAACAGTTGCCACCACGTCGGCGTCAATGTCGCGCACAAGGTCAAAACCATTCGCGCTCGCCAGCACGAAGGTTAGGTCATGGTGGGCTTTTTTGTCCTGGCCCATGGCGCCCACCAGATCACTGGTGGCAGAGTGCGCCGGCAGTCGAGCGTCAAGACCGAATGCGCCTAAGAGCGCGTCGTGATTCTCAACTTCGCCCTGTTCAATGCGTCCCAATCGATGTGCGAGTCGAGCGGCGAAGGCCAGACCAACGGCGACGGCCTCTCCGTGGCGCAATTCGTCGATGTCGCGCTCGAGCGCCAGGACCTCGATCGCGTGCGCGAGTGTGTGGCCGTAATTGAGCAGTGCACGCTGTCCCGATTCCTTTTCGTCACCTGAGACAATGTTGGCCTTTAGCCTCACGGACATGATCGCGAGATCACTCAGAGAGACGTCCACAACCTGAGTCGCTCGCCATCCCTCCAGTAGGCAGCACTTGGCAACTTCTCCCAGTCCACTGAGCCGTTCACGCTCAGGCAGCGTTGACAACGTGTCGAAGTCGCACAAGACGCCCAACGGCTGATGGAACGCGCCAACAAGATTCTTGCCCGCCGCGAGATTGACCGCCGTCTTGCCGCCGATCGCGGCGTCAACCTGTCCCATGAGTGACGTCGGCACCTGGACGAGGGCAACGCCGCGCAGGTAGACCGCTGCCGCGAATCCGGCGAGGTCAGTCACGGCTCCACCCCCGACCGCCACGATGACGTCGTGACGAGAGAGTTGCACGCCGGCAAGCCGCTCGCACAGCTCGTCGAGCGTCGCGAGGGTCTTCGCGCCTTCGCCGTCGGGTACTTCAATCACGTGCTCGCTCAGTCCCGAGTCAAACCCAAACCACGGCTGGTTGCGAAGAGAGGGCGACGTCACAACGGCGACCGTTTGGGCTCGCGGCGCGCGCGATCGAATGAGTTTCGCTAGTTCGTGTCGGGCGCCGTTCGCCAGCACTACGTCGTAGGAACGCTCACCGAGCTCAACCGTGATGTTCACCGTGCGCCCTCATTCGAAGCGTCTTGCACTCGTCTCGCCACCACATCGGGATCTCCCGACGCGTCTATGCGCGCCCGGGCGACCTCGGCGTAGAGCGTGGCCCGTTCGCGGCGAAGTTGTGTCAACGCCGCGTGGACGTCGGCACCGATGAGGGGCCGGTCAACGGCACCCAAACGCGCGCAGAGCACCGCGTCATCACAGTCGAGCCACAACGTGACGCTGGCCTGCAAGAGCTCTCTCGCCGCCGACGTCGTCACCACCCCACCGCCGGTAGATACCACGCCGTCACCATCAAGCGCCGTCCGCAACGCGTCTAGCTCCACGCTGCGAAAAGCGGCCAGTCCTTCGCGCCGCAGGTACTCCGGCGCGGGACAACCCACGGCGACGCTCACGAGATCGTCAGTGTCGAGTGACCCGCAGCCCCACTCGGCACCGAGCAGCCGCGCGATCGTGGTCTTACCCACGCCGGGCAGTCCCACGAGAGCAAGTCGAGCCATGGTTACTTATGGGCGAGCGGCCGACGACGTGGAGCCCAAATTCGATACGTACTCGGTGAAGTTGCGCGTGAACTCCTCTACCGAGTCCCCACCGAACTTTCGCAATGCTTCGTTGGCGAGCACCAAAGCGACCATGGCTTCACTGATCACACCGAGGGCCGGCACCGCGGTGACGTCCGTGCGTTCCTTGAAGGAGACAGTCGATTCCTTGGTCACCACGTCGACCGTTTCTAAGACGGGCCGGTTGAGCGTCGACAACGGTTTCATCGCCACCTTGGCAATGATGGGCGCGCCCGAGGACATGCCGCCCTCCAGTCCGCCCGCGTGGTCGGTGCGCCGGAAATAACCGCCGCCACGCTCGAAGGCCTCATCGACCGCGATGGCGTCGTGCGCGGCACTGCCGCGCTGGGACGCCTGGGCCATGCCGTCGCCGATTTCGACGGCCTTGACGGCGTGAATGCTCATCAGCGCCCCCGCGAGCAGTCCGTCGAGTTTGCGGTCCCAGTGCACGTAGCTACCCAGTCCGACTGGCACACCGTACGCAATCACCTCGACGATTCCACCGAGTGAGTCCCCTTCTTTGGCGGCCGCCTTGATTTCTTTTATCATCGCACCGGCAGTGTCGGCGTCAAAACAGCGCACTTCGCTCTCGTCCACCGAATCGAGTTCACCGGGCACGGGTCGCAGATCCTTGGGTGCCGCAACGGTCCCAATGCGCACGACGTGGCTCAGTATCTCGACGCCAATCGTGGCGAGCAGACTCTTGGCCAACGCGCCGGCCGCGACGCGCGCCGTCGTTTCTCGTGCGCTGGCGCGCTCTAACACGTCGCGCGCATCATCGAAGCCGTACTTCTGCATGCCGGCGAGGTCGGCGTGGCCCGGTCGGGGCTGGGTCAGCTTGGTGGTGGGCTGACCGGGATTCGGGGACATTTCCTCTTCCCACTTAGGCCACTCGGAGTTGAGGATTTCGATGCCGACGGGGGATCCCAACGTGCGCCCGTGACGGATGCCCGCACTGAGGCGAAGCTCGTCGCGTTCAAATCGCATCCGAGGGCCGCGACCGTAGCCGAGTCGGCGTCGCGCCAGCTGGTCGCCCACTTGCTCGGCGGTAATTGGCAAGCCCGCGGGCAAGCCCTCAACGATGACCATGAGTGATCGACCGTGGCTCTCTCCGGCGGTTAGGAAGCGCAACATCAAATAATTCTAGGTCGTGAACGACCTAGCAATTAGTTCTCGTTTGCGTAAAAGGGATTGTCACCCGAGGCGTGATCCGTGACGTCGATGACACCGGTCAGTTCGGGAATCGCGTCGCGCAACGTCGTTTCAATGCCCTGAGTAAGTGTCATGCGGCTCATGGCGCAGCCTTGGCAACCACCCGACATCTTGATGTAAGCGACTTTCTTCTCTTCGTCGAGCGCCACGAGGTCCGCACGCCCACCGTGCGAGGCAATGGAGGGGTTCACGTGTTGGTCAAGTACGCCGATGGCAAAAACGGCGAGTGGACCGTCAAGGCCCAATTCCAGTATCGAGGCCGGCACGCCGGGATTCATCTCTTCGGGCGTGGGTACGTTCGGGTTCACGAGCACGAGCCCTCCGCCACCCTCGCTGGCGAACTCCAAACGACTGCCGCGAAGTCGCTCAATGCTGTTGGCAGGAATGACGATCGTCACTTCACCGTCCACACCAATGACGGCGCCTTCGGGTGCGTCGGCACGATCAGAGAAATACAAATCGTACGAGTAACCTGCACCGCGCGTTCCCGTCACTTCAACCCACAGGGCTAATCCGTCACCCTGTTCTTCACTGGCGAGGGCGTCGAGTACCACGTTACGGGCCTCGTCGGTGAGCTTCAGTATGTCAAACGTCTCGACGGTAGTCATGCTCGCAGTCTAAAGGTGTCCGGTCGCGCGTTCAACGCGCAGTAAGTTCTCTGCGTGACTTCAATACCAAGCGACGCCCACGAGTGGGTCAGTTTCGACGACAATAAGCGCCTGCGCACCTGGATGTTCGACGTGACGTTCCTAGAAAGCAACTGGACGTGCATCTTTGGCAATGGCTGTCAAGGGGTGCTCACGGGACCCACACCCGAGCTCGTCCAGGGCTGCTGCAGTTATGGCGCGCACTTTACTGACGAAAAGGACCAGCGCCGGGTCGAAAAGGCGGCGTTGCGTCTTACCGCGGATCAGTGGCAGTTCAAGTCGCGCGGTAAGAACGGCACCACGCGCGTCAAGAAGAACGGCGACATTATGACGCGCCTGGTGAACGACGCGTGCATCTTTCTTAACCGACCGGGTTTCGCGCGCGGACCGGGGTGCGCGCTGCACGTGATGGCCATTGACAATGACGAGAGTTACATTCCGCTCAAACCGGAGGTCTGCTGGCAGTTGCCGTTGCACCGCGTCGACGAAGTGCAAGAGGACGGCCGAGTCCTCACGCGCATCTCCCAGTGGGACCGCAGTGACTGGGGCGAAGGAGGCGAAGAGTTCCACTGGTGGTGCACCGAGTCACCCGACGCCTTTGTCGGAAAGACACGGGTGGTTGATTCAATGGCCGAAGAACTAACCGCCATGGTGGGCAAGGTGGTCTACGGCCAGTTGCTCGCCTACTTGGATCATCGGGCGACCCAGCCCAAGCCAACTCGCCTCGAGCACCCGGTACTTCGCAAACGGGCCTAGCCTTCGGCGCTTAAGGGATCTTCCTCATTCGAAGGGGTGCGGGGCAGCGAGCCAAGAATCTCTTCAAAACGGTCCTCTTCAGCCAGACACCACTCGGCGTGCACGTCCTCGGGCGCCGCGCCGCATTCGTCACACGTGGTGGCTCGGGGTCCGGTGGAGTGCTTGAGTTCGCGGGCCTCAACGAACCGGCGATGGCGGCCTTTTTTCACGTCAACTCCTCACTGGTCACGGGCCATAGCTGGCAGCAACCGTGGCGCAGCACGACTGCACCGAGTATCCATGATACCAACTCGACGTTGCGTCAGGACCCTTAGAATCGTGGCCGTGAGCGATGCCTTTGATCCCAACGAGATGGTGCGGCGATTCAGGGAACGGGCCGACGCCGTGAAGCGACGGGGCCTTCCTCCCGTGGAGGGTCCGGAGCGTCTGCGATTCATCGAAGCCGCCAAACTTGACTTCCAAGACTTCGCGATGTTGGGCGACGCCACGGCGACGCTCGAAGACGGCATCCTGCGTTTCGAGATCGACCTTCGCCCGCCGACATCGAGTTAGGGGGCTCGGCCCGAAGCCACGTTGATGCGCGCCGTGGCTTCGGACAGCACAGCCACTCCGCGCGAGAGCCACGTGAGCGCCGCAGCGCGAGCGCTCGCGCTCGAATTGGCGTCGTAACACTTGTTGGCGCCTGCGCCAAAATCGTTATACGCCTTTGATAAGAGGTTCGTGGCTTGCGTATCGGGAGTGGGTAGTGACGCGTTCGCCGACTCGGTGTCGACGTCAAGCACCGCGCACACGGTGTGCAGGTTGTTGCCCGCCGGTCCGCTGCGACGAAGTTGCGTGGCCGAGTCACGAACGTCCCTGAGCAGGACCGGCAAGTTCTGTCGAAACGCGCTTTGGTTGATCCAGTTCTGCATCGCAGTTGCCACGCTTTGAGTTCCGCAGGCCGCGAGACAGAGACCGGCGAGTAGCAGCGCCGCTGCAACCTTGTTCACGCAATAACCACGAGGTGCATCTGACGACGACCGCGTCGGATCACTAGGTAGTGATCGTGCAACGCGCTCGCCAGGGTGACCGGCTGCAATGGTTCGATGCGTACGTTGTTGACGTAGACGCCACCCTGTTCAATGAAGCGCCGGGCCTCGCCCTTTGAACTTGCCAGCTCACAGCGCGTCAGTAGCTCCGCCGCGTCGATGCCGACGAGCAGCTCGCTGCGCGCAATCGTCGAGGTGGGCGCGTCGGCCACGGCTTGGAGCAACGTGGCCTCGTCGAGACTGGCAATCTCTTCGCTGAAGAGGACCTCACCGGCTCGTTCGGCGCCGATCGCGGCCATATCTCCGTGCACCAAGGTGACCACTGCGTTGGCGAGAGCGCGTTGGGCCTCGCGTTCCTGTGGCGCGGTGACGATCGCTGCGTCCAAGTGCGCAATCGTGTCGTGATCCAAGAAAGTAAAGAAGCGAAGCATCTGCGGCGCGACGACGTCATCGCAGTTGAGCAAGTACTGATGCAGGGCGAAGGGCGAGGTCATCGACGCGTCGAGCCAAACGTGCTCGTTCCCGCCCTCGGATTTACCGAACTTCTCACCATCGGCGCGCAACAGCAGCGGTGACGTGAGCCCGTAGGCCGACTCACCGGTGACCTTGCGAATGAGCTCGGTACCCATAGTGATATTGCCCCACTGGTCCGACCCACCCAACTGCAAGGTGCAGCCGTGGTCGATGTTGAGTCGTAAAAAATCGTAGGACTGGAGCAACATGTAGGAGAACTCGGTGAAGGAGAGACCCACGTCGTCACGGTCGAGGCGACTCTTGACCGAGTCCTTCGCCACCATCTGGTTGACGGTGAAATGCTTGCCCACGTCACGCAGAAATTCCGTCAACGTGACGGTCGTGAGCCAGGTCGCGTTGTTGAGCAATAACGCCTGGGACGCGCCGGCGCCCGCTGAGAAATCGAGGAAGCGGCTCAGTTGCTCGCGGATGCCCTCGATGTTGGCCTCGAGCTGATCAATGTCGAGCAGTTTGCGCTCGACTGCCTTAAAACTGGGATCGCCAATGAGACCGGTGCCACCGCCCGCCAGGGCGATGGGCCGGTTCCCGCCCTCCTGGAGACGACGCAGATTGCAAATGGGCAGCAGACTGCCGAGGTGCAACGACGTGGCCGTTGGGTCAAATCCCGCATACGCCGTGACGCCGCCCTGGTCGAGGCGCGCGAGTACGCCGACGTCGGTTACCTGGTGCACCAGGCCCCGAAAGTGCCAGTCATCACTTAGTTTCATGGCCCCAGTCTACGGGGCGGCGTTATCTAGAACGGAGCGGTGGTGACGGGCACGTGCGTCTGGAGCCACAGTACGAAGCTCTGCCACGCGCCCGTGACCTCGGCCACGCCAATGAGAATCAGCATGATGCCGCCGATGCGACCGATGAGAGTGTGGTGACGACGCAACCACAGGGACACCGTGGCCATCCACTCGGTCGCCATCGCCGCAACGATGAAGGGCAAGCCCAGACCCAGGCAGTAGACGAAGGCGAGGATCGAACCACGAACGTCCGAGGCGCCTGAAGTCGAATACGACAGAACAAGTATGCCGGTCAGCGTTGGACCTATGCACGGCGTCCAGCCCAGGGCGAAGGTGAATCCCAGCGTCGCCGCACCGAGCACCGAGACGCGCGGCACGTGGTGAAAGCGCACGTCACGTTCCAGCCACGACGAGGGCCACCACCCCGCGAAAAACAGGCCCAGGAATATTGTGACCACACCAAAAATCTCTTCGAGCAGCCGCTGGTGCGTCTTCAGATCACTTCCGACCTTGCCAAAGAGGGCACCAAAACTTACGTACACGAGCGCAAATCCGAGCACGAACGCCAAGGCACCGATGATCGCTCGTCCGCGAGTGGACTTGCCGTCCAAACTTCCCGTGGCTCCGCTGAGGAAGGCCACGTAGCCCGGCACGAGCGGCAAGACGCACGGAGATGCGAAGGAGACAAACCCGGCCGCGAAAGCAACTGGGAAATCAACAAGAAACGATGCCGGCAGCGCCGCGATCACGATCGCTCCGAGCGCCAACACTGACTGATCGCGTGATTGAGCACATCGTGGCGACGAACGTTCTCTTGACGCGTCGGCACCTGGGCAATCACCACGGTGAGACCCGGGCGATCTAACCCCGTCGCGATGACGGCGTCCAACTCGCCACGAGTCGTAACCGTCACGCTGGCGTAGCCGAATGCTTCGGCGATGGCGGCGAGGTTGTGATCGCGCGGCGTACCAAAGAGTTGTTCAAAGCGCTCTTCGTTGAGCAGTCCAGCCTGCGGCAAAAAGGAGAATATCCCTCCCCCGTGGTTGTTGGCCACCACGAGCACACAACTTCCGCCGAGCTCACCCAAACCGTCAACCAACGCGGACACGTCGTGCAGCAGGGTAAGGTCTCCCACCAATCCGAGGCCTCGATCTCCCGCGGCCACACCTAACGCGGTTGACACCACACCATCGATTCCGTTGGCGCCTCGATTGGCAAATGTGGGACTCTCTCGAGAGGGCGAGAACCATTCGACGTCACGCACCGGCATCGACGAACCAATGACCAGCGGCACCCCAAAGTGGCTGCTCGCTTCAACCACTGCTCTGGCCACGTGCGGCTCATCGAGCGTGACGCCATCACCTTCCTGTGCGGCCAACCACTCGCCGACACGCGTCGACGCTTCACGCCAGAACGCGGCGTACGTACTGCTACCTCGCAGACTCGCGACATCCCGATGAGGCAGACCACCCAGTGACTCGCTCACGATTCGGTCGGGATCAGCGACATCGCCGGCGCCGCGCAGGGCGACCGTTCGTGTGGACCACCGCTTCAGTTGTTCTTGCAGTACTTTCGACGCCGGCAGACCGCCGATGCGCACCACGAGGTCGGGTGTAACAAGTTTGACAAATTCTTGGTCGCGCAGGAGCGGATCAAAGTAGGCCAGCGTCGATCGCGCGGTCGCGTCTCCCACCACCACCCAATCAAGCGCCAGGCAGTGTTCGACCGTCTCGAGGTCAACACCCAAACCCACGACCGCCAGCACGCGTTGACCGTTGACGGTTAATTCCGGTACTTCGACGTCCCGCACTACGCTTCCAGCCGACGCCCTTCGCGGTGCAGGCAGGTCACACGGTGTCCCGACCAACGGTTCTCGAAAAGCGGCGTTGAGGTGCACCGGTCCGCACGCGCCGCGCCGCCCGGCCGCGTCGAGCCAGAGCGCGCTCGCCACGTCGCGCCACGTGGATGCCTGGTCGAACTGGGCGACGCCGGGGTCTTCGAATCGCCGGACCATCTCGCCGTAGAGGTGTCCCTGCTCAATTGTTTGCGGTGCGCCCACTCCGTGCAACTCTTCGGGGCGATCGGCCGTCAAAATCAAGAGCGGTACGTTGGCCAGATCGGCTTCGGCTACGACCGCGTGCAATTCAGCTGCGGCCGTGCCGCTGGTGACGACGATGGCCACAGGCGTCTTGGTCACGAGCGCCCGTCCCAGCGCAAAGAAGCCTGCACTGCGCTCGTCGAGGCGCACGTGCACGCGCAGTTCGCTGCGCGACGCGGCGGCCATCGCGAGCGGCGTGGAGCGAGAACCTGGACAAATCACGACATCCTTGAGACCGGCCCGGCACCACTCGTCAACCAGCGTCGCGGCGTAGGTCGCCTGGACGTCGTTCGGGCTCGGTACGCTCTGTTGCAATGTCACTCCTCAGTGTCCAACGCGAAGGTGCCGGCCCGGCCTTCGTCTGGCTGCACGGCTTCACCCAGACCAGGGCCTCGGCACACCAGTTCCGTTCCATTCTGGCAGGTGCTAACGAACTCCTGACACTTGACCTACCCGGTCACGGCTCGGCACACGAGGTTGAAGCGACGTTAGAAGAGACCGCCGATTTGGTGGCCGAGGTCCTGCCCGACGGGCCCGTCGCGCTGGGCGGCTACTCCTTCGGCGCCCGAGTGGCGCTACACATCGCCCTGCGTCATCCCGAACGAATCAAACGCTTGGTCCTCATCGGTGCGACGCGTGGGATCAAGAATGAGGCAGAACGGGCCGAACGCCGGGCGCGTGACGAGGCCCTGGCACAACGGATCCTTGAGATCGGTGCGTCGGCGTTTCTCGACGAGTGGCTCGCCCAACCCATGTTCGCGGCACTTCCCGTCGACCCCCTTGAGCGAGCGGCACGAAGTTCGTACGCGCAGGGTCTATCGAACTCGCTGCGACTGGCTGGCACCGGCACGCAGGCGTGGCTCCAACCCGTGCTCGCGACAATTGGTTCAACGACACTGGCGTTGGCGGGGGCGAACGACCACAAATTCAGCGCCGAAGCCAAGGCAATTCAGCTCGGCGTGCCCGGGGCAACATTTCAACTCATCGACGGTGCCGGGCACGCAGCCCAGCTAGAGCAACCCGAAAGAACGGCGGCCATGGTCGCCGATTTCTTGGCCAGCTAACGCGTAATCCAGAACGACCCAACCAGGAACGCGCCCACTATCAGCTGGCATTTGGCGGAATTCTGTAAGAGAGGAATCAACTCACGTCCCGTTCGCGCAGAGAACGCAATCTGTAGCGGACGGATATAAAGCGCCAGCGCCACGGCGGCGGCGAGCCCCTCGCCACCCACGACGATGCCCGCAACCGTCAAGAGCACACAGAGCACGTACAGCCACGGCGCGCGACGACGACCGAGTCTCGCGGCCAACGTCTTCTTGCCTGCCGCGCGATCGCCATCAACATCGCGAAGGTTATTGGCTTCTAGTAGCGCGCAGGCCATGGCGCCGGTAGCGAGACCAAACCACCACGCGGAAGACGGAATCGTCCGGTGCTGCACGTAGCTGGTGCCCACGGTCGCGACAAATCCGAAGTAGATCATCACGAAGAGTTCACCGAAGCCGAAGTAGCCGTAGGGCTTCGGGCCGCCCGTATAGAACCATCCGGCCAGAATGGCGGTGAAGCCCACGAGCAGCAGCCACCACGACGTGCGAGAGGCCAACCACAATCCAACGAAACCGGCTAACAGGAACCACGTAACCGCGACAGTTCGCACCCGCGAGGCGGGCACCAATTTTGAAGCCGCCAGGCGAAATGGCCCCACGCGAACTTCATCGGTGCCGCGGATGCCGTCGGAATAATCGTTGGCGAAGTTCGTGCCAATTTGCAGCGCCAGGGCTACTACGACGCACAGCGCGCTGTTAAGCCAGTTGATCGATGCGGGGCGCACGAGCGCCGCACCAACAAAGACCGGCACCAACGCCGCGGGCAGCGTACGCGGTCGCGCCGCCAAGACCCAGCGACGATACGGACCCGGTACTTGCGTCACGGACGCTTGGGGAACTTCGAGAAGTCGGGCTTACGGTGCTCGACGTAGGCGTTGCGGCCCTCTTGTCCCTCTTCGGACATGTAGAACAACATGGTCGCGTCGCCGGCGAGTTGTTGAACACCGGCGAGCCCGTCGTCGGCAGCATTAAAGCCGGCCTTGATCATTCGCAGCGCAATCGGCGACAAGGTCAAGATCTGTCGGCACCAGGCGATCGTCTCTCGTTCAAGGTCGTCGAGGGGCACCACCGTATTGACGAGTCCCCACTCGAGCGCCGTCGCCGCGTCGTACTGGCGGCACAGGAACCAGACTTCTTTGGCCCGCTTGGCGCCAATGGTGCGCGCGAGCAGCGACGAACCGTAACCGCCATCGAAGGAACCCACCAGCGGACCCGTCTGCCCGAAACGCGCGTTGTCCGCAGCAATGGAAAGATCACACACCAGATGCAAGATGTGACCACCACCGATCGCGTAGCCGGCGATTGACGCGACGACGGGCTTAGGCAGTCGCCGAATCTGAATCTGGAGATCAAGCACGTTCAAGCGGCCCACACCCTGACGCGCCACGTCGTCTTCGCCCATGTAGCCATCGTCGCCACGAATGCTCTGATCGCCGCCCGAACAAAACGCGTCGGGACCGGCCCCGGTAAGGATGATCGCACCTACCGTGATGTCGTCGCGAGCATGTTCGAAGGCGCTCGCGAGCTCGAACAGCGTCTGAGGGCGAAACGCGTTGCGCTTCTTCGGCCGGTTGATCGTGATCTTGGCGATGGCCCCGGTTTGCTGGTAGAGGATGTCCTTATAGGAGGCGCCGCTTTCCCAGTTGATCAAGTAAGCATCCTTGGAGATATGACTACGACGACCACCAAGTTTAGGCAGGGCCGTGGCCGAGTGAGGGAGCCGCTCGGGAGCGCATCTGAGCTCGATCCGGCGGGGCTGGCACTGGCCGACTCCGACAGCGGCCGGACCTTGAGCTGGTCGGAGCTGGACGCCAGGGCGACGCGGGTGGCGGCGGGGATGCTCCAGCTGGGGGTAAGGGCCGGCGACCGGGTCGCCGCCATCGGTCTGGCGCGCTCTGACGTAGCCTCGCTGCTACACGGGTGCCTTCGTGCCGGGGCTTCCCTGGTGCCCCTTTCGGGCCGGGCTCCCGCCCCCGACCTCCAGCGCCAACTCGAGGTGGCCCGGCCCGCCCTGATCGTCGAGCCGAGCCAGCCTGAGGAGCACTCGAGTACTCCCGATGCCCCCGCACGGGTGGCTGCGTTCGCGGAGCTGCTGGAGCTTGGCGCCGGGGCTGGAGGGCCAGGGCCATCCCAGGTCCGCCGTGGGAGCGAACTCGGGCTGCTCTTCACCTCAGGGACTACCGGCGAGCCCAAGCCGGTGTCGCTGACAGTTGCCAACCAGCTTGCCTCCGCACGCGGTTGTCGGGCCAGTCTACGATCGGTCGCAGGGGAGCGGTGGCTCCTGTGCCTCAGCCCGCACCATGTCGGGGGGTTCTCGATGCTGATGCGCTCCGCCGTGTGCCGCCAGCCACTGGTGACGGTTGAGCGGTTCAACGAGCAGGCCGTGATGGCTGCGNNTGATCTCCCTGGTCCCCACCATGCTGACCCGATTGGTGGAGGTGGGCGCAGTCGAGCACCTTAGGAAGGCGCGGGCCATCCTGCTCGGGGGTGCCCCGGCGCGCCAGGAGGACATCCTGTCCTGGGCGGGGATGGGCATCCCGGTCTGCCCCAGTTACGGACTGACGGAGAGCAACTCCCAACTCGCAACCGTCCCGCCAGGCCGGGCAGTTGAGCTGATCGGGACAGTCGGGTACCCCCATCCCTTCGCCCGGATCGCACTGGTGCGGGAGGAAGGCGAACGGCTGGTTCCGGTCAGCCGGGGCGAGGTCGGCCTGATCGCGATCGCGGGCCCGGTGGTGAG
>PMAL01000078.1:4666-7369 GCA_003152555.1 Acidimicrobiaceae bacterium | reverse complement strand
AACAGCCGTTGAATCGGTTCGGCGAGGTTGCCGTGGGGATCAATCGCTTCCGCCTCGGCCTCGATGCCGATGCGGCTGGTAACCATGCCCTCAGAGCTGCGGTCCCCGAAGGTCCACAGGGCCACGTCGCTGCGGCCCTCGCGTAATTGCCAGCAGAGTTGCAAAGCCAACGTTGACTTGCCCGCAGCCATTGTCCCGTACGTAAAAGTCAGTTCCGCCATTGCCTTCTCGGTTCACGTTGCGCAGAGTAACGATACTTCCAAGCACGCGATATCGGTAGATTGGCCCGATGAACTACAACGTGCGCGCGATTGCCTACATCCGCAACGATCGCAGTGAAGCGATTGATGATAATTGGGATGACGTCGTCAGTACCGTGGAACTGGCCCAGGACGTGCCCGACGAAGCGCTGCACGGGTTGGCCGACTTTTCGCACGTGGAGGTCGTCTTCTTCGCCGATTGGGCCGAAGACGTACCGCCAGGTCCGTGGCACCGACGACCTCGCGGCAATCAGGAGTGGCCCGACATCGGAGTTTTCGCGCAACGCAACAAAGATCGTCCTAACCGAATTCTCTTGACCACGGTCGCGATCGATTCGATTGGTGGGCGGTCCTTTACGGCGCGGGGTCTTGACGGCGTCGATGGCACGCCGGTGCTCGATATCAAGCCAGTTTTTCGCTGGAGCGTACCACGCGGAGACCTGCGCGTCGCTGCCTGGAGTGAAGCGCTCGGCGAAAACTATTTCTAACTGCGATAGCGGCGCTTCGCGCACACGAGCAAATTGACGGGTCTTTTGGGGGTAGTTTGGACCCCACTATGACCGATACAACGTCGCGGCCCATCACGCTCGAACTGATCGACGTTACGGTGCATTTCGGCGGGTTGCTCGCGCTCAACGAAGTCTCTTTTCGCGTCTACGAGAACGAAATCGTGGGACTCATTGGACCCAATGGTGCGGGTAAGACCACCGCGTTCAACGTGGCCTGCGGTTTTCAGAAGCCCACGTCAGGTTCCGTTCACTTTCCCGCGTCGGGCCACGGCGCACTGCGTCCGTCTCAGTTGGCGAAGGCCGGCGTAGCGCGTACCTTGCAAGGCGTAGGGCTCTTCCCCCAGCTCAGCGTGCTCGAAAACGTGATGGCGGGGGCGCAAAGTCGTTTCGGCGATGGACTGCTCACTTCATTTCTGGGTTTACCCAACGGACTGCGCACCGAGAAAGCCCTTCGACAAGAGGCGCTCGGCGGGTTAGAGCGCCTCGGTGTTGCGAAGTTCGCGGCGGCCATGCCCGGCGGCATTCCCTACGGAATTGCCAAGAAGGTCTCGCTCGCGCGCGCCCTGATGGCCCACCCGACTTTGCTCATGCTCGACGAACCCGCGTCGGGTCTGGACGAGAACGAACTCGAGGAATTTGCCCACCTCATCACCGAGCTTCGCGCCTCGATGAGCGTGCTCTTGGTCGAGCACAACATGGACTTTGTCATGCCACTCGTCCACCAACTCATTGTGCTCAACTTCGGTCAAGTCATTGCCACCGGCGCACCAGCCGACATCAGTAACGATCCCGACGTGTTGGCCGCCTACTTAGGGGTAGAGGAATGATTCGCATCGAGAATCTCTGCGTCAACTACGGCGCCGTACGGGCGCTGCGCGACGTGAGCCTGGAGGCGTCACCGGGGCGCGTGACGGCAGTGCTCGGCGCCAATGGCGCTGGCAAGACCACGCTGCTGCGCGCCATCTCGGGACTGGTCAAACCCAAGAGCGGCAGCATTGTGTTCGGTGAACATTCGCTCATTGACGTGACGACCGAAAACATCGCCCGACTCGGAGTAGCTCACGTACCCGAGGGCCGCGGGGTCATTGGCGAACTGACCGTCGAGGAGAACTTGCGCCTGGGCGCATTGGCGAGCAAAGTCAATATTTCCGAGGGCCTCGAAGCCCAGTACGCCCAGTTTCCCGCCCTCGGTGATCGGCGCAAGAAGTACTGCGCCACGTTGTCGGGTGGTGAACGACAGATGTTGGCCATGGCCCGCGCGCTGATTGCTCAGCCCGAGGTGCTGCTGCTTGATGAGCCGTCACTGGGTCTAGCGCCCCAGGTCACGTCAGAGCTAATGAAGTCAATCCTTCGACTCTGCGAATCCAAGAACCTCACCGTCATCCTGGTCGAGCAGAACGCCAAGAGCGCCTTGCGCATCGCCCACACAGCCGTGGT
The DNA here is from genome assembly GCA_003152555.1 of Acidimicrobiaceae bacterium. Taxonomy (GTDB): domain Bacteria; phylum Actinomycetota; class Acidimicrobiia; order Acidimicrobiales; family RAAP-2; genus RAAP-2. The sequence continues at coordinate 5,163 of PMAL01000078.1, read as the reverse complement.
GTTGCACTTGGGCACCGTGGTGGCGAGTGACGACGCCGACAAGGTGGCCAGCGACGACGATCTTCGCCGCTATTACTTGGGGCTGGTGCAGTAGTGGCGAATTTTCTGGCGTCGCCGTTTATGCACAACATTTTTGCGGGCGTCGCCCAGGGCGTCCTCTATTCACTTTTGGCGCTCAGTCTCGTGATCATCTGGCAGTCAACGCACGTGCTCAACTTCGCCCAGGGCGCCATGGCCATGTTCGCGACCTACGTGGGCATGACCGAGATCGAACACGGCGTGAGTTATTGGTGGTGCGTCATTATTTCGGTCACGGTCGGCGTGCTCTTTGGCGGCCTGGCTGAACGGGTGCTCATTCGACCGCTCTACGGCAAACCGGAAATCAACGCCATCGTCGTCATGGTCGGTTTCCTAGGACTCATCGAAGCGTTTGTCGCCGGTATCTGGACGGGCGTCACCCGAAACATCCCGCCGCCGTTTTCCCAGATCTTCTTTCA
>PMAL01000078.1:0-4653 GCA_003152555.1 Acidimicrobiaceae bacterium | reverse complement strand
GCCGGCGTCGGCGCGGTCGCGGCGGTCATCATCGCGTCGGGCAACTTCGGGCTCTACCCCACCAACATGAACGGCATCTTTGTCGCGGGCTTCATCGCGGCCGTCGTTGGCGGCCTCGACTCGCCTCTGGGCGCCATCGCCGGGGGATTACTGATTGGACTGACCGAACAGTTCATCCTTTCGTACTGGTCGGCGAATCTCGCTCCCCTGGGCGGCATCATCATCCTGGTCCTGGCGCTCATGATTCGCCCCCAGGGCATCTTCACCAGAAGCGTCGAGCGGAGGGTCTAGTGGACTGGATTCGCTCGTTACGCTCCCAGGACACGACGCACTCGCGGTTCTTGGTCGTGCTCTCCCTCACCATCCTGGTGCTGCTCATCACGGTCTTCTTGCCACCGGTCGCCGACTCACAACTCGCCGAGGGCGCCGCGATCGCCATCGTCATCCTGGGGCTGAGTTGGTTGATTGGCTGGAGTGGCCAAATCTCGCTCGGTAATTCAGGTTTCATGGCGGTGGGTGCCTACTCCGCGAGCATCTGGGCCCAGCATCACGCCACCACTCCGCTCGTCCTCACCTTCTTTCTCGCCATTGTCATGGGGGGCCTCAGCGGGCTCATCATTGCGGTCCCCTCGACGCGTCTTCGAGGTCCCTATCTCGCGGGCATGACCCTGGCCTTTTCGGCAGCTATTTCGCCCATCGCCCAGAATTTCACCTCGGTGACCGGTGGTGAAAACGGCCAGTTCCTCAACGAACTCACGACGCCAAAGTGGTTCTTGCACCTTTTCAGCGGTCAAAATGCCGCCATTAACGCCAACGCCCAGTGGAGCTGCGACATCGCCATCGTGGTCGCGGGCGTGGCCTTTTTCTTTATGGCCAACCTCTTTCACAGCCGCACGGGCCGAGCCATGCGCCTCATCCGCGACAACGACGTGGCGGCCGAACTCGTGGGCATCAATTTGACCCTCACTCGAAGCTCGGCATTCATGATTTCCGCGGGATTCGCCGGACTTGGGGGCGCCCTCTACACGATTCTCAACGCCACGGTCAACCCCTCCACGTTCCCGCTCACGTTGTCGATCACGCTGCTCACTCTCATGGTGCTCGGCGGGATCGGCACCCTAAGCGGCGCCGTGATCGGTGGCATCATCTACTCATTCAGCGCCAACCTGGTCGACCACATCAATGCCCTGACGGGGGTCAATCCCGCTTCCAACCTGGGCGCCAATATGCAAGGAATTATCTTTGGGGTCCTGTTAATACTGACGATGCTCTTCGCGCCCAGAGGAATTGCGGGGCTCTGGGGACCGCTTCGCCGGCTCACAAAGTCGCGTAGGCGACTGGTAACTCACCAGAACGTGCAGTAGGTTACCTCCCAGTAACCAAACAGGAGGGTACTAATGTCCAAACGTCGTGTTCGACGTACCATCACGTTGTTAACAGCTTCAACACTCGCACTCGGTATCGCGTCTTCAGGCGTACTGATCAGTGGTGCGAGTGCCGCATCTTCAACACCGGGCGTCACGTCAAACAGCATCACCATTGGCGCGGCTGTTCCGCTCTCGGGAATTGCCGATAGTTACGCGCCAGTGTCGGCCGCGGCCAATGCCGTCTTTAAGTGGATTGATAGCAAGGGCGGCATTAACGGGCGCAAGATCAAGTACATCCGACTAGACGACTGCTACGACCTCGCGGCAGTAGATGCCAGTTGCACGGCCGGCGCGAGCACGACGACCCTCAGCGTGAACAAGGTACTCGTCGCTCAAGACCACGTCTTCGCCACCGTAGGTTCGCTGGGCACTCAGGCCGAGGAAAGCGTCGAGAACTACTTGAAGGGGAACGGAGTTCCCCAGCTGTTCGTAGCCTCGGGCTCGATTGCCTGGAACAATCCATCTAAGTATCCAGATCTCTTTGGTTACCAGTCGAGTTACGTGATGGAGGGCAAGATTTTCGCCCGGTACATCAGGACCAATTTTGCGGGTCAAACCGTCGGATTCATAGGTCAAGGCGACGACTTCGGCACGGATGGCTTTCTCGGTCTCAAGGACGGTGGGCTCAACATTGCCGCGGCGAATGACCTCAGCTATGCAGACGCCGACGCGATAACGGGCGCCTCCAGCGACGTCCAGGCCGACGTCTCGACCCTGCAGACCAACAAGGTCCAGGTCGTCGTGCTCGACTCCGTTCCGGGCTTCACTACCGGGATTTTGGAAATCGCACACGCCCTGGGGTACACGCCAAAGTGGATCATTTCCTCCGTGGGTTCGGACCCGACCTTGGTCAACTCCGTCCTAGAAGACGGTGCGACCTCGCTCGACTACTTCCCCGCCACCAACAGCAACGCGAATCCATGGGTTCCTTGGCTACGTAAGGTCCTCGAAGCCGACCCCACTGACTTCCCCGGATTCAGTGCTAGTTCGGTGATTTCCGGCAACGACATTTACGGGGCCGGTTACGCCGTGGCCTTCGCCGAGACGTTGAAGGCGGAGGGCAAGAACGTGACGCGCGCGGGCTTTGTCAAGACACTCGAGAGCACTACGCTCTCGACGCCAGCGATTATGCCCTTGCGCTACACGAAGGGCAATCACCAGGGTTTGACCGGTGGTGCCCTTGCCGGAGTGCTCACGAACGGTACGAACGCGCCGCAGTACGCCGTGCCGACTAAGACGATTTACACCACGACCGACGCGAATGATGCTCCGTTAACCGTGCAGACCAAGCCGATCGTCCAGCAGATCCCGGCGTGGCTGAAGTAATTTCCTAGTCCCAACAAAACCCCCACCGAGCAATCGGTGGGGGTTTTGTGGGGCGCAGGGCGCGCGATCAATTCAACCCAACTGTTGATACCAGCGACTCACTTCATCGCGCACGGGGCAGGTCGCCGGCCCAAGCACGCCAATCGAGATCGCCGCCGCCGCGTTGGCCCGTTGCGCCGCCTCCCCCACTTCCGTGCCTCGCGCCATTTCACTGAGGAACACGCCATCATGGATGTCGCCGGCACCGTTGGTGTCACGAACTTCCACTGAAAAACCTTGACTGTGAACCAAAGCGGATCCCTTTTCGGCGACCACACAGCCTCGGGCGCCGTCGCGCACGACGACGCCGCGTCGACCCGTCAGCGCCAACAGCGCCGACGCCGACTCATCAATCGATTCCTTCCCAGAGAGTTGAACAGCCTCGTCGGCACTACAGAGCAGCCAGTCCACTCGAGCGAGCACTCGCGACAATATTTCCGGTTCAATATCCAGCACCCTCGGCCCTGGGTCGAGGGCCACCACGACGTCACCGGCCAGCGATGCCACCCACGGCTCGATCACCGCACCCAGTGCCGGATAGACGAAGTTGTATCCCGACAGGAACACGTAGTCACCGGAATTGACTTCAATACCAGTCAGATCCGACGCTCGCAATGTCCCTTCGGCCCCCGGGGCGGTGACGAACGTGCGCTCCCCTGATTCGTCGACCATCACGAGACAGAAACCAATGTCGCTCTCCTCATTCGCGGCGACGGGGACGAAAATGCTTTCCTTGGTCAACTCGTCGCGGGCGAGGTCCGAGAAGGGGCCGCACCCCAAGCGTCCGACGTAGACCGCGTTCATGCCGTGGCGAGTGACGGCGCTCATGGAATTAAAACCACCACCGGGCGTGACGAGGTACTGCGACGAAAGGGCGTCACCACCGCGACGCGGTAGCGCCTCCACTTCCATCACGATGTCAATCATGACGGTGTCGAGACAGAAGTAGCGCGACGTCGTTTCCATGACCACTTACCTTACCGACAGAGACTTCGAGTCCATCTTGGCTGGCGACCTGGATCGCGGAGCCAGCGCACCAAGTTCGAAACCGAAACGGTCCTACGTAATTCCCGTCACCGGCGAACGGGTATCTAACTTCAAGGCGCTTCGCACGAGAAGCACCGCAAAGGCACCACTCGTGAGCACTTGGGTGAGGAAGAGCACGTGTAGTGCGCCAACGAAGGTGAGGACCGCGAGCACGAAGCCCACAATCTCGACCATCAGGAGCGTCGCGTCCCACCCGCCTCGTTGCAAGAATCGGTACATCCACGCTGATGCGAGCACCTGGAAGATCGCGAGGGCCGCACCTATCACGACGTGCAGATCCCGCAACGCGGTATTGAGCGAATACACGTAGGTGCTCACCAGTGTGAGAAGGAGCAGCCAGGCGTAGCAACGAAGCAACTGGCGAAATTGATGCGGTGAATCCCCTTCGCCCAGGAAGAGTCGGGCCGCCAGGAAACTACATAGCATTGGAAAACCCAGCGACAAGGTGTAGGCAGCGGCGGTCTTTGCGTGGATGCCGTAGTTGCTCATTCCGCCTTCGTCCGCTTTGAGTACGAAACCGGGATGCAGCGCTACGCAGAGAGCCAGGAAAAACGCGAACATCAGCTGGCCGTAGGTGACAAACGCCACGGCGCGACTCTTCATCGGCCCATTGTAAGGTCGCGATCCTCTGTAGACCCTGAAATCCAATGAAGCGAGCAACGACCAACTTTAGGTTGCAGCGTTCCTAGTTAATGGACGTTGCGGCAAGCGCTCGCTCGAAGTCGGCTACCAAATCCTCTTTCGCTTCAATCCCCGTTGACAGCCGTATTAGACCAGCATCAACACCGTCATCGACTTGCGATTGATATTGGCG